>CAKVJE010000017.1 GCA_934754735.1 uncultured Candidatus Melainabacteria bacterium
CAAGGTAAAAAATTCTTTAAAGATCCGCAAGAAACTCGCGATAATTACATATCTGTAATTATGGATAGAAGCGATATCAGCGTTAAAAATTTTCAAGATGAATATTTCTTAGATGATTTAACTGACGAGCAAAAAGTTAAAGCTATGGAGCTTTTGGAAATTCAAAGACAAGCAATGCTTATGTATACAAGTTGCGGTTGGTTTTTCTCTGAAATTTCAGGTATTGAAACTGTTCAAATCATGAAATACGCTGCAAGAGTTATGCAACTTGCCAAATCCTTCATGAAAAAAGACTTGGAAACACCTTTCTTAGAAATTTTGAAGGAAGCAAAAAGTAATATTTCTGAGTTTGGTACAGGCAAAGATGTTTACGAAAAGTTTGTAAAACCATCTGTAGTAACTTCTAAACAAATTGTAAGTCTTTGGGCAATTTCATCTTTGTATACTGATATTGAGGATGAAGAAAATGTTTATTGCTACAAGATTGATAAACATTCTTATAAGAGCGTTACAAAAGGTAATTCAAAGCTTGTAATCGGTCATATTGAAGTCGAATCAAAGGTTACTTTGGAAAAATCTAATATGATTTTTGCTCTTCTTCAATTCTCAGGCGGAGATTTCCATTGTGCAATCAAGGAATATTCTGATGATTTTGAAACAATTCAAAAAGAACTTGTTAGAACTTACTTAGTTTCACCGTTAACGGAAATTATTAGAACAATTGATAATTATTTCGGCAAAGAATACTTTACGTTAAAAGATATCTTTATTGAAGAAAGACGTAAAATTTTGCAAACAATGCTTAAAGGCAAGTTGCAAATATTTGCTAATACTTATGAATCAATGTATGACGAAGGCAAAGGTTCTATTTATCAAATGCAGACATTGGGCTTGGATATTCCTAAAGAGTTCAAAATTTCTGCTCAATATGTTTTGACAAAACAATTTAATGAATTGTTTATTGAATCTCGCGGTTTCTTGGATGCGGATATTATTCAACAAGCGTCTGATTTAAACTTTGAAGCTAAAAGAATTGGCATTGAAATTGATAAAGAACCGACTTCAAAGATTTTCAGCAAAAAAATTGCTCAAAACATAAACAGATTGTCTTATGCGCTTGATTTACAACAAGTTGACGCAACGCTTGATTTGTTGGATTGTATTGCAAAACTTGAAATCAAGGTTGATATTGCTGAGGCTCAAAGCTATTATTTCTCAAAAATAGTTGCGAATTTGGAAGAAATAATTCAAAAAATTAGTTGCCAAGCTGACAGAGATTTGATTGTAATGCTGTTTGAGATTGGTGAAGATTTGAATATTAATATGGATTATTATAGGCAAATGTTTAATCGAGCATTGGTTGCTAGTAAATAGAAATTGTAAGATTTATTTTATAGAACAAAAAAGCCGTCTATTCAAATAGATGGCTTTTAATGTGTGTAATAAAAGGTTGACAACTATTCATTAATTTCGGCGTTGTCTGTGGCCTGAAGCTGTTTTGACTTGTAATTATGGATGACTGCGTCAACCAATAAGTCGTAAGAAGAACTCTTTTCAATATTCGGAAATTCTTCTTTTAATTGTTGTCTGACCATTGCTTCCAGCCTTTGTTCGTCAGATTTTATTTTAAGCTCTGTTGAAGAGAGCGATGCTATATAATCTTCATTCGCTTGTTTTTGAGCGCTTGAAAATGTTAATAAATTTGTTCTTGAATCTAGTACTTGTTTTAGTGACTTTAAAAACTTTAGGTTGAACATAACGACCTCTTTATTTATTTTTACTACCTTCACTTTGTATATGTATAAAGTATCCTGAAAGAAAAAATTGACTCATTTTTTCTAACTTGTTACATTTTTTTACAATTTAGAAAAGTCTGTTAATATTATATACTTATTTTTTAAAGTGTTCAAGAGTGCAAGTCTGTTATTTTTAACCTTTTCATCCTTATCCATAACCAAAACGTCATCAAAGAATTTTGTTACAACAGGATTAATTTGAGTTAAATCAGCTAAATATTTTTTATAATCTTCGCTAAATTTAATTCCTTGAACTGCTTTATATAAGTCTTTTTCAGCATCTAAAGTGAACAAACTTTCATCAACATTGCCCGTTTCTTCTTTCAGAATTCTTAAAACACGATTTGCGTTTTCAAGAAGTTTTTCGTCAACGCCACCAGAAACAGCCTTAACTCTTTCAACATAATCGCAAAGGTCTTTGCAAGGATTAACAGAAGAGCATGCCTCTAAAACATTCTTAGAATAATCGCTATTCAAGAAAATAATTAATCTTTGAACGAAAAATTCTTCAACATCAGCTTTTACATTAGCTTGAACAGGCAACAATGCCAAAGTTTCATCAATAAGTTTAGATAAATCCAATTTCAAGCCATGTTCCAAAACAGTTTTAATAACACCCAAAGCTGCACGTCTTACGCCAAGAGGGTCAGATGAACCCGTAGGTTTTTTGCCTGCCGCAAACACAGCGCAAATTGTATCCATCTTATCTGCAATACCAACAACTTGACCTTCAATACTCTTAGCTGTTTCAGAATCAGCGTTCAATGGGAAATAATGCTCTTTAATACCTTCTTGAACACCAATTTCTTCGCCTGAAACTCTTGCATAATCCGCACCGATAAAGCCTTGAAGCTCAGTAAATTCAAATACAAGGTTTGTAGCTAAATCAGCTTTACAAAGTTCTGCAGCACGCTTAATTGAAGGTTTATTAACTTCAAGTTCACTAGCGACTTTTTCTGAAAGTTTAACAATTCTTTGAGTCTTATCATAAACAGAACCCATGTCTTTTTGGAAAGTCATGCCCTTCAAGTTTTCAACATAAGCTTCAAGCGGTTTTTTAGTATCTTCGTTAAAGAAAAATACTGCGTCATCCAACCTTGCCTTAATTACACGCAAGTTACCGGCTTTGATATTTTCAAATTCATTACCGATATAGTTAGTAATCGTAACGAATTTATTAATCAATTTGCCTTCCTTTGTATAAAGTGCAAAATATCTCTGGTGAGTTTCCATTACAGTAACCGCAACTTCTTGAGGAATAGTAAGAAATGCTTCATCAAAATTACAAGTTACAGCCACAGGATATTCGCAAATAAAAGTAACTTCTTCCAATAAATCATCAGAAATCTTAGTTACAGCACCCAACTTATCAGCTTCAGCCTTAGTAAGTTCAACAATCTTAGCTCTTCTTTCGTCTTGGTCAACAATAACTTTAGCATCACGTAATTTTTGAACATACTCGTCAGGATTGGTAATAACAATATTTTGAGTAGAAAATCTATGTCCGTTAGTCATATTAGAAGAATCTTTATCTATAATTCTAATCTTAACTTCTTCACCGTCCAAAATTGAAAGAACCCAGCGGATAGGGCGAGAAAACTTAACATCATTATTTCCCCATCTCATGAAGTGAGGGCCTTGTAATTTAGAAAAAATAACAGGAACGTTTTCTTGCAACAAATCTTTAGTATTTTTACCCTTAATAGAAATCTTTGCATAAAGGTAATCATTCTCAACATAAAGTTCATTAGCGCTTACGCCGTTTTTCTTAGCAAAACCTTCGCCAGCCTTAGTTAAGTTTTTATTCTCATCAAACGCAACCTTTGCAATAGGGCCTTTAACAACTTTTTCAACATCAGGTTGAGATGCAACCAAATCGCTAACAATTACCGCCAAACGTCGTGGAGTTGCCATAACCTTAACATCGCCAAACTCTACGTTATTATTATTTAAAAACGTTTCAAAACCATTCTTAAGTTGAGAAATCGCCATAGGAATAAATTTGTATGGTAATTCTTCAACACCTACTTCCAATAAATATTTACTCATGTTTGTTCTCCATTAATTCTTTTAAATCTATTATACCACAACCTACTTTTTCTGAAGAAAAAGTAGGCAAAAAGACTTTTAATATTCTGTCGGATGACATAAGTAAGACTACTAGAATGTTTTTAAACACCAAGTCATCCTCTAAGTAAAACTATAAGTTTTGGGTATCCCCTCCCCTAGGGGGAGGGTTAGGGAGAGGGTATTATTAACAAAACAAAATTATAGGACTACATTGGTAAGACTACTAGATTAATTTTTATACCAAGTCATCCTCTAAGCAAGCCTACAAAAAGAAAAAGTAACCAAAAAGAAAAGAACACATTATCGGATGACATTGGCAAGGTTCCAAAAGTAATTTTATATATCAGGTCATCCTCAAAGTAGGACTACAAGAAAAAAGTAGGCAAAAAGACTTTTAATATTCTGTCGGATGACATAAGTAAGACTACTAGAACGTTTTTAAACACCAAGTCATCCTCAAAGTAAAACTACAAGTTTTGGGTATCCCCTCCCTTGGGGGAGTTTTCTGCCCCACTTCCAAGCTAGTAGTTAAACTTACAAATTGGGAAGTGTGATGTAAAAGGGAGAGGGTATTATTAAACTTAATTTCTAAACTGATACTCATACTTACATCATTTATCTTAAAAATTCTTTGATGTATAATCAATTTATACAAAAAAGAAGGAATTAATTATGCTTAAAGGAAATGAGATTAGAAATCTTTATTTGAATTATTTCAAGGAAAAGCATCAACACACAATAGTTGAAAGCTCTAGCCTTGTACCTGATAACCCGACTGTACTTTTGACAACAGCCGGCATGTTACAATTTCTGCCAATATTTTTAGGTATCCAAAAATCACCTTATAACCCTGCAAGAGCAACTTCTTGTCAAAAATGTGCTCGTGCAGGAGGAAAGGACTCTGATATTGAAAACGTAGGTAGAACTCCACGTCACCATACATTCTTTGAAATGTTGGGTAACTTCTCATTTGGCGATTATTACAAAAAAGAAGTTATTCCTTGGGCTTGGGAATTTGTTACAGAAGTTTTAAAACTTGATAAAGACAGACTTTGGATTACAATTTTTGAAACTGATGATGAAGCTTATGATATTTGGAGAAGTATCGGAGTTCCTGATGAAAGAATTAAAAGAAAAGGTAAAAAAGACAACTTTTGGGGGCCTCCCGGTGCTTCAGGATCTTGTGGTCCTTGTTCTGAAATTCACTACGATTTAGGTGAAGAATATAAATGTGATGACCCAAATTGTGGTATTGATACCTGCGAATGTGATAGATGGGTTGAAATTTGGAACTTGGTATTTACTGAATTATATCAAGATGAAGAAGGCAACCAATCACCGCTTGAACACAAAAACGTTGATACTGGCATGGGCTTAGAGCGTATTACGATGGTTTGTCAAGGTGTTGCTTCAACATTTGAAACTGATTTGTTGAAACCTATTTTGGACAAAGTTTCTGAAATGAGCGGTGTAGCTTATAAAAAATCAGAAAAAACTGATGTTTCATTAAGAATTATCACAGACCACGCAAGATGCGTTTCTTTCTTGATTTCTGACGGCGTTATCCCGGGAAATGAAGGTAGAAGCTATGTTTTAAGAATGATTTTAAGACGTGCTTTAAGACACGGAAAAATCTTGGGTATGGATTTGCCGTTCTTGTACAAACTCGTTGATACAGTTGTTGATATGTATGGCGAAGCTTATCCTGATTTGGTTAAAAACAAAGCTAAAATTATTGACGTAATCAAAAAAGAAGAAGAAAGATTTGCAAAAACTTTGGATAGAGGCTACAAGCTTCTTGACGAATTTATCACAAACAAAAAAGATATTGACGGCGAAAGCGCATTCAAACTTTATGACACTTATGGTTTCCCATTTGAATTAACAAGAGAAATTGCAGAAGAAAATGGTTTGAAAGCGGATGAAGCAGGTTATAAAGTTGCTATGCAAGAACAAAAAGACAGAGCAAAAGCAGCAACTGCTAAAATTTCTGTTACAGGTGATATGAAATATGCAAAAGTAGAAGATGAAGTTGGTTCAACTGATTTTGTAGGTTATACTGAAACTAAATGTGACGCAAAAGTTTTAGCTTTAATCGAAGGCGAAGGCTTTGTTGATGTTGTTCTCGATAAGACTCCTTTCTACGCAGAATGTGGTGGACAAGTCGGTGACAGCGGTTATATCTTCAACGATAATTTAAAAGTTGAAGTTTTGACTACATTTAAAGTAAATCACTTGTTTGTTCATAGATGCCAAGTTGTGAACGGTGAAATTAATGTTGGCGACGAAGTAACTGCTCAAATTGATGCAGCAAGACGTGCAGAAATTAGAGTTCACCATACATCAGCTCACTTACTTCAAGCAGCTTTGATTAAAGTTGTTGGTGATGAAGTTAAGCAAGCAGGTTCTCAAGTTGAAGAAAACAGAATGAGATTTGACTTCACATTCTCTAGAGCAATGACTCCTGATGAAGTTCAAAAAACAGAAGATGTAATTAATGAATGGATTTGGGAAAAACTTCCTGTTCAAACAGAAATTATGGATATAGAAAAAGCTAAGCTAACAGGTGCAACTGCTTTATTCGGCGAAAAATACGAAGATGAAGTAAGAGTTGTTTCAATTGGTGGCGCTAAGAAATGCAAATGCGGTGGCGGATGCAAGTGCCATGAAGAAAAATCTGATGTAATTTCAATGGAATTCTGTGCGGGTACTCATGCTAAAAACACAGGCGATTTGAGATTAATCAAGATTGTTTCTGAAGGCGCTATCGCAGCCGGTACTCGAAGAATTGAAGCTGTTGTTTCAAAAGCTGCAATCGAATATTTGAACAACAAAGCTAAAATTTCTGACGTATTAGAAGCTAAATTCAAGGTTCATACAGAAGAAGTTCTTGACCGTGTTGAAAAATTAGCGGAAGAAAACAAAGAATTAGCTAAATCTTTAGAACAAACTAAGGCTGAAATGGCTAAATCTAAGTTCTCAACATTTATTTCAAAAGCTCAAGATATAGAAGGCGGAAAATTATTTGTATCGAAAATTGAAAACTTTGATGCAGACGCTGTTAAAGCCGGTATTGAAATGCTTGCAAACAAGCTTGGTGAAAGTATCGTTGTTTTAGCAAATGAAAGAATGGTTATTGTAAAAGTAACAGATGCTTTTGTTAAAAAAGGCGTAAATGCAGGTAAGCTTGTTGGTGAAATCGCAAGATTTACAGGTGCTAATGGTGGCGGTCGTCCAAACTTCGCACAAGGCGGTATAAAAGATGCCGGCAAATTGGATGAAATCTTGGCAAAAGTTGAAAATGATTTAAAATAATAAAATAAATGTGTTTTTAATAAAACCGCGTGTACTATGTGTAAACGCGGTTTTATAAATTTTTACTTATTTTTTATGAGTGTTTCGTGTAACAAAAACATTGCGGCAAATCGGTAAATGTGCTAAGATATAACTGAATTATGAAAATTAACCCGATTAACAAAATTAATAATAAATGTATATTTCGCGCAAATGCATCAATTATGCAAAATAAAAATGAAAATTACCCTGAAAATAAGTTAGTAAAGGAGCTTGATAAGATGAGTATGATTAATAATGTTGGGCTTACAAAGAAAGATTATGAACTTAATCTTTCCCACGAAGAACTTGAAAAAAGAACACATAAAGACTATTTAACTACTAAAAAAATGCTTGCAGTTGATGGGCCTGAGTATCTGGAATTGGCTGAAGGCGATAAGGAAGCGTTAAAGCATTTAGTTAAGGCAGCAGTTGTTTTGGATAAAATCAATATGCAATTGGATAACCCAAACAATTTGCCTTTCCAAGATTATTTAGAGAAAGAAATTGAAAAAGGTAATGAGGACGCTAAACTAACAAAAATTCTTTTTGATGCTCAAAAGGGTGTTTGCTCTCTGGACAGAGAAAGCAACATGATTGAACTTGCTAAAGGGGTGTCAATGCGTGCAGGTAAAGGTGTTTACCCGCAAGATTTAGATAAAGAAGAATTTCATAAAATTTTGATTGAGATGCTTAAAAACGGTAAAGTTGACGAAGTTGCAAAAATTTTGAACCAACGCTCTGTTGTAGAAAGAGTAGGCAATGAACTTGTTGCAACAGATTATGTAGATAAATTTAAAGATGATTTTACTTATATGGCTTCAGAACTCGAAAAAGCATCTGAAACTTCTACAAATGCTGATTTTAATGAGTTCTTAAAACTTCAAGCAAAAGCGTTAAGAACAGCTGATCCTATGCTTGATGCTTATGCTGACAAAAAATGGGCAACTTTACAAGATACACCTTTGGAATTTACAATAACAAGAGAAAATTATTCGGATGAATTAACAGAAACTGTTGTTGAAAATTCTGAATTAAAAGCTCTTTTGGACGAAAATGGTATTGTTCCTGTTGCAAAGGATTTTCTTGGAGGAAGAGTAGGAATTGTTAACAAAAAAGGCACTGATGCAATTCTCAATGTTAAAAAATTCTTGCCTCTAATGGCGCAAAATATGCCATTTAATGATGATTATATTCAAAATATTTCGCCTGATAAAGAATCTAAACAAACTATGGTTGATGCGGATTTGGTTGCTGTTACAGGTGATGTTGGCGAATTTAGAGCAGGGATTACGCTTGCTGAAAACTTACCAAATGATGATAAACTTTCAATTCGTGAATTGGATGGCGGTAGAAGAAATGTTTATCATAGACAAATTCGTCTTATAACTTCTGAAGATGCTAAAGAAAAAATGAAAAAACGTTTGAATGCGACTTTGAATCCGAAATTGCATCAATTCTATAATGATGAAGCAGACCACTGGTTTACGGTAGGCCATGAAAACGGACATTCTCTCGGGCCAAAATCAGGTACAGAAGGCTTGGGTAAGTATAAATCAATTATAGAAGAAAATAAGGCAGATATGGTTTCTTTAGCAATGCTTGATGTTTTGACTGAAGCCGGCATGTATACGCCAGAACAAAGAAATCAAATTATTGTAACTTATGCTACTGATAATATGATGATGTCAAAACCAACTTTGAGCCAAGCACACAGAGTTCGCTCAGTTATGCAAAATTACTATTTCATAAAGGAAGGTGCAATAAAAATATCTCCAGAAGGAGTTCTTGATGTTGATATCGAAAAAATGATTCCGACAGCAAGAAAAATGTTGGAAGAAATTATCCAAGTTCAGATGAAAGGTGATTTTTCAAAAGGCGAAAAATACGTAATGGATAATTTTGTTTGGACTCCGGAGATGGAAAAAATGGCTGAAAATATTAAAACAGTTTCCAAAACGCTTAATGGAAAAGTTGAATCACCACTTGCTGATAAGTTATTGAGTGAATAAATGTTATTTTTATATATGGGGTGGGAAAAGCGATAGCGATTCCCACCCTTGCTTTTTTTGTTTAAAGAATGTTCCCTCTCCAAGGGGGAGGGTAGTAGTTGAGCTTGAGACTGTGTCGAAAGTTACAACTACGGGTTGGGGTATTATTAATTATTTTGTTCCAACTAAAACTGGACGCTATTCGCGCCGCGAGCGTTTTTTAGCGAGCGTGAAAGTGCAAGCTCTGCTTGCAACATCCATTTGAGCCACAACCGTAAGGTTGTAGGAAACTATGACGTGATTTTTCTTTTTTGCTTACTTTTTTCTTTTTATATCGCAACAAAAAAGAAAAAAGTAAGAAGTATTTTGAAATAAAAAAAGTTTGAAAATGTCCTTTTCTTTCTCTTTATTTGCGAGGTAGAGATTTTTCACTTCACTTCCAAATCCGTAAGTATATCTACAAGCCGAAAGCATTTACCCCAGAAAAGAACCAAAAGAAAGAGAAAACACGCAATAGTTTTCTACGCTCTTACGAGCGTTTTATAAAATGGCTGATTAGCAAGCAAAGCTTGCACTCTAACGCTCGCTAAAAAACGCTCGCGGCGCTGTTGACGTTCATAAAGATAAAAAGATAATAGTTATTAAAAAGCTGGATTTCTCGGTGCTAATCGCACCTCAAAATGACGCCTAGTCGGTAGTCTCACGCCTTGTCATTGCGAAGGTGATTTTACACTTCACTTCCTTATTAGTAGTGATACTTACAAGCGGAGAAGTTTATTGTAAAATGAAGCAATCCATTTTGGCTAAATATATAAGTTATAATTTCTACCTAATTTCTGTTAAAATATGTTTCCAAACGGTTACAAATAATTTTTATAAATTAGCTTTTGTGATAAGATTTGGGTAAAGGAAATGTAAATTTATGGATATAAAAAAAATATTATTTAGAACAAATTCAATAGATGTTGAAAAAGCTTTACCTGATGCGCTTGTTTTATGCGGAAAAGACGGTAAAATTCAGTGGGTGAATGATGCAGCTGCAGAGATTTTTGAAACTTCAAAAATGCATCTTCTTACATCTAATATAAGTGATTTTATAGAAAATCCGATGAACTTAATTTCAAGCTCTGTTATAATGCACAAGCCTGTTATTACAAAGTTTGCAGGTAAAGAAATATATTTTGACATGACAGTAAAAGAAATTGCGGAAGGCTATGTGCTTGATTTTCGTGATGCGGTACAAAATTCTGCAATCGCTCAAGATGATAAAACAGAAGAAATTAATCGAGAAAAAAATAATTTCTTACTGAAACTTGCTAATGATTTGAAATCACCAATACAATCTATTGTTGGTTTTTCTCAAGCTATGGCAGATGGTTTGGGCGGTGAAATGAGTGAACAGCAAGAAAAATACATAAGAATTATTAATAAAAATTCATCTGAATTAATGTATTTTGTAGGTAAACTTTTGGAGCTTTCTCAAACTGAATCGGCTTTGAAAGAACCGGATAAGAAGATGTTAGACGTTTTAGCTTTAGTAAATTCTGTAGTTAGATTTAATGAACAGTTGTATAAAGATAAAGATGTAAAAATTGTTATAAAATCAGAAGATGAATTTAAGAAAACTATTTCTACTGATGAAGAAATTTTGAAAAATATTTTGCAAGATATTTTAGAAATTATTTTGAAATCAGTTGACATGGGCGAAGTTGGAATTATATTATCAAATCCGGATGATGAATTTATTTCTTCAAAGAATTTAGCACCGGCTCAATATACCATGATTTCGCTCTCAACAAGTGCATTATTACTTTCAGAAAATGATTTGGAATGCATGTTTGATCCGTATACAATTTTAGATTCTACAAATAGAAAGAATGTATTAAGAGCAATTGTTTTAGCTAGCGTAAAAAATCTTGTTCAGTCATTAAACGGTATTGTTTGGGTTGAATCTCAAATATTGAAAAATACAAGTTTTAATATTATAATTCCTTCTAATTAAGGAGTTTATGGAGTAGGGATGAGCAGTGTTGTTTTAAAAAATCTTGTCAAAAGTTATGATGGCAAGAAAAATATAATAGATAATATTAATCTGGAAATAAAAGATAAAGAATTTATTGTGCTTGTAGGTTCTTCCGGTTGTGGAAAGTCTACGATTTTGCGTTTGATTTCAGGGTTAGAAGATATTACATCAGGTGAAATCCTTATTGACGACAAGGTTGTAAATAATGTTCATCCAAAAGATAGAGATATAGCTTTCGTATTTCAAAGTTACGCATTGTATCCACACATGAGCGTATATGACAATATTGCGTTTGGTTTAAAAATGCGCAAATACGATAAGAAAACGATTGATGCAAAGGTTAGAGAAGTTGCCGACTCACTTAATTTAACAGAACTTTTAAATCGCAAACCGAAACAGCTTTCAGGCGGTCAAAGACAGCGTGTAGCATTAGGCCGTGCGATTGTGAGAAATCCGAAAGTCTTTTTAATGGATGAGCCATTATCGAATTTGGATGCCAATTTGAGAGTTCACATGCGCTCTGAAATTAAGCGGTTGCACCAAAAATTAAAAACCACATTTATTTATGTAACTCATGACCAGACAGAGGCTTTAACAATGGGTGATAGAATCGTTGTTTTAGATAAAGGTAAAATCCAACAAGCCGACACACCGGAAGTTATTTATAATCAGCCAAAAAATAAGTTTGTTGCAGGGTTCATAGGCCAAATGAATTTTGTTGATACAGTTGTTCATAACGGATATTTTGAAATAGAAGGACATGGTTTTAAAAGTGATAAAAATATTGAAGGCGAAGTAACTGTTGCAATTCGTGCAGAAAAAATGATAGCAGGTGATGTTTCAATAAAAGTTAAGCCTGAAATTATTGAAATGACCGGCGGTGAAAGAATTGTTTATTTTAATCTTAATGGAAGCAAATGTTCTGCAAGAGTTCCATTGGATTATCCGATAGGTGAAAAAATAGAATTAAAAATTTCAGTAAAAGACATGTATTTCTTTAATAAAGAAAGCGGAGATGTAATATAAGATGAAAAAGTATAAGAATTATATAATTATAGCGCTTGCTGTAATCGCGTTTTGTGTTTCAATTTGTTTTGTGCCGATTGATGCAACCAGATTTATTCCTGCAATAGAATCTCAAGTTACAAAAGATTTAGGAATAAAAATTCATATAGAAAAATTAATTTTGCGCTTTGGACCTTCTCTAAAGGTTAAAGCACCTGTAATGCACATGATGTATGAAGACGGACAAAAATTTGGGCAGTTTGATAATGTAAAATTCTTTATACCTTGGTCATCGTTGTTTAAAAATGATGTCATTGTAAAACGCCTTTATGCAGATAAATTAATCGTTAAAGTAAAATCTAATGATAAATACTTACCGGCGGTTGTTGAAAAATTGAATGCAAAAGATTTTAATGAAACTCCTGATGTTACTTTAAAATCTTATAGTGTTTGTTATTATGATAAAGACTTAGAAAAACATTTCAAAGTTGTCGGTTCCGGCTTAAATCTAGCAAAACTTGTGAATTACAAAAATTTGAGTGTTAAAACAATTGGTGAATTCTTTATTAATGATAAAAAATATATTTCTTACGATGTTTCAATTGTTCCTAATATTGAAATTGCAGAAAAGAAAAGTTTTAATATAAATGAGTTTGTAGAACAAATGGAAGCTCTTGATTTTCATTCTGATATAATTGCGGATTTGAAACTTTATAAGAGTTTAACCGGTGAAACTCAGATTTCAGGCTTGGTTAACATTGATAATATTTCTGTGCTTGATCCTAAGAAGAAAACGCCAAAAAGTTTTATATATTTAACTTTCCTTGGCGACAAAATCGGAGTTTTATCTAATATTTACGCTTCTGTTGATAAAAAAGTTTATATTGATGGTGTTGTAAATAATTCTAAAAAGCCTTCTGTTGATTTGAAGGTTAAGACTGATGAAATTAAACTTGCGGATTTATATCAAAAAGTTAAAATACTTGCTGATTTTTCAAAATTTAAAGATATAAAATCGCTTGATGGTACTTTGAAGGCAGATTTTAGTATCAAAGGCGATTTGAACAAGATTAAATCTGCAGGTTTCTTAAAGGTTAATAATGCAGTAGTTAAAGCAAACGGGCTTGATATAAATAAAATTAATGCTGATATAGATTTTTCAAACAATGTCATAAATATTGTTAATGCTGTAGGGTATGTTAATAACGCGCCAATCATGGCAAAAGGTAAGATTGACAAAAATCTTGATATTGAACTTTTGATGAATAAGGTTGAACTTAAACATCTTTGTCCTGTAGAATTTGGTATAAAAAACGGTATCGCATCGCTTGTTGCAAATTTAACGGGAACGTTAGAAAATCCGATACATAAAGAAAATTTACAGATAGAAAACTTTAATGCGCAAAATAAAGATGGTAATTTATCATTTGCGACTTTAAAAATTGATACTAACAAAAATAATATTGCTTATATAAACAATTTGGCATTGAAACCAAAAACTACAGAAGCAATTAAACTACCTCTTTTAAAACTTTATATTGAAAGAGATACAATTAAAGTTCCTGAAACAAATATCTTCATGCCAAATTCAAAAATGACTGCAAAGGCAGAAATAACTAACTATAATTCTAATGATTTGACATTTAGTGCTGTTGTAAACGGATTTATAAATTCAAGAGATTTAAAAGCTCCTGTTCAGTATGCGGCTGTTTATCCTGTTAAATTTGCAGTAAATGGCAATCGCGATACACAAAATATTATGGCGCAAGTTTTGATGGACAAAGCATTTATTCTTGACGAACCGTCTTTAATCAACTTTGTTTCAAAATTAGAAAATAACACACTAAAGATTGAAGATTTGTCTGTTTCATCATTCAATGGCAAGCTTTCAAGTGATTTTAAGGCGAACTTAAAAGGTCAAAAGAAAGTTATAATATCAGGCAATGTTGAAAATCCACAAAATGCTGTATTTAAAAATGTTAGAGTATTTATTCCGCAACAATTGAATATAACTTTTATGGATAATGTTGCTCAATTAAAAGGTGATGTTTTTGTAAACGGTAAATTCAATAAGCCTGAAATTGTTGGTCAAATTACAGTGCAGAACTTTATTAACCAGTTCTTGCAACTCGGCGCAACAAATATGACTGTTGATTTTAACAAAAATATTGCGGTCGTAAATGCACCAACTGTTAAAATTGGCGATTCTTCAATGGGAATAAATTCAACGATTTCAACTGATATTTCAAAAGAATTGTATGTAAAAAATATTAGTGTTAAATCAAAATATATGAATACTGATACGCTTTTAATGTACAAAGACACTCCTATTGCAAAAGCTTTACCACTTAACGTCAATGAAGGTAAATTCTATTCAGAAAAAGCCCTTGCAACAATTTATAATTCGCCGCTTTATTTATCAGCATTGAATGCGGATTTTAAATTACAAAATAATAAGTTAGAATTGAAAAATATTTCATCAGAAATTTTTAATGGTAAACTAGCTGGTAATATAGATTTCAATTTGAAAGATGAAAACTTCAATTCAAAAATCCAAGCAAGGGGCGTTAGCGCAGCACCAATTTTTGATATTGTTTCAACAAGAAAAGATACAATAAGCGGTGTTATGGATTTTGATGCTAATATGCAGGGTAATTTAAGTTCTAAAAAATCGCTAGATGGTGATTTGAAGTTTATTATTCATAATGGCAGAATGGGAACTTTAGGAAAATTAGAACATTTGTTATATGCTCAAAACGTTATCGCTGATAGCATGCTCAGAACTTCTTTGAGCGTCGTAACTAAGGCTGTAACGCTTAAAGATACAGGCTTGTTCAAATACTTGAGAGGCGATATCACAATGAAAAACGGTATAGCAAACGTTAAAATGCTTCAATCTCAAGGTCCTTTAATGACATTGTTTATCAAAGGTCAATATAATCCTGTTACAGATTACGCAAAACTTGTTGTTCTTGGAAGATTGTCTGATGAAGTAGTGTCAGGACTTGGTGCGTTTGGTGATTTTTCGTTCAATAAATTAATGGTAATGCTAACGGGCGAAGATACTAAATACAACTTATTGCCGGAAGATTTTGAAAAACTTCCTCCGCTTCCTACAAAGAACACAAAAGAATTTAGAAGTGTTATTAATGGTATAGTAGACAAACCAAGTTCAGTATTGTTGTTCAACTGGATATCATACACGCAAAAATCTTACAGGCAAAAAGATGTACCGATGACGGATATCAAAGTACCAGAATTTATTGAAAGCTTGCCTTATTAAAAAATCAATTTTCAATCGGATGAATTCTCGAATTTGAATAATATTCACGATTGATTTTATCTGCGTTTTCAACACGCATGAGTTTGTCGTCTAATTCAGAATTAGCATTTAATGTTGATGCCAATCTTAAATATTTTAGTGCAGATTTTGTATCGCCAAATTTTTCGTGGATATCGCCTATATTATAAACTGTTTCATAATGTCTGTCATATCCCAGTTTATAAGCTTCGTTATAAAATCTTAGTGCTTTTTTATACATTTGACGTCTGTAATAAAAATTACCGAGTCTATAATAAGCTTCCGGTTCGTTTGGCTTAATTCCCATTGCATCAAAAAAAGCCCCTTTTGCTAACCTATCTTTGCCGACAATATCGTAAAGTGTACCTAAACGTGTCAAATACATTACATTTTGCGGATTTTTGTGTGCCAGCATGTGATAAAGATTTAGAGCAGATGTCATTTCTTCATTCAAACTGCCGTTTCTTAATGCAAGATTGTAATAAAATCCGGCTTTTGCTTGAAGTTCGTCTTCATTCAATTTTGAATAATCAATCGGAATGCTGTAATCAATTCCGCCAGTTATCGCAGAATTGCAAGGTAGGATTAAAGTTGCAAAAATACATGAAAATAATATTGGCTTAATTATTTTTTGCATTTTGCTCGGCTCTCAAATTTTCAACAAACTTTTTGAAACGCTCCATTGCTATTTTAAGATTTTCAAGGGAATATGCGTAAGATATTCTTAAATAACCTTCACCGCTTTCTCCAAAAGCATTCCCAGGAACTGCTGCAACTTTTTCTTCTTCAAGAAATCTTGTTGCAAATTCTTCGCTTGTCATTCCAAATTCTTTAATGCAAGGAAAAACATAGAATGCGCCATAAGGTTCAAAACATTTGACGTTCATTTCTTTAAAAGCGTTTAGTAAAAATCTTCTGCGTTGATTATAAGCTTGGCGCATCATTTTTACATCTTCATCACCATTCTTTAGTGCTTCTACGGCTGCGTATTGGCTTGTTGTTGGGGCGCACATTATGGCAAATTGGTGGATTTTTGTCATTTGCTTAATAATTGCTTCCGGTCCGCACGCATAACCTAATCTCCAACCGGTCATCGCATAAGCTTTTGAAAAACCGTTTATCAAAATTGTACGCTCTTTCATGCCGGCAATACTTGCAATAGATATGTGTTCGCCTTTATAAGTCAATTCGCTGTAGATTTCATCAGATATGACATAAAGGTCGTGTTTAATTATAATCTTGGCGATTTTTTCCAAGTCTTCGCGTTCCATTATTGCGCCGGTCGGATTATTCGGAAACGGCAAAATAAGAACTTTTGTTTTGTCAGTAATTGCATTTTCTAATTCTTCTGCGGTTAGCCTAAATTCGTTTTCTGCTTTTAGATTTATAATAACAGGTTTTGCCCCTGCTAAAATAGTGCATGGTTCATACGAAACATAAGCGGGTTGTGGAATTATGACTTCATCTCCATAATTTACGATTGCGCGCAAACCAATGTCAATCGCTTCTGACCCACCAACCGTAACGATAACTTCTTTAAGCGGATTGTATTCGATATTTTGAGTTCGTTTTAAGTATTTACAAATTTCTTCTCTTAACTCTTTTAGACCGGCGTTTGAAGTATAAAAAGTTTTACCCTTAGAAAGCGCGTAAATCCCTTCGTCGCGAATATGCCAAGGGGTATCAAAATCAGGTTCTCCAACACCTAATGAAATCGCATCTTTCATTTCGCTAACAATATCAAAGAATTTACGTATCCCTGAAGGTTTTATTGTTTCTACAATGTCTGAAAGTGGTTTTGTCATGGAGTAATAACCTCTCTTTCATCTTCGCGTTTTTTGTCAAAAACAGTTCCATGGTCCTTATATTTTTTTAAGATGAAATGAGTTGCTGTACTTAAGACGCTATCGAGAGTTGAAAGCTTGTCGGATACGAAGTTTGCAATTTCACGTAATGATTTTTCTTCTAATGTTACTAACAAATCAAACCCGCCTGAAATTAGATATACAGCGCGAACTTCCGGATAATTGTAGATTCTCTCTGCAATAGAGTCAAAACCTTGTCCTCTCTGTGGTGTAACTTTTACTTCAATCAAAGCTGTAACTTTTTCAATTGATGTTTTTTCCCAGTTAATCAATGTGTGATAACCGCAAATAATGCCTTCAGATTCAAGTGCTGCAATTTCGTTCGCAACATCAATTTCTTCCTTGCCAAGAAGTACCGCGATTTCGCTGATACCAAGTCTGCTGTTTTTTTCTATTAGTGGTAGTAGTTCTTCTCTCATTGTTTATCCTTTTTTTTTAAGTGAATAAGTCAATAAGTGAATAGGTGAATAAGTTCATTTTAGGAAAGTGTCAATATTGAACATTGCTTAACATTGAAAATATTTAATACGAACTTATTCACTTATTGACTTATTCACCTATTCACTTCCCTATAAAATTCGTCCTAATCTGTTCTTCCAATTCCGGTCTTTCAATTCCGTTTTGCTTGCCTAATTTAATACATTTAAGAAGCCAAGCCATGTTGCGACCCAAAGTTCTCATAACTTGTAAACCTTCTAAGTCTTTTTTAGCGTCTTCTGCAACGCTTCCATGGATGTTATTCCAGTAACCTGCGGATACGATAGGCATGTTGCTGACGGTGAAGTATTTATTTAATACATCAAAACTTGCAGTAGTTCCGGCACGTCTAGCAGATGCGATTGCACAAGCAGGTTTGAATTCGAAAGCTGATTTTCCTGAATAGAATGCTCTATCAAGGAAAGATAAAATTCTGCCTGACGGATGTGCGTAATAAACAGGAGTTCCAAATACAAATCCGTCAAATCCGCGCGCTTTTTCAACAAACTCATTTACAATATCGTTAACAACGCATTTGCCAAGCTTGCGACAAGCTCCGCAACCGCTGCAATCTTTTAGTTCTACGTTACCTAACTGATAAATCTCAGTCTCAACGCCTTGTTCATTCAAAGTTTTTGCAATTTCGCTTAAAGCTGTAAATGTACAACCTTCTTTGTGCGCACTTCCATTTAATAATAAAACTTTCATTTTAAACCTCTTTTATCTATTTTATTTAAACACGCAATGCAATAAATATCAAGTTTTTACACTTGTAATTATCTTTTGGAAGTTTTATAATTCAAACAAAGAGAACAGCATCACAAATAAGGAGTAGAGTTTTATGAAAATATTGTTTGCAGCGGCAGAAGTTTCACCATTCTCAAAAGCTGGAGGGTTGTCTGATGTTGTCGGAAGTTTGCCTAAAGCCTTAGAAAAAGACGCCGAAATTGCGATTTTTACTCCGCTACATGGCTGTATTGATAGAGAAAAATGGGGAATTAAAGAGTTAGAAAATTCAGAAATGTGGATAACTTTTGGTTCTTCTCCTCAAAAATTTAAACTCCACATGACAAAACTTCCGAACACAAATATTAATGTGTTTTTTGTTCAAAATGATTGGTATTTTTCTTGCTTTCAAGAAGTTTATCCGCGCTGGCTTGATCCGCGTTATGAACACGAGAGGTATATTGCGTTTTCTCTTGCTACATTAGAATACGCAAAACAACTTAATTTTAGAGCTGATATAATTCATTCAAATGACTGGCATACTGCAATGATACCTTTGTACATAAAAGCCAATTACAAATTCGATGAATTCTGGTCTAAGACTAAAAATGTTTTTGAAATCCACAACTTGGCTTATCAAGGAGTTTGGTTTGAAGATATTTTAGATTTTGCCAATATGAGAAAAGATATTGTATTCAACGAATGGGGATGCGAACACTATGGTCGCGTTAATTGGATGAAAGGCGCAATTAATTATGCAGACAAAGTTGTCGCAGTTTCTCCAAATTATGCAAAAGAGATTTTAACACAGGAATACGGTGAAGGTATGGACTACACGCTTCGTGGTCATACTGATAAACTAGTGGGTATTGTTAACGGAATTGACTATGATGTTTTCAATCCAAAAACAGACAAAACGCTTGTTAAAAATTATGATGTTAATTCTTTAAAAAACAAGGAAGAAAATAAAAAGAAAATTTTAGAAACGTTTGGTTTGAAATACAAACCCGAAAGACCTCTTATTGCTTTAATTTCAAGATTAGTTGACCAAAAAGGCTTGGATTTAATCAGGGCAGAAGAAAATAATTTACGTAATCTTGATGCAGATTTTATTTTCTTAGGTTCAGGAGACAAATCTTACGAGAACTTGTTTATTTGGCTCTCAAATAATACACCGAATATTCGAGCTTATGTGGGTTATAGAGCTGATTTGGCGAACTTGATTTATGCAGGAAGCGATTTCTTTTTGATGCCGTCTAAGTTTGAACCTTGCGGACTTTCTCAACTTATTGCAATGCGATTTGGCTCGTTGCCTATAGTTCGCGCTACAGGCGGTTTGGAAGATACTGTAACAGGCTATCCGCTAGATAATTCAAACGGATTCAAATTCTGGGCTTATGATGGCAGTGCGATGAAAGATGCGATTTTGTGCGCAATGAATGTTTATAAGGATAAATATACATTCAATGCAATGCGTCAAAGTGCAATGAAAGCGGACTTTAGTTGGACTGAAAGTGCAAAAAAATACTTGGACATGTACAAAGAGTTAGTTTAATAATTTAATACTCTCACCCTAACCCTCGCCTTACACACTACTGTCCAAATAAAATTTTGATACAATAAAAAAGCTACCAAAAAGCTGGATTCTTCAGCCTAATCGGCTTCTGAATGACAGGGAACGAAACTATCTGCTAGGCGTATTTTGAGGTGCGATTTTTACACTTTACTTCCAAGCCTGTAGGATTGAATACTAATATTCAATCCTTGCATATATAAAACCTATAAGTTATCATGATATGTGCAAATTATTGATTGAAGGCTTAAAATGTACGACAAATTATTTGACGCGTTAGCAAAATCTACATTTAGAAGTAGATTTAGGCTAAAAGATAAGGATAAAGATTATATCGCTCAAAAGGGAATTGAAACAATAAAATTACATGCAAAAGATTTTATTGCAAAAAGAATTGCACCTGCCGAAATTCCAAACGATGGCAAGCAAACTCCGATGCGCGGTCATCCTGTTTTTATTGCGCAACATGCGACTGCAACTTGTTGTCGAGGTTGTATTGAAAAGTGGCATAAATTCTCAAAAGGAGTAGAATTAAATCAGAAACAACAAGAGTATTTAGTTGATGTAATTATGGAGTGGATAAGAAGAAATGGCTGAATATAAAACAAATGTTATGCGAATGCTTGATAAAGCAAAAGTGAATTACAAACATTATACCTATGCTGAAACGGATGCTGTGAGTGGAATCGAAGTTGCAGCAGTCTTAAAACAGAATCCGCTACAAGTTTTTAAAACTCTTGTAACTGTAGCAAAAAGCGGTCAGCATTATGTTTTTTTAATTCCTGTAGAAAAAGAACTTGATTTAAAGAAAGCAGCACATGCAGTTAATGAAAAATCTGTAGAAATGCTTAAATCAAAAGACTTGCTACCACTTACAGGCTACATTCATGGCGGATGTTCGCCAATTGGAATGAAAAAGTTTTTTAAGACGACAATTGATAGTTCTGCTCAGAATTTTGATACAATCATTTTTTCTGCCGGAAAAATTGGTTATCAAGTAGAAATGAGTTTGGACGAATTAAAAAAAGTTATAAAATTTGAACTTAAAGAGCTTGTTTTCCAAGCTTAATTTCATTTCTTTTAATTTTCATATAGCGTTCACATTGACGCACTCTATCATATCCAAGCATTATGCCGAGCATAAAATCTTGTTCCGGTGTCAGTTCGTTGAGCTTTGGATTTTGAAAAGATTTAATGACATCAACGCAATCTTTTGCGCCAAAATAAACGTTAATTTTATTTGGAGAAATATCATGGATTACGTAGTCAATGTTTTCTTTTTCCAAGCGTTCAGCAATAGGAGCTTTGTATTTGGCTTTTTCAGTCGTTAAAATAAGATTTCTTATCCCTTTTTTGAATTCATAAATATGATGATGAAAAACTCTTAAATCTGCAATTTGTTCTGTAGGAATTGATTTTTTTGCATGAAAAGCCGGTTGTGATTTTTGATATGCTTGAATGCTGTATAATCGCATTATGACTCCTTAAAAACATTAGATTACTTTAATTTCATTTTATGATTTTACGCATTTTTTGTCAAATAATTTAAAATTTTCTTGGTGCAATGCCTTTACGCCAATTTGATTCGATTTGTTCCAAAGAAATTCCCTTTGTTTCAGGCACAAAGAAATAAACAAAAATTATACACAACAATGAAACAAATCCGAACATCCAAAACGTCCAGGCTCCGCCAATTCTATGTAATAGAATCGGAAAACTTCCGACAACAAAGAAATTAAACGCGAAGTTTGAAACAGTACAAATGCTCATTGCAACACCTCTTATTTTTAGAGGGAAAACTTCGGATACCAATATCCAACCTATTGGACCAAGGCTCATTGCAAAACAAATTATATAAGTTACCAAACTGCCAACAGCAACCCATTTCAAACTTGAACCGAGAACACCTGCAAACGCAAATGAAGTTCCGAGAGCGAACAAACTTAGCATTACTCCGATTAAACCAAAATAAAGCAAAGGTTTTCTGCCGAGTCTATCTGTAAAAAATACGGCTACGATTGTCATAACAAAATTTACAACGCCAATTCCTGTTGTTGCATAAATTGCAGTAAGATTGCTATCAAAACCTGCAGTTTTAAAGATTGTTGGCGCGTAATAAATTATTGTATTTATACCTGTACAAATTTGTGCAAACATAATTCCAACGCCGACAACAAAAGGCATAATCATCCATTTTTTGAATTTGAATTTTTTATCTTGACCTTCAGAATTTAATGTTGTTTTAATATCTTGAATTTCTTTATCAGAATCAACATCCGGTTCGATTTTCTTGAATATAGCCTTTGCTTCATTATCTCTATTTTTGCTAACCAACCAACGAGGAGTGTCTGACATTAAGCACATTCCGACAAATAGTATTAATCCCGGTAGTACGCCTGCAAAAAGCATCCAACGCCAATTGTAAACCGCTTGAGCGAATGCTGCATTTATAAAATATGAAAATAAAATTCCGGAAGTTATCGCCCATTGATAAAGCGATACTAGCGTTCCACGAAGGTTCTTAGGAGAAATTTCTGAAAGATAAAGTGGAACAACAAAATTTACAATACCGACTGCAAATCCGACAAAAATCCTTGAAATAATTAGCACATAAACATTTGGAGCAAATGCGCACATTATTGAGCCGATTATAAAGATTACAGCGGTTGTCATAATAATCTTTTTACGTCCAAATATATCAGCAAGAACGCCGTTTGTAGCGGCTCCGATTACTGCGCCAATAAGAACTGAGCTTACAAGAAATCCTTGCAATGTATCTGGTAAGAGCCAAGTTTCATTAATAAAGAGAAGCGCCCCTGAAATTACTCCTGTATCGTAACCTGATAAAAGTCCGCCTAAAGACGCTACAATTGCCACAACATAAAGCCAAATGTATTTCATGTAAATACCTCTATAATAAACACTCTATTTATATTATAGCAGATGTTTTTTATGTTTAAAGTCCTAAAAATTAATTAAAAATAAACTATTCTATTAGAGAATGTATTTTCTAAAGATTTTGTTTAAAATCCTCATGCGAAAAATCGCAGAAAGGAATAATATGAGTTTTAATCCATTGAAAGAAAAAGGTATGCCAATAGAAAAACAAATCAGAAATTGGCATCAGATAGTAGGGAAACCTTACAATAAAACAGAAGTAGACTGTTACACAAGAACACGTCAGATTTTGATGAATGGTATAGAAGTCGAAGCTTGGGGGTTTAAGCATCAACTAAACCGATTTATGCCAAATAACAATGAAAAGCAGTTAATTGCATTAATTAGCAGAGTTGAAGATTCACAGCAAGCGACTGCGAATTGGATGGGGCCTGCTGACCAATCAGTTTTAGAAACAACATTGGCTTATGAACAAGTTGCTGTAGATTTAACAGCTTGGATGGCGCAAAATGAACCTGATGAATATGTTAAAGAAACTTTTGATTTCGGTTTGTTAGAAGATTTTGACCACTTGTACAGATACAGTCAATTTGCCTATATGGAAGAAGGAATTGAGCCAAATGACATTGTTCAAAATCAAACTGACGTAATAGTTGGACGTCCGACCCAGCATCATCATAATGATAACGGCTTAAGAATTCGAAAACATTATGATAAAACAAAAGCGCATCCGCAGACAAAAGTGAACATTTTAACGCTCTTATCGGGTGAACAACAAACACATAATTACTACGCAGAACATGGATTTATGTACGGAAACCATGTTCTAAGAGAAACTTATGCAGAAATTAAAGATGTTGAAGAAGAACACGTTACAATGTACGAATCTTTAATTGACCCGACTGAAACAATGTGGGAAAAATTCCTTATCCACGAATTCACAGAGGTTTGCAATTATTACACTTGTATGGAAGACGAAACAGACAAAGATATTAAAAAAGTTTGGGAATTATTTTTAGATATTGAACTCGGACACCTTCAAGTTGCAGCAAATTTATTCCAAAAATATGAACATCGTGATGCGGAAGAAATTATTGGCTCTGAAATTGTAATTCCTTGTCGATTTAAAAGCCAAAAAGCTTATGTGCAGAAAGTTTTGGAATCAGAAGTTGACAAGCGCCTTGAATCAGAAGGTAAGTTTACAACAATAGGTAATTTGCAGAAAGATTGGCCAAGTTATAACGTTCAAAGCAAGCAAAATGAATTAAGTTCTCCAAGTGAAAACGCTATAAGATTAGCATTTTTGCATAAAAAACGTGATATTATTTCTGTGGACAAGGATTTAGCTGATAAAGAAACTAAAATTCTTAAAAAAGGTCTTCAAATAGAACTTGTTGCAAACAACACTGTTATGCCGGACGAATTAGATAAAATGATTAAAGAATATGAAAAATTGAAAGATAAAAAAGAAAAATTGATATAAATTTTTTACAATAAAAAAGTCCGCACCCTAATAAGGTGCGGACTTTTAAACAAAAATTATTGTTCTTTCTTACTTGGAATTCTCATTGCATAGAATGAACGAACAACAAATACAAGTGCAACTATCAAAATCACAGCACCGGCTAATTTAGCGTGTTCTTTGAATGTTGGGTTAATTGCAATTTCCATTGCTAACAAACCAAACAAAGTTGTGAACTTGATAATTGGGTTCATCGCAACTGATGAAGTATCTTTGAACGGGTCGCCAACTGTATCCCCAACAACTGTTGCTGCGTGCAAGTCAGTACCTTTTTCTGCCATATCAACTTCAACAATTTTCTTTGCGTTATCCCAGCATCCACCTGCGTTTGCCATAAATACAGCTTGGAATAAGCCGAATACAGCGATTGCAATCAAGTAGCTTACGAAGAATGAAACCGGCGCTGAATCGTCACCTACCGGCGCAGACAAGCAAGCTAGAGCAAGCGCAAAACCGAACAATGCTATAAAGATATTATACATACCTTTTTGAGCGTATTGAGTACAAATTTTAACAACTTCTTTTGAATTAGTTAGATTTGCACACTTATCATCAGCTTCGCCTAATTTGATATTGTCTTTAATATATTCTGTTGCAGAATAAGCACCTGTGGTAACAGCTTGCATAGAAGCACCTGAGAACCAATAAATTACAGCACCACCGGCAATAAACCCAAGCAATGTATAAGGATTTAACAAGTTCAAAATCATTTCAGGCTGTATACCAAGAGTTTCTTTGATTACAAGAATCAATGAGAAAATCATTGTTGTAGCACCAACTACAGCTGTACCTATAAGAACAGGTTTAGAAGTTGCTTTAAATGTGTTACCTGCACCATCATTTTCTTCCAAATATTTTTTAGCATTTTCGAAATCAGGTTTGAAACCGTAGTATTTTTCTATGCCTTCAGCAACATTCGGAATTTCTTCTATTAAAGATAATTCATAAACTGATTGAGCGTTATCAGTTACAGGACCGTAACTGTCAACCGCGATTGTAACAGGTCCCATTCCTAAGAAGCCGAACGCTACAAGACCAAACGCGAATACTGACGGATAAATCATCACATCGTTTGGAATGTATTGGCTTGCAAAATAAGCTAACCCCATTAACAATACAACTATTGCACCAATCCAAAATCCTGAGAAGTTTCCTGATACTATACCTGATAAAATTGTAAGTGAAGCACCACCTTCTTTAGACGCTACAACAACTTCATGGGTGTGTTTAGCTTTAGGACTTGTAAATACTTTAGTTGCTTCCGGAATAAGAGCTGCACCCAAAGTACCGCAAGAAATTATGATAGATAGAACTAACCATAAGTTTTCGCCCATATCTTTTAGTAAATAATTACTTACACCAAATGTCATAATGATTGATAAAATTGAAGTTATCCAAACAAGACTTGTTAGCGGAGCTTCAAAATCAAATTTCTTAACGTTTGCCATAAAAGCTTTTGTTAAGAAATTATTGAAAGCATAAGCGATTACTGATGTAATAATCATTAAAAATCTCATTGTAAAAATCCAAGCCAATAATTGAACTTGATAATCTTTAAATACGCCTAACAAAATGAAACTTACAAG
>CAKVJE010000018.1 GCA_934754735.1 uncultured Candidatus Melainabacteria bacterium
TTTTTCGTATTACCTTTTAATTTTTCTTCTGCCAACATTGCACCTACAATTGCTTCCAGTTGCGCTACCGGCATCATGTTTGTTGGTAATTCATCGAATCCGTATTCAAACTTCAAAGCAGATTGCAAAAACTTGCAGTCTGCAGATGAACGTTCTTTATAATTCGAATAAAGATTAAACTTTTGTCTTGATAAATAAACTTCAAAACGCGAAATATCAACGCCGTCATTTTTTAAATTCAAAAAGAGTTCAGATCCTCTTGTCGAAAATCGCTGCATCCAATTATCACGATTCAGAAATTCTTTTTCATTAGAATGAATTAGCTGGTAAGGCTTAGATAGTACTCTCCATTTGCCTTCAAGCATTGTGTTATCCCAAGGCAAAGAAATGCAAAATACAGAACTTTTTAATGAAGTATAATTATCAAAAAATAACTGCACATCATTCATTGAAAACAATTTATCGACATAAATAAGTTTACCGGTTGCAATTTCTCTTACAGCAACTCCACTTTCTATCGATGTTGTAGGCCCTAACGAAATTTCTACTGAATGAGTTATCATAATCCAAAATCCTCGTCTTCCGGAATGTTCGTATTAAGCTTAATTACGCGCTTTTCAACCGCCGGCATTACATTTGTATCGTCGCTATTTTCAGGAACATCTTTATCAAGATTTACGTATAATTCCATATTTTTAGGCGATAATTTTTCACTCTTTTGCTTTTCTATCATTCGTTTTTGGTTTTCTTCCAACAGTTTTCTTGCAGCCGGAGAAATTGAATCGCCTTCAACTGCCGTGATAACAGCTTGTCTTTGGTTTTGAATAGCCTCTTGTTGACTCTTAGTTAATTTAAGCGTGTTATCGTTTCTAGTTTCAAACTCACGTCTGTATTTATTTTTCATAATCAGAATTTCTACGCGTCTGTTTGCCGGATCTTTAGGAGAAATTGCACCTTCTACCGGACGAGTTGCTGCATATCCTACAGCAGAAAACAAAGACGGAGAGAATTTAAATCGGTCTATCATATATCTTACGACAGACGAAGCTCTGGCAGAAGATAACTCCCAATTAGACGGATATTGTTGACTTCTAATCGGATCACTATCTGTATGACCTTCAACTCTCATATAGTGAAGAACAAATTTCTTACAAATCAAAACTCCAACTTTATCTAGAAGTTTTTTTGCATTTCTGTCCAAATAAGCAGATGCCGGCGCAAATAAATATTTGTCATCAAAAGTTATCAACAAACCTTTATCTGTCATTTTTGTAGTAATACCTGATAATTCTCCGGCTTCAGACAATTCTCTTACAGTTTCTTCAATTTCGTTGAAAGAAGTTTCTTCATACTTAGGACTTATGTATTCCAACATAAGGCTTGGAATAAATGAATTTGCCTGTTGTTCATCAAATAATGAATCACTACCATCCATAATTGATTGCTGCCCGTCAAGAAGGGTATTTTGACTAAAAGCGCTCTTTAAAGATTCTTCTAATTTTGCAAAGTCAGAAACATCAACTTGCGCAAGAGCATATAATACAACAAAAGTTGCGAACAAAAGCGTGATAAAGTCTCCATAAGAAACCAACCAACGCTCAAGATTTTCCGGTTCTTCTTGTCGTTTTTTCTTAGCCATTAACTTCCTTATCCTTAGCTTCTTCCAATACGAATGAACGTAATTTTCTTTCAATCAAAACAGGGCTTTCTCCGGCTTGGATTGATAAAACCCCTTCAAGTATCATATTCTTATATAATAACACATCTTGATAAATAAATTTAATTCTTGTACCAAGCGGAATCATTACAAGGTTTGCTGCGAACAAACCATAAATTGTAGCAACGAACGCAACCGCAATACCTGCACCAAGTTTAGACGGGTCAGACAAGTTCTGCATAACCTGAATCAAACCAAGAACGGCACCGATGATACCAAGTGTTGGAGAATAACCACCAAATGATTCATAAACTTTTGCAGCATTATGAACATAATTTTCTAACTGTTCAATTTGATTTTCCATCATTTCTCTAACAAGAGTCGGGTCAGTACCGTCGGCAACTGCACCAAGACCCAGAGTTAAAAGCGAGTCAGACGCATTATTCGCTTCTTTTTCAAGAGCAATAATACCTTCTTTTCTTGCTTTTGTAGCAAATCCACCAATTTCAGTAATAAGTGCATTAAAATCAGCTTTTGGAGGCATAAATACGTCTTTAAGAATTTTTACAGCCGAAACTAAAATCTTCGGAGGGAAACTTAGAACAACCGCACCGCAAGTACCACCAAGTACAATAAAAGCAGCTGTAATCTGTAGCAACTGTCCAATGTTGCCACCTTCCATTGCTTGCCCTGTCAGAATGAATGTTATACCGAGAAACATCCCAACTATTGCAAATATATCCATAATTATCTCCGATTTTATACTATTATCCTAGATACATTAAACTATATTTTTGTTGGTTTGTAATCCTTTATATATAGTAGTTTTACTGATGAGAAAATGTCTTTTTTTCGTTTTAATTATGCTGAAAGGAGAAAATATTATGTTCTATGATGTTGTTAAAGCAAAAGATATTATTAATTTAGACGGCAGTAAATTTGAGAGAAAAACACTAATGGAGAATGGAGATAGCAGTCTTAATATTATAGCTATTAAAAAAGATGAAATCATTGATACACATACTTCTATTGCCGACGCTGCAATTTATGTTGTTGATGGCGAAGTTGAATTACATTTTGATGCTGAAAAATTCAAGATCGACAAAGGTGAAATGCTTATGTTTAAGAAAGATAAAGAGCATAAAGTCTTGGCACTAAAAGATAGTAAATTTTTACTTATTAAAATATAAATTATAAGGTACGCAATAATGCGTACCTTTTTGAAATATTACTTATAACTAGTAGTTCTATAGAATGTTCCCCGTCCAATATTTTTACGTGCGTAGCACTGAGTCTGTAGGTCAGGCAGTGCCTGACAAAAACTATTCTAACTTTAAACTTTTGGTTATAAATTAAAGGGTTTAAAGCAGATAATATATTGTAATTCATTTTTCATATTTGAGAATTTTGTCAGGCACTGCCTGACCTACTACGTGCGTAGCCTGGGTGTTGCTTTTCTTTTTGTAGTTCAGCTTAAAGGATGACTTGGAATTAGAAAGTAATCTCGTAGCCTTGCCTATGTCATCCGCCCAATCTCCTACGTGCGTAGCATTGAGTAATTATTTCAGCTTGTAGTTTTGCCAAAAGGATGACCTGGCGTCTTACAATAATCAAGGAATCTAACCTTTGTCATCCGTCAATATTTTTACGTGCGTAGCACTATCTTGGATTTTGGTGGTTCAAAACTTTAACATTTCGCTTTTATTTCACTATCGTGAAATAGCGCTTCATTAAGTTCTTCACAGGGACGTGTCTAGCCCTCGCGCTGCTCGGGCGTCGCACTTACCAAAATCCGCAAAAAAAATCCTTTCTTTAATTTAAGAAAGGATTGGAATCTTGTTTAATAATTCCTCATGTGTAGAAGGTTAGTGTGTAGGTTGTATGAAAGGTTTGTGTTATGTGTTTCTTTTTAGTGTCTCGTGTTTATTTAATGCTTGCCGTTTTTCTTAGTTTCGACTTACATATATATAAAGTATATTTCTGTTCAAGAATTGCGCTATACGTTTTATATTGTTACATTTCTTTACATAGTCAAAAAAGTTGCGGAACAAAAATAATTCTAAAGAATGATATAAAATTTTTAACTTTAGTTTAAAATGCGAGAAGAGATATTAAAGAAAGTGTGTGATTATGATTCTACCTGTTAGTGCCTTAACCCCCAAGGCTACATCAAAGGGGGAATATTCAGAATTCAAAAATCCTGTTAATAGGAAAACTGAAAAGCATTTGGCAATTTTAAACGCCGGAGGAGTTTCAGCAGCAATGGGGGCTGTAACAACAGCTGTTGCAAGAAGTTACACTTCAACTTGGAAGCATGCCAGCTATTTCGGAATTGGTGCAGCTTTTGTAACAATGATGTTTGTATGCCCAAGATTTATGTATAAATCTGGCATAAATTCTTATGCTAAAGAAAAAGAAATGGATGTTTTCACAAAAGAAAAAGAAGTTCAAAAGAAGCTTTTAAACGACGTTGATGATGCGATAGAACATCACAGCCAAGACTTGCACGATAAACTAGACAATTATTCTAAGTCTAAAACAAATGAGACAAAGAAAGCTAATATCCAACAAAAATACTAATGTCTTATCTACCGGCGCCTTCTGATACAATATATTGTTTTTCTATTCCTTGAGCATCAAGAATGAAGTCGCAAAGCTCACGTACAGCTCCACGGCCGCCATTTATGGCAGATTTGAAGTTGCAAATTTCTTGAACCTCTTTAACTGCATCGGCCGGACAACATGCTAAACCGACCTTTTCTAAAATACAAACATCTGGCAAGTCGTCACCCATATAAGAAACATTTTCATAGCTCAAATTATATTTTTCCATAAGTTCTTCAAGCGCTGGAAGCTTATATTGTCTGCCTTGATATACTTCTGTAAAATTAAGGTTTTTTGCTCTATGAGCTACAGTTCCATTGTTTCTTGCTGTAATAATAGCCGTAATAAAACCTGATTTATTCATTCTGACTATTCCATGTCCATCTTTTACATTAAATGTTTTATATTCAACTCCATTTTCATCGTAAGTTACGCTTCCGTCTGTCATAACTCCATCACAATCAAACACAAGCATTTTAATCTTTTTAGCAGCTTCTAAAGCATTTAATTTGGTCATAACTCACTCCTTTTTTTATAATTATATAACTAAAATTTTTATATCAAAGCTGGTCTTTAAAATCAATAAAATCGTGGGTTACTTGCACTCAACCTATATTCTCGTGTATAATTGATTAGCAGGGAATATACCCTTGCACCGTAAACTTTATATCAAGAGAGGTTATTATGGTTAAACTCGGTATTATCGGTTATCCCTTAGGGCATTCAATTTCAGCTGTCATACAAAAAGCCGGTCTGAAAAGTATTGGACTGGACGGCTCTTATGATGTTATGGAAACGCCTCCGGAAGATTTGATTAGCAGAATAAAATACATAAAATCAAATGGCTACGATGGTTTTAATGTTACGATTCCTCTAAAAGTTCCAATGTCATTGTTTTTAGATGATATTGATGATTACGCTAATATTGCAGGTTGCGTAAATACGGTAAAAGTTGGCGAAGACAAGTCTTTTTACGGTTTTAATACCGATATTTATGGTTTCAAAAGAGCAATCCCTGATGAAATTGATTTAAGCGATAAAACTGCAAGCATTTTGGGAACTGGTGGTGCTTCAAGAGCAGCTGTTGTAGGACTTGCAGAACGTGGAGTAAAAAATATAGACTTTTATACAAGAAATATTATCAATTCTCGCCAAACTCTTGAATACGTCCGCGCAAAATTTCCTGAAATCAATTTTAACGTTTATCAAATTCAAAATATCAGAAGCCTTGCAGATTCTTCTATAATTGTAAACGCAACTCCAATTGGGATGAAAGGTTTTATGGCGGATCAAATGCCTTTAGAACGCGTAGATTTAGACAAGTTAAATCCAAATACCGTGATTTATGATATTGTTTATAATCCTGTTAAAACTGTTCTTATACAAGAAGCACAAAAGCGTGGTTTAAAAACGATTGGCGGATTAGATATGCTTATTTATCAAGCAGAACGCGCAATTCAAATTTGGACAGGCAAAGATCCGGATGTTAAATTAATGAAAATTGCTGCGCTTGAAGCTTTGTAGATTGAGGATTTAAAAATGTTTATTTTAGAGAAACCATACGTTTCAGAATTTTTAATAGACACAATTGTTCAGAATGATTGGGCGGTTTTGGACAATGTATCAGTAAAGGATGCCGAATTTGAAGAAGGTGCGCTAAATCTTGTGTCTTCTGAAAAAGCTAAGAATTATTATTTGGCGCAAGAGTATCCGTTGATTTATGGGAATTCTGAAAATGCAACCAGCTGGGTTCTTAGAAATTTGCCGGACTCAAATTTAAGCAATTATATCAAGCTTTTTAAAGATAAAATCCAGTTTCGCGATATGCTAAAAGAAATGTATCCCGATTTTTTCTATCAAGCTGTGGAGTTTGAAGAGTTAAAAAATATGGATACAGCGAACTTAAAATTTCCATTGATTATCAAACCTGCGATTGGTTATTTAAGCGTCGGAGTTCAAGTTGTCAAAGAAGCTAAAGAATGGAAAGATGCAATTTCTGCGATTGAAAAAGAAATAAAAAACACTAATAAACTTTATTCAAAAGAAGTTGTGGATTCTTCTAATTTTATCATTGAAGAATTAATTGAAGGTGAAGAATTCGCAGTCGATGCATATTTTGATAGAGATGGAGAACCTGTAATTCTTAATATTTATCAACATCCGTTATTAAATTCAAAGGATGTGCGCAATCGAATTTTCTTGATGTCTACAGGAATCATGATTAAGTATATGGCAAAATTTGGATTGCTTTTGAGAGAAATTGGACAACTTAAAAATATTAGAAACTTTCCGATTCATATAGAGTTAAAAGTGACAAAAGATGAAAAAATTATTCCGATAGAAGTTAATCCAATGCGTTTTACAAGCTGGTGTGCAACTGATATTGCAAAATATGTCTGGGGAATAAATGTCTACGAATGCTTTAATAATCAAACATTTCCTGATTGGAATACAATTTTATCGGAAGCAAAAAAAGAAGTGTTTTATTATTCAATGGTCGAAGTTCCAAATAATATTGAAAAATCTAAGATTCAGGGATTTGAATACGAAAGATATTTGTCAAATTATTCTAATGTTTTAGAAGTTAGAAGAATTGATCCAAAGTGGAATCCTCTGTTTGCAGTAATATTCGGCTCTACAACGAGCAAAGATGAAGTTGTGAAAATTCTTTCTCTAAAGGTAAATGATTTTATAATTAGCTAGTGCTTGCTTTATATTGTTTATTATTAAAATAGAAGTGTGCAATTTTACCAATAACAAATAAGTCTCGGTAACACCCTCTCTTGTAAGGCGAAGGAAAGTACTTGCGACGTTCAAAAATTCGCATGTTACTCCCTCTCCTTCAATCAATTCTACATGGAGAGGGTGCCGAAGGCGGGAGAGGGTACTAACTAAAAATGATATTTGCAACAAAAATGTAATAATATTTTTAATAAATATTCGATTGTTAAGAAAATGAGATTTTTGTTACAATTGGCGCAAACGTAGTAGTAGTAGTAGTAGTAGTAGTAGTAAATTGCGCAAAATATTTTTTTCTTCTAAAGTTTTCAAAAAAAGTGCCGATATATAAATTACGCAACAAAATAAAGGAGTAAGATATGGATGTAAGTAAACTTTTAAAAACAACTAGCGCAGGAATGTTAGCAACTAAATTGGATAAATCCGATGGTAGTTCTGACGGAAAAATTAAGGGTTCAGTTTGGAACCAATTTATCGATGAAATTGGAACCGGCACGACAATAGATGAAAATGGTGCAATTTCGGTCGAAAATGCGATGCGCTCTATTACGACTTATGTTGTTAGACAAGCTAATTCTTTAGGTAAAAACATTGAAGAACTTGTTCAATCTTGGAGTAGCAAGGTCTCTGTTCCAGATTCTGTAGAAGAAGAACAAGACGTAGAAGAAGCTGATGAAACAGAAGATACAGAAGAAACGGATGAAGTAGAAGAAGAAACTACTGCAGCTGAAACTGAAATATCTTCTCAAGCTCAAACTGATTATAATAGTATCAAAGTAAACTTGCCTAAAACACGTTATTCATCTAGAGAAGTAAAAGCTATATTAGATAATCAAAATAAAGGTAGGGCTTTACACGATTCTCTTAAAAATGGCAGTACTGTCGGATTAACAGCGGAAAGTGTTGCACATGCGTTAGGTGATGATGTCAAATTCGGTCCAAACTCTCAAAAACAGGCAAAGGCTGTAATATATAGTTTAAAGAACAGAATATATCAATTAGAGATTAAGGATAAAATCAATTATTTTGAGGAACGGTACTTAGACTTTGATTTATTATCATACAAAGAACAAAATGGATTCATACATGAATGTAAAAATGCCATAATTGCAGAAGAAAATAAAATAATAAGAGCAGATAACAAAGAAAAAACTTATTACAACAATAATAGAGCTAAGATTCAACAAACATTTGATAGTGCAAATAAACTGTTGGCAGATGTTGCAAACATGAATCCTAAACCGGAAATTGAAACAGATGGAAATTCGCGCAAAGCGTTTTTACCGGATGGTAGAGGTATCAAAATAGTCTACGATGATAATGGTGAAATTAATGGTATTTTTATCTCTTACGATACCACACAAGACCATAAAGATGATGGCTCAACATTTGATGGATTCGAAATGGAATATACTCCAAAAGGGGCTTATTATAATACAGACCACAGCAATTCTAAAGCAGAAGGAAAACTCTCATCCGGATATGACTTCGAGCAAATCAAAGCAATTGCAAAAAAGATTTTTGAATAACACATTTAATCGGGTTTGATATCAATTATCAAACCCGATTCTTTATTGCAAAAATTCTGCCAATATTATATTACTTACAAGAACACCTTTTAAATTTAATGCAAACCCTTTTTGTGTGCGTTCTATATAATCAGAATATTTTTGTAAAACTTTCGTATAATGTGTTTCAAAATCAACATTAAAGCGTTCTTTTATACGTGCGCAATTAATTCCTTCTGTCTTTCTAAACCCCAAAAAGATTTCTTCTTCCAATTTTTCTTCCTCTGACAAAATATGTCCAATTTCATGAGTGGAAGGTTTTTCCATATATTCTTCAAGCGTTGTAAAATTAGAATACCTGGCTCCGTCCAAATACCCATGCGCAGATACGCCAAAACCATAATATTCATTATTATCCCAATAATTCAAATTATGACGCGATTCAAAACCTTTTTGCGCAAAATTACTGACTTCATAACGGTAAAAGCCGTTTTGTTCCAATTTTTGATTAATTAATTCATACATGTCTGCTTGAATATCGTCATCAGGAACATTAGGTGGATTTTTACCCCAAAACGAATTTGTTTCTATTTTCAATCCGTAAGTTGAAATATGTTGTATACCAAGTTCTAAAAATTTCTCTAAATCAGAAGATAGTTTTTCTAAAGTTTGAGTTGGTAAACCATAAATTAAATCAACGCTTATATTTTCAAAACCAAGTTGTTTTGCAAGATTAACTGTTTCTACGATTTGCGCAGAATTATGCCGTCTGCCAATTAATTTTAAAATCTCATCATCAAAAGTTTGTGAACCGATACTCAAACGGTTTATACCAATTTGTTTTAAACCTGCTAAATACTCTTGTGTCGCATCATCCGGATTGAGTTCAAGTGTTACTTCTGCGTTTTGAGCCAGTTTAAATTTATTGATAACTTTTTTAAGTAGTTCTATTGGAACAAGAGAAGGTGTGCCTCCACCAAAATAAAGCGTTCTAAGTTGTTCGCCCTTATAATTATCAGAAATATCTTTAAGTAAGGCAAAAATATAACCTGTTATTAATTCGGGGCAATTAAACGACACAAAAGAACAATATTTGCATTTTGATTTACAAAACGGGATATGAATATAAGCGCTACCTGCCATGATTACTCATCCAATTTTATATAATTAGAATCCCAACGCAAATCAACATATTTAACTTTTTTGTTAAGCATTTTTACTTGCGGAAGCAAAGACGGTAATCTGTGAATTTTGTCATAAGTTCCGGCATTAAAACTTCCCAGTCTTATATTAACCGTTGGTATTTTCACATAAACATCTTGAGGATTTCTATAATCAATGTATTCAACAGTTTCTCCTGATGCCATTTCAACAGTCATAGCAAGCTTTTTAAAATTATTGATTTTAGTTTTATCCCAATTTCGATAATCATCACCGCGTCCAAAAGTAAGAACGCGCACAGTTTTAAATTCATTACTTAATGGCATATAATCATGTCCGATTAATTTGCCGTCAGATGAAAAGAATGCAATCGGTGCTACTTTTTCGTCCGGCGCAATCGTGATTACAGGAGTTCTTTCAATTATAATAATCTGCATTCTAGCAGGAAACCAAAAACGCCTTATATAAACATCTTGAATTGGGTCAAGTTGCATAATGCTCTTTTTGAGGTTATCAGTCTTAACCATAAAAATAGGTTTTAGCGGAACTTGATTGCGTCTTAGCGCTGAAAGAATTTTTTGCGAAGGTACAATCCTATTATTTACAATCTCCAAAGCAGGACTGTTTAAGCTGTCAAAAGCGTTTGAGTGCAAACGCCATTGAGGCATTTTTAGAATAAAAATGCCGACACATATCAAGCCAATTGTAATAAACAATTTCCACAAAGCGCGCAACTGATTAAGTCGTCTTTGCGACTTCCTAACTTGACGTTGCATTTTTGCTTGCTGTAAACGTCTATTCTGGTGATATCTAGGATGTTCTTGTCCTTCGTTTGACATTATTTATTTAATCCTACGCTATTAAGTATCATTAAAACAAGATTGTCATAATCTATTCCACAAACCTTCGCTTGTGCCGGTAAATCGCTTGTATCCGTCATACCCGGGTTTGTATTAATCTCCAAGAAATAAGGTTTATCGTCTTTTACCATAAAATCAACTCTTGAAACTCCAGAGCAACCTGCTGTTTCGTGTGCTTCAACTGCTATTTTCTTTGTTAATTCAGTGGCTTCTTTTGACAAGCCTGTTGCCGGAACAATAAATTCTGACAATCCTTTTGTATATTTTGCATCAAAATCGTACCATTCAGTTTTCGTTCTGATTTCAAGAATTTCTGTCGCAAAAGCTTTACCGTCTTTTTCTAAAACGCCAACTGTTACAAAAAAGCCATCAATAAATTCTTCAATCAAAACGTCATCGTTATATTTTATAGCTTCGTCATAAGCAGCTTGCAATTCTTCCGGCTTATTAACTTTTGTCATACCAAAACTTGAACCTTCTGAAACAGGTTTTGTAATCAAAGGATATTGAAGTCCTTCAACCGCTTTCATCAAATCCTCTCCTTTTCTTACAAAAGCGGATTTAATAAGAGGAATATTTTTGTTTGTAGAAAGAACTTTCTTTGTGTATTCTTTGTTCATACAAATTGCACTTGACATTACACCACAACCTGTATAAGGGATTTTCATTATTTCTAAAACACCTTGAATACAGCCGTCTTCACCATATTTGCCATGAAGAGTATTGTAAGCGTATTCAAAACCTTTTAAATCGTTCATAACGTTTGGTGAAACATCTACTATTTCAGCGTTTTTATAACCCAATCTGTGCAACGCGCCTAAGCAGTTTTTGCCGGAACGTAATGAAACTTCACGTTCTGATGACATACCACCGCATAGAACTGCTATTTTTGCGTCTTTGTTTTGTATAGTATATTGCATAATTCTTCCTCTTTTTTCGTTTTATCGCCGATAAAAATAATTTCCGGCTTTAATTCTATTGTATAAATATCTTTAACAGCTTGATACATTTTGACCATAAGTTCAAGCACATCTTCTGATGTCGCACCGCCTTTATTCACGATAAAATTTGCGTGCTTATCCCAAACTCTAACCGTATCAGTTTCAAAACTTTTTACACCTGCTTTATCTAAAAGTCTTCCTGCTGAATCGTTTTCAGGATTTTTAAAAACACTTCCTGCGTTTGGATCTTTTAGTGATGGTTGAATATTTTTTCGAAAAGTTAAATTTCGTTCCATCAATTCTTTGATTTCTTCTTGTGGAAGTTTTTTTAGTTCAAATTCGGCAGAAAGTAAAATATAACGTCCTTCATGTAAAATTGAATGTCTGTAAGAAAAATTCATTTCTGATTTTTGTTTAAAAACAACTTCTTTAGTTTCTTTATCAAATAAACAGCAAGAAACAATTACATCTGCAATACATTGACCATGCGCGCCTGCATTCATATAAACCGCACCACCGATAGTCCCCGGCAATCCAATCAAAAATTCTAAACCGCTCAAAGAAACATCCGCAACTTTTTGAGATAAAAGCGGATCTTTAACACCGCAATCAGCATAAACTTTCGTACCGCGTATTTCAAAATTTTTCATCTCTGTAGTTAAAATAATATTTCCTTTATAACCGTTTGATGAAAACAAAACATCAGAGCAGCTGCCAAGAACTATATAATTATCCAATTCTCTTAGCAAATTAGTAAATTCTTCCAATGTTTCAGGAAGGTAAAGTTTTTCGACTTGACCACCAATTTTAAATGTTGTTAAATTTTTGATTTCGAAATTTTCTTTTATTTGCATAATTTTTTCCTTAAGTGAATAGGTGAATAAGGTAATAAGTGAATAAGTTCGTTTTAGATATTTAATTTGGTGTGTTGCGTTTTTCTTTTGGGGGATAAGCCCCCACCCTAGCCCTCCCCCTCGGAGAGGGAATAACCGAGACGCGTTTTATTAATTGTAGGTTGGGCTTTCAGCCCAACAATAACTAATTACTTATTCACCTTTTCCAATTCTTTTCCCAACGCCGTAATTGTACCTGCACCCAAACCAATTACGATGTTGCCGTTTTCAAGCGTCGGTAATAATTTTTCTGCAACTTCCTGCATATTACCGCCAATATATTCTGCGCCCAAATCTTTTGCGAAAGCTTGTCCGCTTATACCTTCTATCGGGTCTTCTGAAGCAGCATAAACATCTGTTACAACAACTCTACCGGCTTCAGAAAATGCATTCTTAAACTCTTTCCACAAAGATTTAAGCCTTGTATATCTGTGCGGTTGGAATACCGCAACAATATTTTCTTGCCCAAATTTAGAAGCTGCAGCATCCAATGTAGCCTTGATTTCAGTCGGATGGTGCGCATAATCGTCATAAACTTCTACGCCATTAATTTCACAAACCTTTTGAAAACGTCTTCCCATGCCGGTAAAATCTACAAAATAATCGGCAATAGCTCTAACGTTTACACCGGCTTCGTTTAAAGCTGAAACAACAGCCAAAGTGTTGTAAACATTATGAATTCCTGCTAATTGAATTTTCATGTTAGTTAAGAAGTTATTATGATGATAGATTTCAAAAGATGTACCACCTCTTGAAAACTCAAGATTTTTAGCTACGTAGTCCGCATCATCAAGCCCGAATGTGATGAATTCTCCGCTCAATTCTTGAATGCCGGCATTATCATTATTCACAATAACCTTTTTTGCTTGAGAAATCGCTTGATTGAAGGTTTTAACCAAATCCTTCATGCCATTTTTGTAGAAGTCCAAGTGATCTTCTTCTAAGTTATTGATAACTAAAATATCAGGATGGTATTTAATAATCGTTCCGTCACTTTCATCAAGTTCTGCAACAAAGTGCTTACCGCTTTTATGTTGAGCATTTGTATTTAATTCGGGAATAATTCCACCATCTATAAAAGACGGATTTAAACTTCCTTTTTCAAGCACAAACGAAGCTAAACCGCTTGTTGTAGTTTTGCCGTGAGTACCTGAAAAACCGATAAAGCATTTTCCGTTTTCTTGCGCAGTCTTAGCAATTTCAGCAAGCAAATCTGAACGGTGATAAATTGGCAAACCTAATTCTTTTGCTCTTACAACTTCAGGATTATTATCTCGAATTGCCGTACTTTTAATTATAATTGCGTCATTAGGCACATTTTCGGCTCTTTGTCCAATAAAAATTTCTGCACCTAATTCTCTTAATTTATCTACATATTTTGAATCTACAATATCAGAACCGGAAACGGTATGCCCGTCTTCCAATAAATACTTGGCTAAACCGCTCATTCCTATTCCGCCTATTGCTATAAAATGATATCTTCCCATAATCTCTCCAATTCTAGATTAATTATATTATAAAGAAGTTATTATTTACAAGAGATTTTTATTGATATCTTTTTTGTGGTATTCTTTTAACTATAAAACACTAGTGAGGATTTTTTATGACAGAAACTAAAATAAAAGTAGAAGATTTACCTACTGTTTATGACGCAAAGTCAACAGAAGAAAAAATGTATAAATTTTGGGAAGACGGCGAGTATTTTAAAGCTGATGCTCACTCTAAAAAACCGCCTTTCACAATTGTAATTCCGCCACCAAACGTAACTGGTGTTTTACACATGGGACACGCACTTGACGGAACTTTACAAGATATTTTAACTCGTTACCACAGAATGAGCGGATACGAAGCACTTTGGGTTCCGGGTACTGACCACGCAGGTATTGCAACTCAAGCTGTTGTAGAAAAACAATTAAGAAAAGAGGGTTTAACTCGTCATGATTTAGGACGCGAAGAATTCTTAAAAAGAACTTGGGCTTGGGCTAACGAACACAAATCTGCAATCTTAAACCAATTCAAACGTTTAGGCGCGTCTTTTGACCGTTCAAGAGAAAGATTTACATTTGACGAAGGTTGTTCAGAAGCAGTTAAAGAAGTTTTTGTAACTCTTTACAACAAAGGCTTAATTTACAAAGGTGCGTACATTGTAAACTGGTGTCCTCGCTGTCAATCAGCTATTTCTGATATCGAAACAGAATACGAAACAGAACAAGGACATCTATGGGAAATTTCTTATCCGCTTGTAGGTGAATCAGGCGCAATTATTGTTGCAACAACTCGTCCGGAAACTATGTTTGGTGATGTTGCAATCGCAGTAAACCCATCCGATAAAAAATATTCAGAATTAATCGGCAAAACTGTAATGATTCCGTTATCAGGTCGTCAAATTCCTATTATTGCTGATGAATACGTTGATAAATCATTCGGTACAGGTGCTGTTAAAATTACTCCTGCACACGACCCTAACGATTATGAAGTAGGCAAACGTCATAACTTCAAACCAATTTGGGTAATTGATGAAGAAGGTAAGATGAAATCTTGCGCAGAAGTTCCTCTTGATTATCAAGGTTTAGACAGATACGAAGCTCGTAAAAAAGTTGTTGACATGCTTAGCTACAACAATTTCTTATTGAGAGTAAAAGACCACGAACACAACGTTGGTAAGTGTCAAAGATGTAATACAACCATTGAACCGCTTCTTTCAGAACAATGGTTTGTAAAAATGGGACCTTTGGCAAAAGAAGCTATCGCAGCAGTTAAAGACGGCAGAATAGAATTTATCCCTGAACGTTGGGAAAAGAACTACTTAGGCTGGATGGAAAACATTCGCGATTGGTGTATTTCTCGTCAATTATGGTGGGGACACCAAATTCCTGCATATTATCATAAACAAACAGGTGAAATGGTTGTAGCTAAAGAAAATCCTGATCCTGAAAATTACGTACAAGACACTGATTGTCTTGATACTTGGTTCTCATCAGGTTTGTGGCCATTCTCAACAATGGGATTCCCTAACGCTGAAACAGATGACTATAAGAAATTCTATCCAACATCAGTTCTTGTAACAGGTTTTGATATTATCTTCTTCTGGGTTGCAAGAATGATTACAATGGGTTTGGAATTCACAGGAAAAGCACCGTTCTCTAAAGTTTACATTCACGGTTTGATTAGAGATGAAAAAGGTCAAAAGATGTCAAAATCTAAAGGCAACACAATCGACCCTGTTCAAATCATCGACAAATACGGATGTGATGCTTTGAGATTTACAATGACTTCACTTTGTACTTACGGTGGACAAGATATCAAGGTTTCTGACGAAAGATTTGAATACGGTAGAAATTTTGCAAACAAAATTTGGAACGCATCAAGATTTGTTATGATGAACCTTGAAGGTGTTGATAACAAAGCAATTGATAAATCTAAATTGACTCTTGTGGACAGATGGATTTTGAACCAATTGAACGAAACTGCTAAAATTGTAAACGACAATATGAAGGAATACAGAATTGGTGAAATTGCTCACACATTGTATGATTTCTTCCGTAGTGAATATTGCGATTGGTACGTTGAAATTGCTAAGATTCAACTTCAAGACCCAGAATTAAAAGCTAATACTCAAAGAGTTTTGAGATATGTTCTTGATATGTCATTAAGAATGCTTCATCCGATTATGCCACATATTACAGAAGAAATTTGGCAAGATATTAAAGCAATCAGCGGATTTGGTGCTGATGAAGATGTACCAAGCGCTTTAATTATTGCTAATTTCCCTAAATATGATAAAGAATGGGCATTCCCTAAAGAAGCAGAAGAAATGAATTTGGTATTTGAAACAATTAAATCTTTGAGAAACGTAAGACAAAGTTTCAATATTCCAACTTCAGCAACTGTTGATGTAGAAATTAGAGCTGAAGGCAAAGAAAAAGAAATATTTGGAGAAATCGAAGCTTATATCCACAGACTTGCAAAAGTTAATAATATTACTTACGCAAATCTTGATGCGCCTGTTCCTCCAAAATCAGCAACCGCAGTTGTTTCAACATCTAAGTTAATCGTACCTCTTGCAGATTTGATTGATTTAGATGCGGAAGTTAAACGTCAAGAAAAGAAATTAGAAAAATTGACAAACGAAAAGAATTCTTTAATGGGCAGAATGAAAAACGAAAAATTTGTTGCAAATGCACCAAAAGAACTCGTTGAACAAACAAATGCAAGAATTGAAGAAATTACTGCTCAAGAAGGTGTGATTAAAGATTTGATAGAATCATTAAAATAAAACTTTCATTTAACATATTAAGAATGTGGTATAATTGTTTCGGGAGAAAATTATGCCACATTTTTTTGTAAATTCTAAAGATAAGCAGGATAATCAAATTGTTATTTCAGATATTGATAATTATAGACATATTGCACGTTCGCTCAGAGCTAGAGTTGGTGAAAAGTTATTGTTAATAGATGAAAATCAAATTCAATATGAAACTCTGATTTCGGAAATTAATTCAAAAGAAATTTTTTGTGAAGTTCAAAAATCTTACCCTTCAAAAAGAGATTTAGAATTTGATTTATTTTTAGCGCAATCTCCTTTAAGAAGTGATGCACAAATAACAGTTATGGAAAAAGCTACCGAATTGGGCGTAAGAGCTGTGTATCCTGTTTTTACCGATAATTGCGCACTAAAAGTCAATAAACAGGAAAAATGGCAGAAAGTTATGAACGAAGCTTCTAAACAATGCGAAAGAGCAAAAATTCCGACTTGTTTTGAGCCTACAACTTTTGAAGAATTACAAAAAAAAGATTTTGATAAAGTTATCGTTTTTGCAGAGCGCTCAACTGAAAAGTCTTTGAAACAATATTTAAGTGAAAACCCAACAAAAAAAGGTGATAAAATTCTTGTAATAATTGGGCCGGAAGGCGGATTCTCTCAAAAAGAATTTGATTATTTTAGAAGTAAGAATTTACCGCTAATTAGTTTGGGTGACTTGATTTTGAAAGCAGAAACGGCTGTAATCGTGGCACTTGGAGATATTATTTATGAATATCAAAGATGATTTTATTCTAAAAGATATCAACAAAGGTTATCTTGTTGGCGGTTCAATTCGTGATTTGTACACAAAAAAATGCGAGTTTTGCGATAGAGATATCAGTATAAAAGGTGCAGAAAAATTTGCGAAAAAAATTGCAAATCAGTTCGACGCAACATTTATTACGCTTGATAGCGAAAATCAAATTTTTCGAGTTGTATTAAAGGATAAAGTTAACTATCTTGATATTTCTGAATTGCAGGGAGAATCAATCGAAGATGACCTTAAAAGACGCGATTTTACGATAAATGCAATTGCTTACGATTTGGCGCAAGATAAATTCATTGATGTTACGGGTGGTTTAAACGATTTGCAAAACGGGATTTTGCGTCATATTGATGACAAAAATTTTGAAGAAGACCCGCTTCGAATTCTTAGAGCGTTTAGGTTTTATGCTGTAACAGGTTTTGAAATGACAGATCAGCTTCAGATCGCGTTAAAAAAATATATGCCATTAGCTTTAAAGCCTGCAAAAGAGCGCATAAATTATGAAATCATGAAACTTTTTGGCGGGGATTTTGCTTCAAAATCACTTTTGAAAATGGATGATTTCGGATTGCTGGAAGAGATTTTTTCTTGTGTAAAAGATATGAAAAAAGTTCCGCCAAATACTCATCATCATTTGGACTTGTTTCATCACGTGGTTGAAACAGTTGCACAAATAGAAAATCTTTACGAAAATCTTTCAGGGTTTGAAAAAGAGCATATGGATGCCGTCGATTTTGGCGGTTTTTCACGGATAAATCATTTAAAATTGGCAGGCTTTTTACATGATATCGGTAAATTTTCTACGTGGACAATAGAGGATACAGGACGTCATAGGTTTATAAAACACGATGATGTTGGGGCAAAAATGGTCGTACCACTTTTGCGCGAGTTAAAATTTTCTAAAAAACAAATTGAATATATTTCTTGTATGATAAAAAATCATATCTATCCTTCAAACATCATTACAGCGCCGGTTTTGAATGAAAAAGTTATGATGCGCTATCTTCGAAAAATGGGCGAAAATGTAGTTGATAATATAATTTTAGCAAAAGCAGACAGGCTTTCTGCTAGAGGAGTTGATATTACGGAAGAAATTGTGAATGCGAATTTGAATGGCTTAAATAAGCTTTTACAATTTTATTTGGATAAAAAAGATACACTAAAACCTCTTCCAAAACTTCTTGATGGACAAGAAATAATGAAAATTTTGGATATAAAACCTTCACCAAAACTCGGCGAAATTATTGATGCGCTAAAAGAAGCACAGCTTAACGGTGATATCTCTACAAAAGAAGACGCTATTAAATATGTAAAACAGATATCATAAGATAAATATTTAATTAAATTTTTCATTGACGGCGTTGCTGTTTTTAGAGTATAAATATAGTATGAAGAAGTTTTTGGGAGTGAGTTTAATACTAGCTTTAATTATGCCGTCTGTTGCGTTTTGCGCAGATGACGGAGTTGTTACGCTTGATAAAAACGGAATTGAAAAACCTTCAATTACAATTGATAAAGGCTCGAAACAACTTCAAGGCTCACTTTTAGTAACCGATTCGGAAGATTTGGCGCAAATGATTGAAGTGCAAAAAGACCACGATATCAAAGATTTAGAAAAACTTTGGAAAGGTACTGTTGAAAATAATCAAGTAATAGAATTTGCACTAAAAAAGCTTGCGACCCCCGAATCTCAGCGTCGCATTCACTCATCACTTATGGCAAAAACTCTTTCTGCGGTCGTAACCGGAGCGTCATTTGTACCTTCGCTTATGGGTGCAAACTATGGTATTCAAACTTCAGCTTTTTCAGCAGGACGTCTTGCGCAAGGTTTGATTAACAGAAAAAATATTCCACAAGAAACTCCGCTTACTGATACTGAATTAATCGAGTTGGCGAGTATGATTGAGGATTTGCAGGATTCTTTGATAAGTTCCTATTATAACTATAAAAGCACCTTAACTCAGCTGAAAGATACACGTTCAAAAATGATTTTGTACAGCCGTAACTATTCTAAAGCGTTAGATGGCGGAGATATTTTGGAAATCGCAATTTCGTCTTCATTATATGATTCTATGAGAATTCAGGAATTTAATCTCGAACAATCCGCTAAAAAATATCATATTCAATTACAAAGACTTGCAGGTAAAAAGATTGTTGATAGCTTGGAATTGTACCAATATGATTTCAATTCTGTTTTATATAAAAATGGCGACACAAAGCAAGACGGCACTAAATCAGAAGGGGGTAAATCTGAAGGGGGTAAAAAGAATGGCAAAAAATAAAATTCTAACCTCTTTGTTGTTGATTTCTATGCTAACGAGTTTTTGTCTGCCAACAATAGCAGAAGTTAAAATTGATGATTTAACGACTCCAAAGGATGCATTTTTTAGACTTGGAACTACAGATATTCCGGAAAACAAAATTGATGTTGACGGAAAAATTGATATTAAAGCAAATATTGCTAAAGAAGATAAATTTTATAGCGAAGGACTTACTTATGCAGATTTAAGTATTAAAAAAATGGCACTTGAGGTTTCTAAATCAGTAGAAGTGGATTATAACGAAATGCTGGAAGACTTGTCTTTATTGTGGCAAGGCGCTGCGACAAAGAGTGATACAATTAAGTTTGCGATTTACAAGCTTTCTAATCCTGATAAAGATAAGCCGGATCAAAGCGCAGTTAAAAAAGTGCTTACAACAATTGCCGGAATGTCTACGTTTTTGGGAGCCGGCATGGGAAATCCGGTTTTAGCAAGTGCAGCCTTGATTGGCGGTAACACACTGGGAATCATGTCTCAAGATACAAAGGCGCTTAATTATAAGTATTCACAAGTTAATGACGCGGATATGATTTTGTTGGTTAGAAAAGTTGACGAACTTCAACAAAAAATTGTTGATATGTATTATGACTATATGACAGCGCGTCAGCTATATGATATGACGACTGAAATGGTGCAAATGCGTTATAAAAACTATCAAAATTCTCAAAAACTTTCAAAAGAAGTAATTTTAATTACAGATACATTTTATCGCGAAGCAATGGACGAACAAATCAAAGCAAGAGGTAATTTCTTTGAAAAACGCTCTCGTTTGGAACAACTGGTTGGAAATGACGTATTTAGACAATTTGAATCAATTGTAGATGAACGATATGCGAAAAAATAATTGTAAAAATAAATTGTATAAAGTATTTCTTTTTGAGTAAAACAATTTACATAACTCAAATTTTGTGCTTAAATTGTCGTATGAAAGAATTTGAATTAAAAAATAAGATTAGAGCTTGTTTCAAGAGAAACGAAAATACTCCAAGAGTTGCATTAACTCTTAATTTATCAATTACAAAACCGGAAGCACATGCCGGTGAATATACAACTATGAACAGACTTCTGATGAAAGGTACAAAAAAATATTCATCTGAAGAACTTTCATCAATTTTAGATGAAAACGCAATAGAATTAAGTTCAGAAATGAAATCAGATTATTTAAGATTTCGTTTTGTTTGTTTAAATGAAGATTTTGAACTAGCATTATCTATTCTTCAAGATATAATTCTAAATTCAACTTTTCAAGAATTTGAAAAAGAAAGACAAATGCTAAAAGGTGAACTTATGGCTGAATTAGATTCTGCCAAAGTAAAAGTTTCAGATTTATTCACAAAATCAATATACAAAAACCATTTTTACGGCAACAGCTACACAAAAGTCCTTGAAGAAATCGACAATGTTACTCAAGAAGATGTTGTAAATTCTTACAAATATATTTTGAACAACAGTCGCAAAACTCTTGCCATAGTTGGTGATATTGATGAAAACCTTGTTGAAAAATATTTAGGCGAAATTCCGGAAAACAAAGATGTTGAATCAGAAATTCCAGCGCCTGAAGCTTTAAAACAAGATTATACAGAAATCTTAAAACCGGATGCAAATCAAGCACAAATTCTTCAAGGCTGGAGAGTTGCAACAATTGGTGAAGAAGATTATCCTGCAATAATGTTATTGAACGTAATTTTAGGCGCAAGCGGTCTTTCTTCAAGATTGTTCCTTGAACTTAGAGAGAAAAAAGGATTGGCTTATACTGTTAGAACAGCTTACGAAACGCATAAAAAATCTGCAGTTTTCAGTATTTATATAGGAACTGAACCAAGCAACATTCAGACTTCAATTGAAGGTTTTAAAGAAGAAATTGAAAAGATTAAAAATATTCCTGTTAGTGCAGAAGAATTGCATAATGCGAAAAATAATTTAATCGGTAAGCAACAGTTCATAAGCGAAACAAACGCGCAACAAGCGAATATGATGGCTTATTATTCAATTATGGGTAAACCTTTCGATTACCAAAAACAAGTTATTGAAAAACTTAGAGCTGTTACAAGCGAACAATTACAAGCCTGCGCTAACAAATACTTTACAGATGATTATGTTTTATCAGTTCTAAAACCATAAGGAATTTGAAATGGTTGAGACTGCACAAGGTAATTCTATAAAATTCATACAGAACGAAAATCATAATTCAGTCCTTGTTTTGGGTTGTATGCACGGTGATGAACCTCAAGGCGAATTTTTGATTAACGAATATCTTAAAATTAATCCGAATACAAAATTGATGTTTGTACCTTGTGTAAATCCTGACGGAGTACGAGCTAAAACAAGAGTAAATTTACGCGGAGTTGATATTAATCGTAATTTTCCGACTGAGAACTGGGAATTAACAGAAAAAAACGAATTCTTTGGCGGTGAATCTCCGGCAAGCGAAGTTGAAACAAAGTTTTTGGTTAATCTTATTGAAAAATATGAACCAAAATTGATTTTGACATTGCATGCTCCATTCAAAGTTGTTAACTATGATGGAAATGCGCTAGAAGTTGCTCAAAAAATTTCTAAAATTATCGGATATCCGGTTGAAGCCTCAATTGGTTATCCAACTCCCGGAAGTTTTGGAACTTGGGCGGGAATTGAAAAAGGTATTCCAACGATTACTCTCGAATTAGACGAAGAAATTGATGTGAAAGAACTGCTAATGCCAATGTTCAAGATATTTGAAATGTTGGAAGATTTTTAATGGGAAATGGGGACATAAGCCCCGTCCTAACCCTCCACCGAGGAGAGGAAAAACGTGATATATATAAGTTGGGATTATCCCCCAACAAAAACTGGGAAATAAAAATGGAAGATATCAAAAAGATAGTAAAAGAATGTGATTTAAAACATGTAGCTATAATTATGGATGGCAACAGACGCTGGGCAAAAGAAAGAAATTTGCCATCAGCTTTCGGACATAAAAAAGGCGTCGATGCTCTAAAAGCTACAATGAGAGCTTGTGATGATTTCGGTATAAAGTATTTGACTGTTTATGCGTTTTCAACTGAAAACTGGAACAGAAAGCCGGAAGAAGTGAATTTCTTAATGGATTTGTTGGGTCAGACATTAAAAAACGAATTAAAAGAAATGCACGAAAACAATGTTGTAATATCATTTATAGGCGACACGACTAAATTAAGCCCTAAATTGCAAGAAATCTTAAAAAATTCCGTTGAGACAACTAAAAACAATACCGGAGTTAATTTACAAATCGCATTTAATTATGGTTCTCGTGATGAAATTGTACATGCAGTTAGAGAAATCGTAGCCTCTGGAGAAACTGATATAACAGAAGAAACTATTTCTAAGCATTTGTACACAGCAAACATTCCGGATCCTGATTTGTTAATTCGAACCGGCGGAGAAATGCGGGTTTCTAACTATCTTTTATGGCAAATTGCTTATTCTGAATTTATCGTAATAAAAGAATTCTGGCCGGAATTTGATAAAGAAAAATTAGCAGAATGCGTAGTTGAATACAAACGCAGAAATCGCAGATTCGGTGCATAATTAATTAAAAAAAGGAAATAGCTATGGAAAGAACAACATTTATAACAAAATTTTTAACAGTATATATTGCGCAAATAATTGTATTGATGCTAATGTCAATTTGTATGGCAATAAATTCAAATTATACAATTGATTTCGCAACAATAACTTCTATACTCTTCACATTTTCTGTACAATCTCTTTTTAATGCTTCATTGATTACTGTTATATGGCTTATTCTTGATTTTTATAAAAATAGCTTTAACAATAAATTTGTAAACGTTTCAATAGCTTGTTTTTTTTACTCTATTGCTAATAATTATCAAGAATGTTGTTCCAATTTAAACTTATTGAGTTTTGTACAATTACTACTTAATATAGTAGCAATATTACTAATGGAAAAAATATTCTTATATTTAAACAAAAAACGATACTGGATACAATTCTTATCTAAATTTTGTTCGATATTGACTATTATATGCGTATATCTAGTGCTTATATTTGAATTACTACTCGTTTGTTCTAAATTTGCAAAAATACATTTATATAATATTTTTGATATTATTCGCGACTTGATTGGTTTTATTGATATTCGCTTATGGAGTGTTCTACCACAACATTTTGGACGTTATATAGCTCCGTTTCTTCTTATTGGAATAATAGTTTTAATACGACAACTATTACTTCTTTACTTTAATGATTTGTTAAAAAATACTGAAGATTCTTCAAATGAAAAAGAATAAAATCATTGGTAAAATGTTAAAATTAAACATCAAATAAATCTCTAACGTAATGTATTAATTTATCCACTTAAAGTAAAAAATAGGATGACAAAATGTCATCCTATTTTTTACACATATAGTTTAAACGTTAGCTAATTTTGCTTCGCTTTCAAGTTGCAATGTTACTGTTGTAATATCACAAACTGATGAAGGTCCGAAGTATTGGATAGCACCTGGGAACAAGTATCTGTCATTTAGTGCCCAATCTTCTCTGTTAGCTTCAAGTTTCTTGAATACAGGGCCATCAAGTTCAACCAACGCTTTCTTGATAACAGGTTTCATTTCGCCATGTCTTCTTTCCATGTTCATCATCATAGTAAGTGGAACACCACCTGCAATCCAATCATTAGCAGGTTCTGTTAAGTTTCTAACTGATGATAAGTAACCTGTTAGGCCGAAGTTAATCAAAGCAAATGCGTTGAAACCAAGTGAATAGCAATAGTCTGCATCAAAGTTAGAAGGGAATGCACAACGTCCTTCATAACCGAAGAAGTGTGATTGAGTTGAGAATTTACCTGAGAATTTTCCTTCTTTTTTCAATCCTGCTAATTTTTCTTCAATCATAGAGATTAAAAGTTTTTCAGTTTCAATCTTAGACACTTGAACATTGCCGTGTGGGTCTCTATCCATCAATAATTGTGATTTAATTAAAGCTGGAAGTGATTTGAATACACCAGCGTTTTCGCTTGAAAGTGTGTTTTCAATGATAGCGATTTTTTCAGCATCAGAGCCTGAAGTGTATTTAGAATCTTTTTCTAAAGTTGGCATGATGTCGTTCAAGTTAGCAATCATAGTCTTCAATTCTGGAACGAATTCAATTAAACCTTCAGGAATAACTGCAATACCAAAGTTTTTACCCATTTCAGAACGTTTTACAACGATATCTGTCATATAATCAATGATTGATGATAAAGACATTTTCTTTTGTTCAACTTCTTCTGAAATTAAAGTAATGTTTGGTTGAGTTTGAAGAGCTGCTTCCAATGCTACGTGAGAAGCACTTCTACCCATGATTTTTACAAAGTGCCAATATTTTTTAGCTGAGTTAGCATCTCTTTCAATGTTACCGATAAGTTCACCATAAGTTTTTGTAGCTGTATCAAAACCGAATGAAATTTCGATTTGTTCGTTTTTCAAGTCACCGTCAATTGTTTTAGGACAACCAATAACTTGAATGCCAGCATTGTTAGCAACAAACCATTCAGCTAATAATGCTGCGTTTGTGTTAGAGTCATCACCACCGATAATTACAACAGCAGTAATGTTTAATTTTTTGCAAACTTCTAAAGCTGATTTAAATTGTTCTTCAGTTTCCAATTTAGTTCTGCCAGAACCGATGATATCGAAGCCACCTGTGTTTCTGTAATCGTTGATGAATTCGTCATTGAATTCTACATATTTGCCTTCAATAATACCGCTTGGGCCACCCAAGAAACCGTAAAGGTTGTTGTTTGAGTTAGCTTGTTTCAAAGCGTCGTAAAGACCTGCAATAACGTTGTGTCCGCCAGGAGCTTGACCGCCTGATAGAATAACACCAACATTTCTAACTTCGCTTGGAGTTGATTCATTTGAAGTTTGGAAAGTTACGGTTGGCTTTCCGTAAGTATTTTTGAATAAAGCTTTAATTTCTTCTTGGTTAGCAACAGATTCAGTTGCAGAACCTTCTTGAGAAACTAAGTGGTTAATACCGTGTGCCAATGAAGCAGGAAGCTTAGGCTGGTATTTTAATCTTTCGATTTGTAATGGTGATAAATTTGTCATAAAAAGTTTCCTTTCTTCTTTTGACAAAATTATACAACAAAAAAAGAGCGTAAGAAATATAAATAAACTAGTCTCTAGAATTCCCTCACTTTAGCTACGCATCAATTTCCTCAAGTAAGATGGAAATAATTGTTCACAATTTTATGTAAAGAAATGTAACAATATAAAACGTATAGTGCAATTCTTGAACAGAAATATACTTTATATATATGTAAGTCGAAACTAAGAAAAACGGCAAGCATTAAATAAACACG
>CAKVJE010000019.1 GCA_934754735.1 uncultured Candidatus Melainabacteria bacterium
GGAACGGTTACTGACTTTGAAGATTACAAGCAGAAAATTGTTAAACAAAGAAAGTTGCATAAGAAAACCATAAATGCTGTAAAGACATATTTATCCAATGATGAAGTTAAGTATTTAGAAACAAAAATGCTTGAAGAAAATTCAAACCCTGTTCAAACAGAGTTCAAAGATCGTTCAAAAGGTGTTCAAAAAATATTCAAGAATAATTCAGAAAAATATGAGTATTTAATCAAAAAGAATCCGAATGACAAATGGATAACAGACTTTAAACAAACTAAGGAGTATAAGCTTTTATATGAATAGAATTTTTGTTAAAACAACCAACGTCAAAAACTTTATTGGTTTAGTTGAAAATCTTCTAAACAAGCCAAAGAATATTCCTAAAATGGGGCTCATCTATGGCGAACCTGGACTAGGCAAATCACAAACGGCATTATGGTTGGCTTGTAAATATGATGCAATATATTTAAGGGCTACAAACTTAATGACGGGGCGATGGTTGTTAGAAGAAATTGCAAAAGAAATGGACGAAATTCCAAGATATTTGACGTCGGATAATTTTAATTTGATTGTCCAAAAACTAAAACAAAAACCTCAACTTATTATAGTTGATGAAATTGATTATTTGATGAACAACTTAAAAACGATAGAAATATTGCGAGATATTCACGATGAAACGGATTGTCCAATAATCCTTGTTGGTATGGGGTTGGCACACAAAAAGTTGGAACGATACAAACACCTTTTTGATAGATTTTCAGAAATTGTAAAATTTGAAACTTTTAGTATTAATGATTTAAAACAAATTTTTGACCAACTTTCAGAAGTCCAATTAAATATTGATTCTATTGAATTTATACATAAGAAATACAATAGGTTTAGATAAATTGTGCAACTAATAAACCAACTTGAAACGATTGCAAGCGATAATTTTTATCTTGAGGAAATAAACTATCTTTATATGACAAAAATTCATATAAATCTTTATCTTTTAGGTCTTCTTTTATGTCTTTTTCTAACGAATTACCTGTAAATTTATACTTTGCAATATGTTCAATATAAGGATCAGTATATATTGCATCATCTAATATCTCTTCAAATTCTTTATTTAAACCATCTGATTTAAAAGAAACTTTTGTTTTGGTAAAATCTTTATAAGTATTTTTTAATTTATTAAATATTTCTGTGGGAGTTTTTTGTGAATTCTTCATTTTTTTTTGCCTTGAAGATACCACCCCGAATCAAGTATTTCCTTGATTTCAGAATCCATCTCCACACGAAACCTGTTATTTATTTTTTCTAAATCTAAAAATTTAATCATTTGTTTTCCTTAATTTTTACATTATTAAATCTGTTCTTTCTAATTAATATTTTAGATAAAATCATATGGTCATTTGCATACGAAAGAAGACTAAATCCTTACTTTTCATAAATAAACCATTAATCTCGCTATATTACTTTTTCTACCTGCAACAATAATTGAATTCTTTTTTCATCAATTATAAACATCAAGTTTTCAAATTTTATTTTTCGATTAGCTGTATATAATGTCTCCTTTTGTAAGAAAGATATAACACGATATTTAGAGTTATCAAATACTAATACTGCACCTGAATATGAAATTTGAGAACGAATCTTTGCTTTTATCATATTTATCGGATCATTATAAATATCTATGGTATAGTCTTTTTCCTTTATTTTCGGACGATACTTACCATTTATAATCAATGTTGTTTTTTTATTTCCATTTAAATATTCATATAAACTTTTAAGCATACAGGGTATTTTTCGCTGAAGTTTTAAATTTAAACTTTCTGGAGTATCATCATTTATGTTAACCCATTTTTCTTCAATAAGCTCTCCTTCATCAATACCGCCTATAAGCTTATACATTGAAAGACAAGTTTGCTTTTCACAATTTAATATTGACCAAACAACAGCATGTGCACCTCTATTGCTTCTTAAATCACCTCCATGAAAATTTACGATAGTCATTTTATCTATAAAATCGAATGGAATAATAAATTCAAATTTATACATAATAACAACATCTGCATTAGAACAAAAATCATATAACATATTGAAATCGGGTTTACTATTTATTTCAATTTTATTAATTTTCAACGAAGCTACCGTATCTAAAAATGACTTTTCAACACGTTTAGGCGAATAAACTACTCCAATTAAATCAAATTGCGTAGAATTTATTATAGACTTCATCATGTTTATAGAATATCCAAAATAAACGGCTTTTTTTAAATTACTCATTAGAATTATTATCTCCTATTTTACAAACGGTCATTCGGAATTTACCGCTTCTCAATTTTTGCATTTCATCTACATATACAAATTTATAATTAGTATTCATGCCAAAAAGTTCCTTGAACCACTTGTATATTTAATTTTATTATCAGGAAGATTTGTATATTCTTTTACTTCAATTTTATTCCAGTTATCTTTTAAAACCTGTTTATTAACAATCGGAAAATCTTTTATGTTTTTAAAATTAGCATAAGGTTTATAAAAATCAGAAAAAATCGTTGCATAAGTCAATAATTTTTCAAGATTATTCTTAGTTATAATTTCTGCAATTTTTGGATTATCAAATAATGTTTTAACTTCAATCATATTATTTAATAATCTTCCTCTGTTGTTTGCCATATCTTCTTTTACAAATGCTTCATATTTCTCATTTCTATCTGATATATAATACTCCTTTAGTCCATTTTCATTTTGTTCATATAATCTTCATCTCTTAAATACTCTTTTTGGCAAACAATCTGAAAAGTATTTTCTTTAAAGTGGTCAAGCCTATCAAACCATATATCTTCTTGATTTTCAATTTGTTTAAGCTTATTTAAAAATTCTTTATTTATACACGACGGAGGAATAATTACCACCCCGCAATCATCACAAACTGCAATAGAATTAATATATTTATTTCGTTCTATTTGAATCATATCATTATCAATATCTTCCACAGGTTTATTAAAACAGCCGACAGGCGTAAATCCTTTACACCAAATCGGATAATTTTGTCTAATTAAACCTGCTGCATCTCTCATTTTACCGTCTACGACAATCCCTTTACTTTGTTTATACAAACAAATATACTTTGAGACAAGTTCTCCAAAAACAGCTCTATTTTTACAATTAATTACACTTACAAATATTATTTTGTTTTCTTCCATATCAGCAATTTGTTCATGAATTGTCCAATTGCTTTCATTTATTGCATATATCCATTCTACATTGCCTGCAATATATTTCCCCCTTGTTATGGGCATTATGCCTTCAACAACACCTGTTTTTTCAAGACAATCTGTAACTTCTGTCGTACTAACTCTATTTCTATTCAAGTAATCTATAATCTGTTCTCTTATATTCATTTACACCTCATCAAATTTTATTTTCACAATTTTATCTACTTTATTTATAAAATTTATAAGTTCTTGCCGTGTATTTTTTTGAGCTATATAAAACCCTACTCTTGCACTATCATTCTCAGCTTTTTTTATGACATCACCCTTTTTGAAACGAAATTCATATAATAAAACATCTTTGTTTTTTGATAAAAGGTCTACGTTTTCAATATCAATAACCCTACCACCATTACAAGTGACATCAAAGAATTTTAAAACAACGCATTTTTCTCTATCTTTTGGAACTTCTTTTATATCATCATTTATTTTTCCTAATATTGAATTTAACAATATTTTGTATGAATCTATATCATAAAGAGCAGGAACAATATGACTTGAAATAAAATTTCCGCCTCCTCTTGCACCAATCTCAATCAGCACAAATTCTTTTCCGTTCCATTTATACTCTGCGTGCGTCAATCCGAATGGTAATCCAGTCTTATTTACATATTTATCGTTTTGCTTTCTTAAAAGATTGTAATCCACTTCGCTGTCATAAGATGAAAAGAATAACTCACAAGCAATGTTTTTATTGTAATCATAATGTTTTTTTCGTGAAATTGCTAATGAATAATGCTTACTGTTTACTACAATACCATCAATCGTAAATTCAGGTCCTTCTATGTATTCTTCGCATATTACTGCTTTATTAATTTTTGAATATATAATTGATTCTTTGAATATTTTTTCTATTTCATCAGTATGTGTAACTGTAAAAACTCCCCTACTACTGTTACTATCAAGCGGTTTTACAATCATTTTCTTTGATTTTAAAGAATTAAAAAATTCAATACATTCTTCTGTATTTCTACACATTTTATAATCAGGATACGGGAAATTTTTTTTGCTGCAATATTCTCTCATTTTATATTTATCAGTATATAATCTTGCCATATCTGAGCCTATAGATAACAAATTCAATTTTTCACTAATATAAGCTACTGTCGGTACAGCAATATCACATTCATCAGACATAACCGCAACAACTTTGTATTTTTTCGCTGTTTCCAAACAAAAATCTTTATCCAGAATATCTCCAATTACATGGTAATTTGAATACTTAAAAGCCGGAGAGTTCTCATCAGGACTTATACATAAAATATCATAATTCAATGCTTTTAATTCCTGTATTAATGGTATTTGTGATTTAGTAGCAGGAAGTACTAATATGCAATCTTTCACTTTATATTACTCCTTTCAAAACTAAAATAAACATTAGTATTGTCATCATAATAGTTAAAGTAATAAATAAATTTGTTAATTTTTTATATTTTTCTATTAATCCTTTATAATATGTCATTTTAGCCTTCCTAAGCGTTAATTCTAATTATACTTGCTAATTCTTTTACGCGCAACTATGTTCTGCAAAATCATTTTTTGCTTGAGTTAATTCTCCAGCCTGATTGTTTAATTTCAGTTCGCTGTAATAGATGTGAGCAATTTATTAAATTGTTTTCATCTAAAATTCTCGGATTTTTATAATGCCCGAACGGAACATTAAAGTCGCCTTTAGAATTTACGCGGTACATTCCATTGAAGCAAGTCCTGTTTAAATAGATAAAACGGCTTGCCTTTTTTATATCAGACCAATTTTGATATTCTTCCGTACGGTCAATGTTACGGATTTCCATAAAATATTCTTTTGAAATATCGTGCTTTTGTAGGTTTGTAATTAGCTCATCAACGTTATCTCTAACAACTTGATAAAGATTGATTAATTCTTCGTTCATATCGAAAATATAAGCGTTATTAGGCTGCAGTTCAAAAAACAATGCCCCACCGCCAATAAAAGGTTCAAAATAACGGTTGTATGATTTTGGTATATTTTTAAGCAATTTAAGCATAAGCTGACGTTTGCCACCAACCCATTTAACAATTGGATATGTTTCACTTTTCAATTGTTCTAAAACTACTGCCATGCTTTATCTTTCTTTGAAAATGCTTGCTCAAACCTTTTAACAAAAAGGTCTAAGTATTCTTTTTCTAAGTCTATACCGATGAATTTTCGCCCTAACTTTAATGCCATTATACCAGTTGTTGAACTACCTGTAAACGGATCAAGAATCAAATCACCTTTGTTCGTTGATGCAAGGATTATTCGTCTTAACAATTCTAAAGGTTTTTGTGTTGGGTGTTTTCCGAAAGTTTTTTCGTAAGATTTTGGGGTATCAATTTGCCAAACTGAACGCATTTGTTTATTCGGTTTCTTTATTGCATCATCACCCCAATCACCATTTTTCATTGTTTCATAATTGAATGTATGCTTTCCTTTAGGGGCTTTGCCCATAACAACGTTTCATGGCTTGCTGTAAAATACCTGCAACTCATATTTGGTGAAGCGTTTGGCTTAAACCAACAAATATCATTTAAGATTTTAAAACCGAATTTTTGCAAAGCAAATCCGCAAGCATAAATAGAATGATAAGTTCCTGAAATCCAAATAGTTCCGTTTGGTTTTAATACTCTTTTGCAGGCATTAATCCATTTTTGATGAAATGCAAAATCTTCGTCTAATCCTTTGCTTTCATCCCACTTACCTTTATTTACACAAACAACTTTGCCCGCTTGGCAGCTTATTCCACCATTAGACAACATGTAAGGTGGAACCGCAAAAATCATATCAATAGATTCCGGTGCAGCTTTCTCCAAAATTTCAATACAATCACCCTAAAATAAAGTTATATCGTTTTTTTCATAAAACTTTTGCATGAGTTAATTATAGTATAAACAAAAGAATAAATCTTTGAAAGTGAAGGTTTATATTTGTAAAATAATTACAAAACTTCTTTTTTCAGACGTTCATATTCATAATTTGACAACAGCGCATTTCTTATAATATCTTGATGATTTTGTTTTATATACTGAATAAATTCGTCATCACTTACTTTTTCGGGTATATAATTATCAAGTTTCCTTATTGCAGTTTTAGGCAAATCAAATTCCATTAGCAAACTTGTTCTTGATGACATATAATCATTTTCAAGCATTGCTAAAAACAATGAATAATCACCCGCAGTAAATCCGTATAAATTACATACATATTTTTGTAATTCATTAAAACATCCAAACCATTTGGGAAGTTTATAATCAAACCAGTGTCTTTGAATCTGAAATCCTGCTGTTAATGCATAATTATAGTCATTTCCGCGTGTTTCATGTAAATACTTAACTTCATTTTTTACTATTAAATAAAGATTTTGTCCTATATTACATTTTCTTATTAATGTTGCTAATTTTTTAGGAGTTACACCACCACCTGTTTCAGTACGTTTTAAAAGATTGTTAAAACATAGTTCAAGAATATATAACGCTTGGTCATATTTAGGATAATATGACCATTTAATTAAATGATAATCTTTATTGATATGCACTTTTAAATACTCTAAAATATTCTTTTGCCCTTCTATACTTAATCCGTTTTTCTTAAATAATTCAAGTTCTGCTTTGGGTATAGATTGTAATTCTTGATATTCCTGAGAATTTTTATCTTTAATATCATTTTCTAAAGTATGGGCCAATATTTCTTTACTTAATGGCTTTTCTTGATCTACAAACGGGATGTCTATTTCAATTGATTCTTCTTCAAATTTTTGATAAAAAGAATACAGATTTCCAACATAATGTTTGAACATTCTACCCGAACGTCCCTTAATATTTTTATAATCAAAATAATCAATTTTCTTATGTTTAGGACCTCTCCAATTATTGTAAATAATTACATTTTTAGCATTTGTATTAACACCCTCTATTATAGTTGAAGTGCAGAATAAATACGACAATTTCTTATCATTAAAGTAATCAATTATAGAAGCATTTATATGTTTCGGGAAAATTCCATTATGAACTCCTATTTTATGACGTAAGCATGAAACTATTTCCCATTTATATGAAATATTATCGTTTATCCATTGAATTAAAGGTACATCTCGTTCTGAATTTAAATTACGAGAGTCTAAACTTTCTAGATACTTAGCAAAATTTATGGCTGTTTCGGTAGATTTTTGTGGTGAAGAACAATAAATAATTGTTTGTTCATTACATTTAACAAGCTCTTCGAATAAACGTTTTTCTTTTATTTCAGATTTATTATCATTATAGTATGTTTCTCCATTTTTAATTTCATTTTCTTCATTTACAACTAATGTATAATCATATTTTCTAAATATCACATCATATTTATCTATAAATTCTTGAGAAATCTTATCAATATGTGGCCCTAAAAAATAAAATCTAGCCTTATGTATATTGAGCATTTTATTACAGGCATTATTTAAAACTTCATATCTTTCATCATCTCTTTTTTGACTTATTTTATAAAATTCGTCAAGTATAAACATATCGATTTTAGGCATATCTTTGTATTCCATAACTCTTTCTGCAGTTAATAAAAACAAATTACCTTTGTCTTTCACTGGTTTATCGGCTACTCTGACAATAATTTTATATTTATCTTCGTATTTTCTTAAATTATTTCTTGTTTCATTTAATAATGCCAATGTTGGCTGAATTACAACAATGTTTTTATATTTACTGCTTGCAACTAATTCCTCTATTAGTAAACTTTTCCCAAAACTTGTAGGCGCACTAATTACGAGATTTGACTCTGTATTTAATAATAAATTACAAACCTCTTGTTGTGCTGAATGGAAATATATGTTTCCTTTAAGATAATTAGCTTTATGAAATTCTTTTGAGATTTCGCCTCTTAAATTATCTAGATAAAATATTTCTTGTTCCTTTTCAAGATATGGATAAAAACCACATTTTGTAACGAGATCAGTATATAATTTTTTTAATTCTTGAGGAACACTGCTCCAATTATCAATTATATAAATTACTATATTTCTTGCTAGTTGTTTGTTAAAAGAAGTTTCTACGTCTAAAATAATATTAAGTTCTTTTGCTAAAGAAAAATAATCTAACCAAGTAAAAGATTTATTTCTTATACAGCTTATAATTTTTTGGTAATCTTTTTCTAACATTTTACTCTATTACCTCATTAATTCGTTTATAATATTCTTTAATTAGAATATCTTTTGATGGCACAGGAAATAGCATTAGTAAAATATTTAAGCATGTTGGTCTTTTTATATTTTTATTATCAAAATAATTGTATAGTTCTCCTATGTGAGATTCATACTCCTTTATAAATTCATTACAAACACTAGTATATTCATTATATTTATCATAATTATAAGTACATAATAGTGGTACATATAGTTCATCTATAACCGTTTCCAAAGTTTCTTCTGTTCTAAGTTTATATTCCCACGCATCAATACTTCTTCTCATTGGCACAACTATATTTTCTTGATCTTGTGTATTGTCACTGGAAACAACTTCTGAAATTTTTACAAATTGTTTTCGAATATAATCTGCCTTGAAATGTTTTTTTATATCATCTGCTAAAGCATCAATACCACCTTTTGCATCAGCATACATTTTACTTTCACCCAATACTAATATATTTTTAGTTTCATTTGGTAAAACATGCACAATATCAAAACTCTTTGGACTTGTGTTTTTATCAACAGCGAAATAAAAACGACCAGCAAAAGGGATTGTTCCTAAATATTTTCTCAATAATGCATGAAGTATAATTTCTCCAAGGTCACCTTCTCTTTTTGAATTTCTAGCTTTTGGCTCTTTATATAATTTTTCACAAGCATTAAAAAATTTTTGATGTTCTTTCGGATTCTGAATATTCCTGTATCTAATTCCAAATACAAATTCTAACAATGAATTCATAAGAATATCAAGTAGTTCAGAAGATTTATCTCCGTTTTCATTAAAGTATAAATAATAAGATTTTAATGTTTCTTGATTTATGTGTTGTGGTACAATGCTATTCATAGATTGATTATACTATAAATAAACGTAACCTCTATCTCATAGTTAATTTAATCTTGTTTTGTATGTTAAATTACACACCCCCAAGTTTGCTAATCGCAAACGGGTGTTCTACCTATTGCAAAACTATAAAGCAATTCAAAAACTATACCAACGTCTTATACTTGTATAAATATTTTCTTTTGTGTTAATATAAGCACATACATATCGAGGAGTAGCGAAAGGAGTTTTCAATGAAGAAAGTTCAATTATTAGTTTTATCACTATTGATGTTATCAACAGCAGCATTAGCTTACAATTTTGATAACACAATTCCTGTTAAAGGAAAATCAATTACTGATTCAAAACTTCAATCTTCTATGATTATGCCAATTTACTATTATTCATTAAGAATTGCTGCACAAGGTTGTGAAGATTTTGCAATCGTAAATACAGAAGTTTCTAAACCTAAAAACAATAATACTTGGAGTGAAATTTGGACAGTAAAAGCTTGTACAAGAACTGCAAGAATTCCTATCAATTTCACGCAAGGTGCAGAAAAAACGGAATATGCAATTGATTATATGAATGTAAAAGTTGCAAAATAAAAAAACGAACAGAAAAGGATGATAAACAATCATCCTTTTCTGTTTTTAATATAAAAACTAAAAAACTATTTTATAAATACCAACAAAACACCAACTATAGCTGAAATTAAAATGTAATACAACGGATCACGTTTTGATTTCCAGCTTAACAGAAGTAAAACTCCCAGTAAAATCATTGCTTTAATATCTTTGATTTCCGGCTTTAATAACCCAATCGCAACTGAGGTTAAAAGTGCGCAACTTACAGGTTTTAATGTTTCAATTGTTGATTTTACATAAAAATTGTCGCTAAATTTTTTAAGAAGCTTTGATACAATAATTACCAAAAATAATGATGGTAACATTTCTGCAGTAGTAGCAAGAGCTGAACCCAAAACTCCGGCGCTTTTTAATCCGGCATAAGTCGCAACATTAATCCCGACTGGTCCAGGAGTAATAGAAGCTACTGCAACCATTTGAGTTAATTCATCAAGCGAATACCAATTGTAAGCTTGTGAAATATAATATAAAAACGGGATTGTCGCGTATCCGCCACCAAACGAAAAAAAACCGATTTTAAAAAATTCTAAAAAAAGTTGAAGATAAATCATTTAATCTCCTCCTTTTTTAAAGTTAATCGCTTGTAAGCTACGCCGATTAAAGTAAAAATTATTATGCTTTGTATTGGAGTGATTTTTAAAATCAACAGTGCGAATAAGGTTAAAGCAAAAATTATGTAGAAAAACGCATTTCTGTTCGATTTTTGCCACATTTCACGCACAGTTAAAACGATTAAAGCAATTACTGCAACTCCAACACCCCAAAGTGCACCTTGAACATAGGAATTATTAACTAAAGCACCTAAAATGGAAGCCAACAGTACGATACTCCAAAACGGAATAAAAGTTACACCAACCATAGCTAAAATAGCACCCCATTTGCCGCGCAACTTATAGCCGATAAACATAGACATATTAGCTGCAATAATTCCCGGAAGTGATTGCGCGAGTGCAAAATAATCAATTATATCATCATGGCTTACAAGATTTCTTTTATCAACAAATTCATTTGTCATTATAGGTAAAATTACATATCCGCCGCCAAGCAGAATTGCACCTATTTTTACAAAAACTAAGAACAAATTAAAGAGCGACATCTTTTTCTGCCTATTTTTGCTATTAATTTTTCATCATCTTCCGGAGAAAAACCTGTTGTTGTTAAATAATTTCCGACAATCGTCGAATCCACGCAGTATCTGAAAGCTTTTTCTATTGTTTCTTCAGAAAGTCTTGCTTTTTTACCGCCAGCTATTCTAATTGAAGCGTTTGGACAAGCAATCTTGAAAATTGCTAAAGTTCTCAAAACATTTTCTTCATCGATTTTATCACCATAGTTTTCAAACGGAGTATTTTTAATTGGCGTTAAAATGTTAACAGGAATGCTGTCAGGATTAATATCTGCAAGCTCCATAGCCATTTCAATTCTTTGTTCAACAGTTTCACCCATACCTAAAATAACACCGCAACAAAGTTCCATACCGTATTTTTTCACAAGTTTTACAGTATTTAATCTATCTTCATAAGTATGAGTTGTGCAAATTTGAGGGTGATAAGATTTGCAAGTATTTATATTGTGGTGAAAACGAACAAGACCAGCTTCTGCAAGCTTTTTAGCCTGTTCATCGTTTAAAATTCCAATACTGGCACAACTTTTAATACCTTCTTTGTTCAAAGCTTTAATCATTTCAAGCATTGTATCAAAGTCGCTTTCGTCAGGAGTTTTGCCGGAAGTTACAATCGCAACTCTATTAGCTCCATTGTTTACGCTATCGTATGCGGCCTTCACAACAGTTTCAACATCAATAAGCGGGAATGATTCAATATTAGTATTGTAGTGCGAACTTTGTGCGCAATAACGGCAGTTTTGCGAACACTTGCCTGAACGAGCATTAATTATAGAACAAAACTCAACTTCATCTTTTAAATATTTTTTTGATTCATTTAAAAGTTCAGTTAAATCCATATTATATAAGTTTAATAGTTCTTGTTTTGATAGCATTTTATTGTCCTTTCTGTATTTGTCGTGTTTGATGACAAATGTCAAACACGACCTACAAATTATTATATGACAAAAAAATTTTTAAAATCATTTTAGCAGCCGCAAGTCAGCCCTGCGCATATGTTAATAGCTTGCCCGGTTACACCTTTCGCTTCTTCGGATATCAAGTATTTAACCATGTTTGCTATTTCATCAGGAGCAACAAATCTTCTCTGCGGAATACATTCAACAATCTCATCCTTTGTAAATTCACCTTCTTCTGCTGATGAATTTCCCATTTCGGTATCAACCCAACCTGGGTTGATTGTGTTAACAGTAATTCCATATTCTGCAAGCTCTAACGCTAACGCTTTTGTTGCACCAAATAAACCCGATTTTGTTGCAGAATACAAGCTTGCATTGGCTTCGCCCATTACTCCGCTAATTGAACCTATATTAACAATTCTGCCCCATTTTTTTGTTTTCATATAAAGAACGGCTTTTGATATTAAATAAAGTGGAGCTTCAAAGTTTACTTTCATAATATGTTCAATTTGTGAAAGTGTCATATCTTCGATTGGAGAATAAATATATTCGCCGGCATTATTTATCAAAATATCGATATTATTGGTTTGTATGAATTCGCCCAGTTTTTCAATTTCTGTCGCCAAATCACAAACACAATAGTTCTTGTAATCTTTCAACAATTCTTCGTTTCTGGCAGAAACAAAAACTTCATGTCCTTCTGCAATTAATTTATTTGCGATAGCTTTTCCAATACCGCGACTCACGCCAGTTACAAGTATATTCATAATAAAAATCCTCATGGCAATTATACCATAAGGATGTTAGATTTTCCAAAAGGCGGCTGAACCATTAGCTCTCTCAACCGCCCAAAATTTAAGACAAGAATTGCGCTTGGTATGTTTGGAATGAAATAGGCGCATCTTGTGCTGAAGGTTTGTTTGAAAGACCAAATGCCCTAGATGCTTCAGTTTTCAACCCGGCAAAATATGTCATAGCTTGACCATCAATTGCACTTTGACTCAACAACTGAATAGCATTGTTGAAAGCAGCATAATCTTTGTCATAATCACCAGTAGCTTGAATTCCTATTTGAGCACAAATACTTGCCCAAGAAATGTTTTGCTGACTGTTCTGATTGTCGATTTGTTCCTGAACCTGCTTTGAATACTCTTCATACATCGCAGACTTTAGTTCTTCCAAATCATCTGTTGTGCCTGTCGGAGTAATATTGAATTTATCAAAAGTGCGCTCTAAAGAAGACGAACTACTTGGTGTTCGGCCCAAATAAGAGTAGATGTTTGCACTTGTGTAGGAATATACTCCGTTTACTGTGAAGTTTGACATAAACACACCTCATTAGATATATAATGTATATCGGCACTTTTTCTAAAAACTTTAATGAATTTGGATTAATATTTACAAATCGTTACAAAACAAGGCTAAAAGTCAGTAATAGTAAGAAGAATGTTTTTGGATGCAAAATTAATGTTTCTTAATAAAAATCCTACCCATTTAGAGAATAGTTTTGCATTAAAAATTCTTTTACTCTTTTTCTGAAAGGAATGAGCAATTATGTGCGAAATTGATGATATTAAAGCCAGACAGATTTTAGATTCGAGAGGTAATCCAACGTTAGAAGTTGATGTAAAACTTATTGATGGCTCATTTGGAAGAGCCTCTGTTCCTTCAGGAGCTTCGACAGGAATTTATGAAGCGAAAGAACTTAGAGATAATATCAAAACCGAATTTTTTGGAAAAGGAGTGCAAAAAGCTATTGATAATATAAACTCTGTAATAACTCCAAATCTTTTAGGCGAAGATGCTACAAATCAACAATTGATTGACAGCCTTATGCTAGAAATGGACGGAAGTTTTAATAAATCTACGCTAGGCGCAAATGCAACATTAGGCGTTTCACTTGCTTGTGCTAGAGCAGCAGCTGATTTTTATGAACTTCCGTTATATAAATATCTCGGCGGAATTTCGGCAAGAGTTTTACCGGTTCCGATGATGAATATTTTAAATGGAGGTGCTCATGCGAATAACAATTTGGATGTTCAAGAATTTATGATTGCGCCTGTAGGTGTTGCAAGCTTTTCTGATGCATTAAGAGCCGGTGCAGAAATTTTTCATACTTTAAAAAAACTTCTTGCTGACAAAGGATTTTCTACGACAGTTGGTGATGAAGGTGGTTTTGCACCAAATTTAAATTCTACAAGAGAAGCAATTGAATTAATTATTCATGCAATAGAAAAAGCCGGATATAATACAAACAAGGTTAAATTGTGCCTTGATGTTGCATCCTCTGAATTATATCAAGAAGGCGAATGCTCAAGTGGTGTTTGCTCTCTTAGCAGATACGAATTAAAAGGTGAAAATATCCGATTAACATCTGAAGAAATGGTAAAATATCTTTCGGATTTAGTAAGAGATTATCCTATTATTTCAATAGAAGACGGTATGGCGCAAGATGATTGGCTCGGTTGGCAGAATTTAACAGAAGCTTTGGGTGATAAATGTCAATTGGTTGGTGATGATTTATTTGTAACAAATGTATCTCGCTTAAAACAAGGTATAGAAAAACAAATCGCAAATTCTATTTTAATTAAACCAAACCAAATCGGAACGCTTACAGAAACATTAGATGCAATGCAAATGGCACAAGAAAACAATTACAAAACAGTAGTATCACATCGTTCCGGCGAAACTGAAGATAGTTTTATTGCGGATTTAGCTGTTGCTACCAATTGCGGATTGATTAAAACCGGTTCTGTATCAAGAAGTGACAGAATGGCAAAATATAATCAAATATTGCGAATAGAAGAAGAATTAGGCGCAAATGCTAAATATTTAGGAATAAATGCGTTTGCTTAATATTTTTCATTCAAATATTCACAAACTGCATTTGGTACGAATTTTGAAATATCGCCGTGGTTTAGCAAAATTTCACGCACGCTTGATGATGAAATAAAATTGAATTCCGGTTTTGTTATTAAAAATACGGTTTTAATATTACTACAAAGGCAACGTCTTAAATTAATATTCATATTAAAAACTAAAGAAAATAATGAGTATATGTGACATAATTAGAATCTGATTTTAGAGTAAAAATTTGAAACTGTAAAATTAAAGCTAAAAAAACATTTAGAATTGATATTATTGTCAATTTGTTATCAATCTTGCAATAATATTATAACTAGATTATAATATGCATATTAATATGTGTAGGGGAAATGTTATGCGCGTTAATTCTATTACTAATAAAGTCGATATGAATTGTAAAAAACAAAATGTTAATTTTGAATCATCAAGAATTTTTGGTTATAATGCTTTCAAGATTGAAACTGAACTCGCAAAAAAAGGAGTTAGAGCTGAGTTTAACAATAATTCATTCGTTGCAGAGTCTGTAAAAAAAACTTGTTTGTTATTTGAAGAATTATTCAAAGGCTTAAAATTACCTGAAATTGTAGATTTTAAATCTTTAGGAAAAGATAATAAAGATACATATGGACAACTTTCAGCTTTTTATCATGAAATTGATATAAATTCTGACAATGATTGTTTTAAATCTAAAAAAGCACTTAGTAGAGAAATGCAACAGTATCGGAGATTTTTCTACATGCCGGAATGGCTATCAACATCACATTATTTGCATCCATTTATACATGAATTCGCTCACAATGCTCATTATAGAAATATAGAAAAACGTGGAAATGACTATGCTTGGGGCTGGATGAGTGTAGAAACATTGCCGAATTCGATTGCAAAACTCATAACAAAATTTAAATTAAGTAAATACGCAAATTATAATATAAAAGAGCTAATGGCAGAGAGAATAACCAAGGACATCTGTAAACATCTTAATTCAGAGGATGTGTTTAAAGGAAATAAGAAAAACATGGATTATTCTCATGTATTTGATAACCAATGGAACTGCCGTTATTCAACTCCTCAAGCTTATTTAGATTATTATGTACAACAGATATGGAATGGAGATAGAGATGGCGCGAATAATGCTGCCAAACAAGCACAGACCTATTTAGCCGAGTTAGAGCAGACTGAAACAATAGCACAGACTCATTTATCAGAAATTGAACGACAAGATTACAATGCAGAAATAAAACAACACTCTTTAGTTGGTATATTTGACGCATTCATGGGGTTTATTACACCACAGATGACAACTCTTGATGAGAGAAACCAAATAAAACCAAAGAAACATTTAGGCTTCTAAAGCACAAGATTTAATGATATAATAAAATTAAGGAGTAAAAATGTTAAAAATTAATCCAACACAGAACATATCTTTTTTGCAAACAGAGAACAAAAAAAATAACACATCCAAGAATGACAAAATTGCACTTGGAGCTGGAGGAGCGGTCATAGCAACCGTATTAGCAATTAGCGTTTCTAAAGTGTTTAGGAAAAATTTAACGCAAGTTCTAAAAAAACAAGGCGTTGAACTTAAAAACAATATAGCAGTTATTACAGAAAACAGTAAAAAATTTACAGGCGATATTAAACTTAGAACCGGAACATTGGGTCTTTCTAAAGAAATAATAAAATATGAAGATGGTGTAATGGTTGAGCGCCTATGCTACGATTTTATGGGAAAAGAAAAAGAAGGATTTTTCTATAATAAAAACGGAAAATTACGTCTAAGTATAATGGGAAAACAAGGTAAAAAGAATACTTTTTATGGTTATACAACTTTTGATAAAAATGCTGTTTCAGCAGAAGGACGAATGGACGGCAAACAAAGTATTTTCGAATATGGCAGGAATCTTTTAAAAGAAATTGAACAAAAACCTTAAAACTTTTGTTGAGCCATAAAATATTCATAAACTGCATTTGGTACGAATTTTGAGATATCGCCTTTATTTAATAAGATTTCGCGTACGCTTGATGATGAAATGAAATTAAATTCCGGTTTTGTAATCAAAAATACGGTTTTAATATTGCCATAAAGTGCATTATTTGTTTGAGAAAGCTGCATTTCGTATTCAAAGTCAAAAGAAGTTCTTAGTCCTCTTAAAAGCACTTCCGCACCACGGTTTTTAGCATATTCTACCGTAAGCCCTTGAAATGAATCAACTTCTATATTAGGAATATCTTTAACACTTTCTTTAATCAATTGAACGCGTTCTTCAATCGGTAAAAAGCCTTTTTTGTTAACATTATAAGAAACCGCAATTATCACCTTGTCAAAAATTTCAGCACCGCTTTTTAATATATCTATATGTCCATTTGTAATCGGGTCAAAACTTCCCGGATAAATTGCTATTGTCATATTCCACCTGTTTTTTGTCTTATAAACTCAAGTAATATTCTTTTAAAAGTTTTGCGTCATCTTCAATGTTAGGACTTTCGCAAACTACAGCGCCTTTTGCGTCAAATGCTTTAAATGCTTTCAATAAGTCTTTGTAATTGAAATCAGACTCTTCTAAGTTCAAATGTTTCTTTTCGCCTTTTGCACCGTATTCAATTCCGGCAACGTGCGCATGAAAATTATCTAGTGCAACTTGTCCAAGTTCATTACCGATTGTCTCAAAGATTTGTGCAAACTCATCATAAGTATTTACTATACCATTATATCTGGCATGAAGATGTGAAAAATCCACGCAAGGCAAGACTTGTTCAAATTCTTTAGAAAGTCTTACAATTTCATTCAAATCACCCCATTGAGTAGCTTTGCCGGTGGTTTCAGGTCTAATCCAGATTTTGTTATTTGATTTTGCCAAAGCTTCTGTAATGATTTGTGTTTGTTTTACCACTTGATTGAAAACAAGTTCAGCATCCATTCCCAAATAATACGCTGCGTGATAAGTTATACTATATCCACCAAGCTCGTTTGCAACTTCCGCAGTCTCAATAATTCTTTGCGTGCTCGCTTCAACCTTTTCTTCTTCTCTTGCGTTAAGATTTACGTAGAAAGGCGCGTGCGCCGTAATAACTTTTTTTGAATTTCCAACAGCTTCACGGCTTTTATCACTTATTCTAACTCCACGTACAAACTCTAATTCAAGCCCGTCCAAATTCATATCATCAAGGACTTTGAAGCCGACTTCATATCCTTTGCCTTCTGCCCTAAGCGGTACACCGGCTGTTAAAAAATTTAATTTATCCATAGTTACCATATTATTTAAATTCTTCCCCGATTTTTGGATTGACAATTCTGATAAAGTCTTTACTGTCGCCCATAAAGAAGCTTCCAAATTGCATTACAGTAGGAACAACAAGTCCTTTAGAAGTAGCAATAAAAAATTTATCATCCTCTATTTTTGCAACTGTTCCTGCAGGATGTGGAACGCAAAATGCGTCAGAAGCTACTTCCACCTTCATAATTTTCATCATATTTCCGCGAAATGTTGTGCTTGCAAGTATAAACGGATTCAACGCCCTTACAAAACGTTCGATTTCTTCAGCAGTTTTGTTATAATTAATAAACAATTCTTGTTCGCTTAAACCTTTTCCTGAAATAAAATCACCGTTCGGTTGTTTTATTCTTGGCAAAGGTTGATTTTCATAAGCTCTCAAAACTTGTAAAAGTAGTTCAATACCAATAACGTTAAGCTCATTAAAAATCGTTCCCATTGTTGCTTTTGAATGTATGTGATACGGTTTTTGAGCGATAATATCTCCCGTATCAAACTTTTCATCCATAAAGTGAATAGTTACACCGGTTTCGGTTTCGCCGTTCATAATGACACGTGAATAAGGATTTCCGCCTCTATATTTGGGAAGCATTGAAGGATGAACGTTAATAAATCCGTCTTTAGTTGATTCCAAAAGAATTCTAGGAATTTTGTAATTGAACGAACAAACAACAGCAGCATCAACATTCAATGCACGAATTTTTTCGATTAATTGCGGTTCATCCAATTCATCATAATCAACGTAATTCAACCTTCTTGAATACACGAAATTTTTAAAATCGTAATACATGTTGTGGTCTTTTTTAGGACCTAAAACTCCAACAATATTAACACCCGCCATCAATAGACCATCAAGCCCAATATAAGCCATGTCAGGTATTCCGACAAAAAGTATTCGTTTTTTAAACATTGTTCTATTGAACATTAAGCACTAACCTTTGTTTTAATCATTTCTTCAAGAATTTTTGAACAATCATCAACCATATTTGAGCAATGAGCTTTTCTTTCAGGAGATGCCATCTCCATTCCTCTCGTCAAAACTCTGCAACAAGTAGCTTTGTGAGTTTTTGTAAATTCTGAAATAAACTCGCGCGCCGTCATTCTTGCTTGTACATCATTTCCGGCTTGATTATCTCTACCGAACAAATATCCTAAAACGATTTGTGAACCTGCAATTGCGCCACACAAACATCCTGAGCCCATTCCTCCGGAAAAAGAAGTTGCAACAGGTAAAAGCTCTTTTGGCACAAGCCCTTTTTCAATTGCTTCCATAACTATACTTTCGGAACAAGAATAACCTTGATTAAAATATTCAACTGCTTTCATCTTTCAAATCCTCACTTTATTTTATATTACCATTAAATCCGATTTTTAACCAGAGGGAAATAAAATAAGTATGGAACTTTTTTGTAAAACTTTCGTCTTATATATTGAGATAGCAAGAGGAGATGAAAAATGACGAGAGCGTTAAGTAGTGTAGAATTTATTGACACAGCCGATATTGAAAATAAGAATCCGAAAACTTTTAGTTCAATAGTGAATAATGATGATATTTTACAGATGTATTTGAAAGAAATTGGTCGAAAAAAGATGTTGACAAAAGCAGATGAAGCAGAGTTAGGACGAAAAATTCAGGAAGGAAACCCAAAGGAAAAAGAAGAGGCTAAAAAAAAGCTGGTTCAGGCAAATTTAAGACTAGTTGTAAGTATTGCTAAAAAATACATAGGGCAAGGTGTTCTCTTTATGGATTTGGTGCAGGAAGGTTCTTTGGGGTTAATTAAAGCTGCTGAAAAATTTGATTACAAAAAGAATTTTAAATTTTCAACTTATGCAACTTGGTGGATTAAACAAACAATAATCAGGGCGATTTCAAATCATTCGAGAACAATTAGAATTCCTGTTCACATGTTGGAAAAAATCCGCAGGTATAAAAAGGCTTGCTCAATGGCTACAATAAATGAGGATTTAGAATATGACGATGAAACAATCTCAAAACTTTCCGGACTGGATTCAAAAAAGATTGATGAGGTTAAAAGAGCATTAAAACGTGAACCAGTAAGTTTGGATACTTACGTGACGGATGACTTGTGCATTCAAGATTATGTTGAGGATACATCCTATTCTTCACCTGAAAATAATGCGCAAAAATCTTTACAGCAAAAAGATATTGTAAGACTTTTAAAAACTCTTGATAAACGCGAAGAAGAAATTCTTAAAAAAAGATTCGGAATTGATAACGATGAACCTAAGACGTTAGAACAAATTGGTAATTCGCTAGGGTTTTCAAAAGAGAGAATAAGACAGTTAGAAAATATTGCAATTCAAAAATTGAGGAAAGTAGAGCGAATAGATGATTTAAAAACTTATTTGGAAGGCTGATAACAAAGGCGACTCTATAGAGTCGTCTTTGTTTGTGAACTTTAATATTTGTTGATTGCATGACAACTAAAATCAAAATTGTGTTAGAATTAATGCATAAAGATTTAGGGAGTAATTTTTTATGAATAAAAAGTTATTATTAATTTTATTGAGTTGTTTAATAATATCATCCAATACTTTGGCATTTGCTAATAATGAAATTAAAGAAAACAAGTCTGTAAGTGCAGAAAATACAGTTGTTGTACCTAAAAGAATTGAAAATGAAATATATAACAGCATTGAACAAGTTTATGGCGAAAGTCGAGCAAAAGAGATTTACGAACATGTAATGCAAATTGCAAAAAAAGAAATTGAAACTCGTCCTGAAGCGTTAAAACAAGAAGACTTAACAAGGGCAGATGATTGGTATAAAGACGAAATTATTTATATGTTTTATGTTGATCAATTTGGTGTTGTAACTCCTGAAAAACCAAATACTTTTAAAGATACATCAGCAATGTTTGATTACCTGAAAGATTTAGGTGTAACAACATTATATTTGTTACCTTTTGCAGATTCTCCAATGTCTGACGCAGGATTTGACGTAAAAAATCCGAGAAACATACGTGCAGATTTAGGCGGTAAGACTCAATTCAATGATTTTGTAAAAGAGGCGAAGAAAAACGGATTTAAGATAAAAGCTGACTTGATTCTAAACCACGTATCAGAAGAACACGAGTGGTTTCAAGCATTTTTAAAAGGCGATATTTCTAAGAAAGATTATTTTATAGTAAAAGATGAAATGCCTGAATATACAAAGTATGTTGATGAAAAAATTGGTACAATAGTTGAATACAAAGAAAAAAGCGGGAAGATTTCAAAAAGAAGATTAATTTTTCCTGAAATCACCGATAATCATTATCGCAAAGTTACTTTAAACGGCAAAGACTACTTTTTCTACCACACATTCTATCCGTTTCAATTAGATGTAAATTGGGAAAATCCGGAAGTTCTATATTATTGGCTTGATACAATTAATTATTGGACAAATATTGGTATTGATATTTTTAGATTTGACGCAATACCTTATTTATCAAAAGAAGAAGGTACAAGTGCCGAAAATCTCCCAAAAACACATGCAATTATAAAACTCATAAGTAATTATATCCAAATGACTGCTCCGAGAACTGTAATTCAGGCGGAAGCTTGTCAATATCCAAACGATATTTTGCCTTATTTTGGAAAAGAAAGAAAGTTCAAGACAACAATTAATAATGAAGAAAAAGTTATTAAAAGAACTGATGAATTCCAAATTTGTTATCATTTTCCATACATGCCTGCAATTTGGGCATCTTTGGTTACAGGAGATAAAAAATATTTTGTCGATGCTTATAAATCAACTCCGCAAATACCTTCTACCACTGCTTGGGGTGTGTTTTTGAGAGTGCATGATGAATTAACGTTAGAAATGATTGATCCTGATACACGAGAAATAATCTATAATGCACTCGCTCCTAAAGGTGCTGAATTTAGAAAAGGACTTGGTGTAAGCGGACGATTGGCGAATTTTCTTGACAACAATCCTGACAGAATAGAAATGGCATTTTCTATTTTGATGTCCATGCCCGGAATTCCAATAGTTTATTATGGGGATGAAGTTGGCGTAAGAAATAATTTTGAAAACGCAAAAAAGAGCGAAAAAGAAAGAATTGAACGCCACAAATCAAGCAAGTTCAAATTGTTAAGCTATTTTGACAGTCGTGATATAAATAGAGGGGCTGTTCCTGCAAAATTATTCTACGGTTCATCCAAAGATTATTATACATTTAACAGCAAAGTCTATAAAAAGGTTAAAAATCTTATTGCGCTCAGAAAAAGTTTACCTTCTATGTCAAAAGGCGATTTTACATTGCTAAAAACGGCATCACCACATAATTTTGCATATATAAGAAGCTACAAAGATGAAAAGATTTTGGTTATAAATAATTTATCATCAGAAAAACTTGTTGCCGAAATCACTATTCCGGTGGATGTTGTTTTAAAATCAGATGGTCATATTGATCACTTCCAAAATCTTGTAAATGGTGATGATGTGAGTGTCAATGTGTCTTTAAAAAATAGAACAATGCATTTGAGGATTGCTCCTTATGGAGTTGTGTGGTTGAAGCTTTAAGGTTAATTTCGGACTAAATCCAAACACCAACCTATTGAAAAACTTTAGTTTATAGTTTATAGTTTAAGAATATAAAAACTATAAACTATGAGGTGAACATGAACTCTGTTTTAGATGAAATAAAAATAAATCAAAAAAAACTTAAATTATTATTAGAAAATTCTAACAATAGAAAAGAGATGTATAAATGGCTAAAAACAGAGTTGGCATATACTTCCAATGCTATTGAAGGAAATACTTTAACTAGAAAAGAAACAGAACTTGTTATTGATGATGGGATAACATCAACTTCAAAACCATTAAAACACTATATAGAAGCTGTAAATCATGCAAAAGCTTTTGAACAGATTATTAATTTTTTAAACAAAGATTGCAATATTAGCGAAAATTTCATGCTAAATATCCATAAAAGAATTTTAACAGGCTTAGATGATGATAATGCCGGCTTTTACAGAAATTGTCGTGTAAGAATTTCCGGTTCAACCGTAATTATGCCAAATCCATTAAAAGTTCCTGATTTAATGGTGGATTTCTATGATTGGCTTAGTAGTAATATGGATGAAGAACCTTTGACTGCCATTTTGGCACATTTAAAATTTGTATCAATACACCCATTCGTTGACGGGAATGGAAGATGTGCCAGACTTTTAATGAATACTATTTTATTAAAATTTGGTTTTATTCCTATTATTATTCGCCCAACAGATAGAAAAAAATATTTATCTGTTGTTGAAAATTATCAATTAAAAGGAGATGATAAACCATATACGGTTTTCATGCTAAATCTTTTAAATAGGTCGTTAAAATTTGTAATTGCAATGCTAGATACAAATGTTAATGCAGAACAAGATGAATTATTAACGATTTCTAAATATGCAAAATTCAAAAATGTTCCAATTTCTACAATAAGATATTGGGTAAAAATTGGCAAAATTGAGCCTGTGGCTTATACAGATTCAGGTTATATGTTATTCAAAAAAAATTAGCCGTAGACTGTATTCAACATTTTCATTGAACACGACAAATTTTTTGAGATGTTATTGTTGTGTTTGATGACAATTGTCCAACACGACATACGGACTACTAATCTATTAAATCTTTTAAAATCTTATATATTTGTTCTAATTTTTCTTGATTATTACTAATTTTACCTATATAAGCATTTATTGCCAATATAAGTTCTTTTTTTGTTTTAATATGCTCATTTGCAAAAAGTTCTTGTGTGGTTGTATTCAAAGATATCAAAATGTGCTCTAGTGTTTCAGGTTTTGGAAAACTAATACCTTGCTCAATGTTACTCAAATTTCTTGATGAAATATCAATCATTTCTGCAAGCTGTTCTTGGGTTAGAGCATTTTGCTTGCGAAGTCTTTTTATCTTTTCACCAAGTTCTTTTTTTATATCCATAATGTACCTTTTAGAAATTTGACATCAATTTATTTTAAAAATATGTCTTACTAAATCATGATATATTAAGTTTTGTAAAGCTGAAATGTCGCACCGTTTCTTATTTTTACATATTTGTGATGTATTACATTGAACTTTTAGGCAATTTTTAAAAACAAAAATACTTTATAT
>CAKVJE010000020.1 GCA_934754735.1 uncultured Candidatus Melainabacteria bacterium
TTATAACGTTTCCTTCAATTTTTACTTCTACGCCTGAAGGAATTTCAATAGGCTTTTTACCAATTCTTGACATATTAATTTTCTCCTTTTTGTTTGAACAGGCTTTTCTGTCAATTGAACCTGTTTTGAGTATTTGTCAGGCAGTGCCTGACCTACTGTTTTAAGTGTGATGTCTTTAAGTCATTAAGTCGTTAGGTCGTTAAGTTCATTATAAATATTAATATAATTAAAAGAACTTAACGTCTTTTGTCTTAACGCCTTAACGACGTTCTAGTATACGTAGCAAAGTACTTCGCCACCTAAGTTTTCTTTTCTAGCTTTTCTGTCTGTTAAAAGACCTTTGCTAGTAGAAACAACTGCGATACCCATACCGCCCAAAACTTGTGGAAGGTTTTTAGCTTTGCAGTAGTTTCTAAGACCTGGTTTAGAAACTCTTTGTAAGTTAGAAATAACAGGCTTGTTAGCTTCGTCATACTTCAATTCGATTGTTAAGTATTTGAAGTGTCCTTCTGCTCTTTCTGAGTAATCAGTGATGAAACCTTCTGATTTTAAAAGCTTAGCCAAAGCAACTTTTAACTTTGAAGATGGCATTTCAACTGATGGGTGAGAAACTAAATTAGCGTTTCTGATTCTTGTTAGCATATCTGCTATTGGATCTGTGTTCATTTTACTTATCCTTTTTCTTTGTGGTTTGGAATTTCTTCTTCAAAGAGTCTTGTAGGTTGGAATTTCTTCCTTATGAGCTGTTTTGCTAATAAAGCAACCTGTTTTCAGAATTTGTTGCTTCTTCAGTCCACCTTTTGTACCCTTTGACGGTTCATTCCGCCCCTTGTACTCGTCGCTTTCTAAATTAATTTTTGCTCAATAAAAGCGTTCTTTAGTAGTCCGACTTTTTTATAATAGCATGACAAAATTTTTATTACAAGCAGAATGTAACATATTATTTCGAAAATATTCCCCACTTTACTAATAGTATTTTAATACTAGTTCGGGTTTAATATAATTATTAAATCTTTTTCATACTTCCAGCTATTCTTAATTCCAGAGAGCCTTCGGGCTCTTTTTATTTAGTAGCAAATTAATTCATATTCACATTTGCAAGCTTTTTTCTTAAGAAGTTCATCTTCTTTTTCTATATTTTCAACAGCTGTTAATAATTTCTTTTTATATTCTGCTTCCATCTCTGGTGAGTATTCTATTTTAACTTCCTCTTTGTTTTTTAAATCGATATAAACAAATGTAATTTTGTCAGTTTTGAAAAATTCTTTTACTGCAAGAATATAAATTATTGTTTGAAAGTCGTATTTTGCATTTTTAGGAGCAGAACCTGTTTTATAATCTAAAATATAATATGTATTATCATTTTTGACTAAAGCATCTAATCGTCCGCCAAAGAAATGATTTCCAATTCTGACTGCTAAATTATATTCAGTGTTTATGACTTTATAACTAAAATATTTTATAGAGCGTAAGTGTTCCCAAACTAATTTCTCGCGTTCATTTAAAGATTTCTCCATATTTACTAAATTTTCACCACGCAAATAATATGAAGCAAGCGCGTGTATATTTTTACCAAATTCAAAAATATCATCATTAATCGGCATAGTAATGCCTTTAATATATTTTAAATAAAACTTTTTAGGGCAAAGCTCGTAAGTTTTTAACATATTTGGTGAAAATTGTTGAAACATAATTTCTCCTTAGAGAAATCATAGCATAAAGATTGTGATTGAACTATTTAATTAAGCGCTTTTCATTTGTTGAAATTCGTCAAGTCCAATTTCCCAACTGTCTTGAAACTTAAAGTCTCTGGATGCTATTTTATCCGGTAGCCCTGCATGATGAATTTTTGGCAACAATTCTTTTTCACTCATTTCAATTGGAGCTGCAATATCATCATCTGAATCCTGGCAAATAAATACTCCTTCACCATCTGGTTTTACTTTATAGCCTACAATTGTTATTTCATGTCCGGCCAATCGATTGCCATTTTCAGGATCAGGCCAAGTATAGCCAATAATTATATTATGTCCCATTTTGAGAGTATCTAACAATTCTTTCTTTATTGTTTTGAAATCTTTTTCATAACCGCTAAGACGCCCGTTTTCATCAACTTTTTGATAAGTTACAGAAGTTGTATTTTTATCTTCAACTACAGATTCTACGTAAGTTTTTTCAAAATCAATCAAACCGCCGTCTTCTTGAGTCCATTCGTTCGGAGCTCTTTTATCGGTTAATGAATTATAAGTTTGTTGAGAACCTAGTTGCATCAATGTTGATTGCATTAAAACATCGATTATTGAGCGTTCACCAGGGTCTCGATGATTGTTTTGGATACGTGCTCTAATTATTGCATTTTCATCAGGTTTTAATAAAACTTGAGCAGACTCAAATCCATTCATTTGGTGTGGAGTTTTAAATGTTTTAAGTAACCATATTGCATCATTAGATTTTTGTGACAAATTATCCATCTTTATAGTTTTCACAACTTCATTTTTAGGAGAAGTCAAACCTTCTACCATTCTAAAGAATTCAGCAGTGTGTTTTGTTGCTAAATCAAATTCTATACTTGCTGCAGGACAAGTGCCTGTATGCATATTATCAAGTTCCCATTTTGTTTTTGCAATTTCATTCGGATCTTCTGATAAATTTGTAATTAAACCGATTACTTGACGTTTATACTGATTTGGAATATCTTCACAAGTTTGCGTAATAACATAAGGGTTTGAGAGAATGTCTAAACATTCTTTCAAAATAACAACTTTGTCCAATCCTGGATCTCTATCTTCTGTAATAATCTTATGCAAATTATCTAAGACAGTACTTTTATCATTTGAATTGTTTTTCAATAATTGACCGGATTTTAATGCAAACTCAAGTTTTTTTCTATATGGCAAATCTAATTCGTTTGATAAGGCTTCATATTTTTTATGCTCATCTTTATTTGCCAAAGTTGTTCTTATAGATACAGCTGAAGTATAAGCCCTAAAATTAGGCGTTACCCCTTGTGTTTCTACTGGTGTAGTTTGATTAGTGCTTACACTCTTCTTTTTTTGAATTTCAGCACTTTTATAAATATTATTCAAATTTTGTAATGACACACTATCCATACTTATATAAAAACATTTTATACTTGAAACTTGCTATTTTGTGAACTTTTGTAACAAAAAGCTAGTTTTCAGATAATATTTATAGAAGTATTATTTGAAAACTAGCTCATATATTTATTATTTTATTAATGTTTGAACTTCTTTGAAGTTTGGATGTTTTGCGCTTTTTAACCATTCAAACAATGCAATTTCTGTTGTTAAAATGTGCGCACCGTTATCTTTCATTCTGTTTATTCCTGCTGAATATTCTAATTCTGAACGACTTCCGCAAGCATCTCTAATAACTGAAACTTCAAAACCTTCATTGATAAGCGCGTTAGTTGTTTGGCTTACGCAAATATGAGTTTCTATACCGAAAATCACAATTTGTTTTTTACCGGATTTTTTAAGAGCATCCATAACTTCAGGATTTTCTAGTGCTGAAAAAGCGGTTTTTTCAAAATATTGAGTATTTTCTGCTAATGTATTCTTAAGTCCTTCAACAGTCGCTCCCAAACCTTTTGGGTATTGTTCCGTTACAATTACAGGTATCTCTAAAATCTTAGCTGCTCCTGCTATAATTTCCGCTCTTTTTTCAAGATATGCTTTATTAAATACCGCATTCAAAAGTTTTTCTTGAACATCAATTATTAAAACTAAACTATCTTCAATATTAAGAATTGTCATCACAAATCTCCTTTCTAAATTCTTCTATAAAATGTTCTAATAAATCTTGTAACAATCCGGCTTCGAATTCTTTTGGCTCAAGCGAAATCCGTCTCGGAGTAATTTTTTTTGAGGCTTCGTATGATATATCAATATTAATCTTAGAAAATCCTGCTGTTGTAATTGAAAAACTTGCTGTCGCATTGCGTCCTTGTATTTTAAGACTTCCAAAACCATCGCCCGTTGTTTGTTCAATTGTCATGCCAAATAATTGAGCATTATATTTTTGTTGCGTCATATATAATACAGGACTTATAATTTGTTCCAGATTTTTATTAAAATCTTGTCTGTATGTTTTAAAATTCTTAACTTCTGTTGTCTTGGTTTCATTATTATCTTTTGCATAATTAATTGATTCATGTAATCTGTTTAAAACTTCATTAATCAATTGTTGACGAACCTTTCCTAATGCGTTTGCAAATCCTGCATAAATATTTTCCGGAATACCTGCTCTAATAATTTCCCAGCGTTTTTTTGCTGCCTCAATATCTGTATCAAAAAGCAAAAGAAAATATTTGTTTGTTGCATAATTCATCAAAATATCGTTTTTTCTTACGTGATTTAAAATAATTGTCTCTATTTGATTTGACTGCAATAAAAATTTTGATTTATCATTCGGAGAAATCGCAACCAAAACAGCTTTTCTGGAAGTATTATTGATTTTTTCAAGTTCTTCGTCGAGTATTGTTGCATAATCTATAAAAACTTCATTATTTTTTAGGATGAGATTGTTTTTTACTAGCATTTCTCTATATTGAAGTGTTTTCATTTGTAGAGAAGCAATGTTCAAACCTGTAACAATAAGCGCCCAAAATTCATCATCATTTGTAAATGGAGTTAAAAATCCTAATGCACCGAGTTTACAAGCATTAATTCTGAACTCTTCATTCTCGTTAAATCCGAATATAATTGCAGGCAAACCTCTGACTAAACGTAAAAGCTCTAGCGTTTTTTGAGTTGAATTTTCACTATTTATAATCAAAACAGAAGCCGATAAAAGATGGATTTTTTCAGGCACTTCATCAAACTTAAACTTAAAAAGCTCATCGCTTTTTCTCAAATTTAATTTTGGATAAATATACTCAAAAAAATCTGCATCATCAGATATTAAAACTATTCGGCTTTGCATCTTACCTCGAAAAAATTATGAAAGCTCTGAAATAAGAAGTTCTGCTTTTTGCAAAATAACATTTCTTAAATCTTCAATATCTTCAAAATCTATGCCTAATGTTTTAATAAAGTCTTTGTCTAAAGAACTTGGATTGAAGTTATCTTGAACCAATTTATCAACTAAGCATACCAAGTTGCAAGGAACCGGAATAGATGATAAAGACGGAGCATGATGGTAAGAAATGATATTAGCTAACAAAATTGGTAACTGCCATCTTTTTGCAAGCAAAGAACCTGTTTTTACGTGATCGCTATCAAAATACTTACGTTCGGCATCAAGAATGTCAGCACCGTCATTTACTGCATTTGTAACTTTTGTGTATATTTTATCATTGCTCATGTGTAAAACTATCTTACCTACATCGTGAACAAATCCCGCAATAAAAGCTTCGTCAGAGTCCATTACTTTTGTCAAATTAGCTAAGTATTCGCAACCTGCAGCTACACGCATAGAATGTTTCCAAAGCTCTTTGTCTCCTTGGTTTGACATCATCGGTTTCATTGCTACAGCTACAATAATGTTTTTAACCTTTACCATACCTAATAATGATAATGCAATACTGATTGAACTGATTTGTTGCGAAAATCCGTAATAAGCAGAGTTAACCAAAGCCAAAATTTTGATAGTAAGTGATTGGTCGAACATTACAATATCGCCCAATTCTTTCATACTAGCTGTTGGTTTTTTCATTATATTTAATGCCTTAACGATTACGCTAGGCATTGCATGTATATCTTTTACGCCATTTACTAATTCTATAGTTTTATCCATATTTATTCACCTTATACTTGCAAGTGTTTTTTGATTGATAACAAGCTTCCACTTGCACCAAAAGCTGTACCAATTATTAATAATGTTATAATAACTATATTTTGTGCATAAGCAGGATTCGGAATCAAGAAAAATTTATGCACATTCATCAATAAACCTTGTATCCAGTTTAGTGGAAGTACTGCAATAACAGATGACACAAAGCCATAAAATGCGCCCTGCATAACGAGTGGAGTTTTGATATACCAGTTACTTACACCCATTAAACGCATAATTTCAATTTCATCTTTTCTTGATTGAATAACAAGTTGAATTGTGTTGTTAATAATTGTAATGGTAAGTGCTGCCGAAATTATGATAACAAATACCATTGATGTATTAACTACGTTTGTAAGCATTTGCATCTTCTTAGCCAGTTCCTTTGCGTAACCTAAATCCTCAACGCCAGCAATCGGCTTGATATTAGAAAATACTTCAGCTATGTTATCCGGCTTATCAACTTTAACTCTTAATGTATTAGGAAGCGGATTTGCTATATCATGCAAACCTAATTCCTGCTTCATGCTAGCCCAAGATTCTTCTTTAGTTTTCAATGTAACAGACTTAACATGACTTATTTCCTTAATTCTATCCTTTACTATAGAAGGAGATGCATCATTTTTTAAGTAAACAGATATTTCAAGAACGTTACCTAATTCGTTTGCAAAAGTTGAAAGTGATAACGTAAATCTGAATAGCACACCGAAAATTGTTAAAATAGCAGCCATTGTAGTAATGATTACTAGGTTTATGATACCTGTTCTTTTTATATCATTAACCGCTTCCATTACAATTCTGTAGGCTATTCTTAGTTCGCACAGCCAGTCTTTTGGTATGTGTTTTTTTACCTGTCTTTTTAACTCTTGTCTGCTATTGTCCATAAGTACCTGCCTGAATATCTCTTATTATTTCGCCTTTTTCAAGAGTTAAAACTCTTTTTCTAAATCTATCCACTAACGTATAATCGTGCGTAGATACAATTACAGTAATGCCTCTTTGGTTAATTTGTTCCAAAATTTGCATAATTTCCAAAGAGTTTTTAGGGTCTAAATTTCCGGTTGGTTCATCCGCTATTAAAAGTGGAGGCCCATTAACAAGTGCTCTTGCAATACTTACACGTTGTTGTTCACCGCCTGAAAGTTCAGAAGGTTTAGCTTTTGCTTTATCCAAAAGCCCTACAACCTTTAATGCACCTGTAACACGATTTCTGATTTCAGAAGAGCTTATACCTAAAGTTCTGATTACATAAGCAATATTATCGTAAACACTTTGGTTTTGAAGCAATTTGTAATCTTGGAATACAATACCCATGCATCTTCTTAAATTTGGCACTTTTTCAGGAGGTAAATTGGCAATATTAATACCGCCTATTAAAACAGTACCGGTAGTTGGAGTTTCTTCCTTATAAAGCATTTTTATAAGTGTTGACTTGCCGGCTCCGGAAGCGCCTGTTATAAATACAAATTCACCTGACAAAATATCAAGATTGATATTTTTTAGCGCATAATTATTTTTATATTTTTTAGTAACGGATCTTAATTGTATCATTTCTTTAACTCAATAACCTTTTTTGCTATACTTTCAGCGTCTAAGCCGTAATGTTTTAATAATTCGTTAGGAGTACCGCTTTGACCAAAAGTATCATTAATACCTATTCTTAACACCTGGTGAGGTGCTTTTTCTGATAATGTTTCGCAAACAGCAGAACCTAAACCGCCCAAGATAGAATGATTTTCCACAGTAACTGCTAAACCTGTTTTATTAACACTATTTATTATTGTGCCACAATCTAAAGGTTTTATAACAGGCACATTAATAATTTCTGCATCAATTCCATTTTTTTCAAGAATATCATTTGCTTTAAGAACTTCTGCTAATAAATCACCTGTTACAAAAATACTTACATCTTTACCTTCTTTTAGAACTACGGCTTTATTAATATCAAATTCTTCATCTTCTGAATAAACACAAGGAACATTCATTCTTGAAAGTCTTATGTAAACAGGGCCATTATGCTTTGACGCGAATTCAACAGCCTTGCGAGTTTGAACATAATCTCCCGGACAAATTACAGTCATATTAGGTAAACCACGCATAAGAGAGACATCTTCTAAAGCTTGATGACTTGCGCCGTCTTCTCCAACAGTAATTCCACCATGAGCGCCAATAACTTTAACATTAGCTTTTTGATAGCAAATAGAATTTCTTATTTGGTCATAAGCGCGACCTGTTGCAAATACTGCAAATGTTGCAGCAAATGGAATCTTGCCTTCTAATGATAAACCTAAAGCTGTAGTCATTAAATCTTGTTCTGCAATACCTACATCAAAGAATCTTTCAGGAAACTTTTTTGCGAAAATTGAAGTCTGAGTAGAACCTGATAAATCTGCATCAAGCGCTACGATATCTTTATTTTCTTCACCTAATTTAGCTAACTCTTCGCCAAATGCGCCTCTTATTGATTTTTTGTCCTCGAAATTTATTGTTCTCATATTCCCCCTCTAGTTAAAATGATTATATCATAAATTTTGAAAAAATGAAAACAAACTTAGTAAAGTTAGCCAATAACATTAAACTTTAGCTGTTAAATTTTCTTCAATTTTATTTTCAAAACCTGTAAACTCACAAATTTGACGCGCCCATTCTCTTAAAATTTCATTTTCTTCCAACGTATATGGAATAGGTTTACCAATTTTTACTGTAACATGTTTTTCAAATAGTTTTTTTGCATATCCGTCAAAACCACAAATACCAACAGGTACAACATCAGCTTTAAACTTTTTTGCAAACATAATAAAGCCTTTGTGAATATTACTTATTTCAGGTTCTTTTACAATTTTTCCTTGTGGAAATATACCCAAAGACCAATTTGTATTAAATACTGATTTTACTGTTTTAAAAGTTGCTATTTCCGGTTTTTCTCTGTTTATTGCGAATGCGCCCAATGAATGAACTAAAAATTTTAAAAGCCAATTGTCATCATTGAATAATTCTTGTTTTGCCATATATGCAATTGTTTTACACGATGCTAAAGCAATTAATGGCGGATCAATATAAGACACGTGATTACCTGCATATATTACATGTGAATTTTTTGGTAAATTTTCACGACCTTCTATTTTAAGATTATACATGAATTTAGTTACAGGGAGAACAACTAATATGACAAATGTCATATAGTACAAAGTTCTAAAAAAATTATAATCTTTTTCTGTACGTCTATTGTAATTTTTTTCAGTCATCTTTTTCTTATCCAGTCTTAATTTTAATCTACTTTACAACATGTTCTTTATTATATTTAAACCCTGTTAATTCTTCTATTGCTTTTCCCCATTCATCAACCATACTAGCAACATCATCTGAATAAGGAATCAATTTGCCAATCTTTACCACTATTTTGCCGGTAAATGGCAATCTTTTAACTTCTTGAGTTCCCGTAATTCCAACTGGTAAAATTCCGCATTTTGTACTTTTAGCAAGAGATGCAAAGCCTTTAGTAATATTACTTATTTCTCCCGGTTCTTGTCTAGTACCTTGAGGAAATATTCCCAGTACCCAACCTGTTTTTTTTATTGTCATAACAGTTTTTATTGTTGAAACACCCAGTTTTTCTCTATCAACCGCAAACGCTCCTAACCAATCAAGCCACCAACGCATAAATGGATTTTCAAAAAGTTCTTTCTTTGCCATATAAGCAACACCACGTTTCATTACTGAACAAACTAATGGTGGATCTAATGTTGATAAATGGTTTGCTGCAATAATATAACTATTGTCTTCCGGAATATTCTCTCTACCTTGTACTTCTAATCTATATACAAGCTTAAAACGTATCATATAGAAAACATGTGTTACAAGGAACAAAAATAACTTTCTCCAGCGGTTATAAAATTCCGGAGCTCTTAAAGAATATTTGTTTCCACTGTTTTTTTTTGTTTCACTTGACATAATAAATCCCCTCGTCAATAAAAACATTATAACATAAAATTTATAACATTCTATTTACAAGTAATAAACGCGTTCAAATATTGTATAAGTTCATTAAATTCTATATTTTTGCCGGTTTCTTGACGATTTTTTAAATATTCATCTATAGTGTTTAATATTTCAATAAATGTTGCTTCTGAAATGTTATTTTCCACATAGTCTTCATAAACATCAAGTATATATGCATAAGTATCTTCGCCTGAATGCATTTTAATTTTAATCAAAGCCTGTTTAATTGCTTCATTAGGAATATTAACATTTAAAATATTTGAATAAAGAGCTGCAGAGCGTTTCATTTTGTTCATCAAAATATCTTCCGGCATATATTGCATCATTGTTTCAAAATAATTAACAAAAGATTCATAAAGTCTTTCTGGATTAAATTTTTTATAATTGAACTTTGTAACAAAAAAGTCTTTTAAAAACAAAATAACATCATTTTCGCGCGGGAAATACTTTTCGCGAATTTCTTGCCAAATCTTATCTACGCCGTTTTCGCGTAAAAAATCTTCTATAAAAGCTATTTGATTGAGCTTACGAGAACTATTTAACTTATAATAAAGATTTCTTTTTGAAACATTATCCGTTTCAACGAGAGTAACTTCGATTTTCTTTAACATTGTGAAAATCTTTGACGCTTGCAATTTTTCTTCTTTAATTTGTGTCCAAAAATTATGTAGCAATTTAAACATTGGCGTTGCTTTTTCGTGTCCGGATAAGCGTTCACCATTTATAATTTTATTAAATAATTCGTTATCTTTTTCGTTTAATCTAAGTTTTGATTTTCCGCCACTCAAAAGATATTTTTTTCTTATTGTTCTAATTGCTTTATCATTTTGTGCAGATGTTTTTTTGTAACATTCACAAACTGCATGCAACAATAAAAAAAGCGAAAGTATACGGTTTAGACCGTCTACAATTGTATATTGGTCTAAACTCTTTTGGTCTACAAAAATAATGCCCAAATCTATTCTTTGAGTAAATTGTTCATCTTCTGTCATTAAATCCAAAAAATTCACAAGTTTATCAGAACACTTTGCATAATTCAAAGTGAATAGGTTATGAGCATTATTTATAAATTCAAGTAAATTTACAACTTTCATTTTTTACTCTGTTAACATAAAACCGCCTGAAGGAACATTTTTAAGCTTGTCACCTTCAATTTTAGCTCTCAAGTTTTTGATGTATTTATACACGTAATCTCTTGGCAAATCCAAAAGTGTTGCCAAATCTTTTGCGAAAACTGTTTTTCCAACATTATTCAAAAGATATTCAAAAACCATTTGTTCTCTATCGGTCAATGCTTTTTTTAATACAATTTGAACTTCTTTTTTTGTTGTAGTTTTAATTTCTTCCTTAACCTTCTCTACAACTTTTTCTTTTTTCTTCTCTACAGGTTTTTCTTCTTTTTTTACTTTTGGTTCAGGCTTTAAAATACTTGCTTCTTCCTTAACTGCAGTTTTTAATTCTCTTTTGCGAACTGAGAACGGAGTATGTGAGATTTGGCGTTCTCTTTCAAACGCACGCTCTGCAATCTTAGAAAAACTTTCGTGATTGCTCTTATTTGTATTAGATGAAGTACCTTTTGACATAACAATATCAACAACATCGTTAGTCGGTTTACTTTCTTCAACTTCTTTCCCTAATCTAGCTGCAAATTCTTCCAGCGTAATTTTTTCCAAAGAACCTCTCCACTGTCTTATCTCTTCCTTACTCAAATAATTAGGCATCAAACTTCTCCTATAATAACCTGTGATAGTCTAACTTAATTCCCCATAACGGATTTACTTTTTATAATGTACCATAAAACTTTTTTTATTTGTTGAAATGTTTCGCGATGTAAAGATTTTTTTTTTATTTGTAAAAAAATATGACGTTCTATTTTTAACAATAGGACGTCATATTTAAGTATTATTGATATATTTAAAAGTTGGTACAACTCTCTATTAATCACTAAATGTTTTGAAAGTTTTTTCAACGTTGTCTTTGATAACTTTCTTAACAGCATCCATTTCTGTCGCTAACGCGTTTTGTTCTGTATCTAATTGTTTTAAACGAAGTTCAAGCGTTCTATCTTCTTGTTGAATAATGGATGTTTTTGCGTTAATATCTGCAATTGTTTTTTCATATTGTTCTTTTTTGTAATTATATTCGTTCATTGCATCTTTATAAGCAGCTTCATCTGTTACGGTTTCTACGTTTAAATCATATACAACACTATTATTATCAAATTTTACAGACGTGAATCTTCCATTTCCGTCAGTCTCAAGTAATGCGTGATTTGTTTGCTCAATTTTGGTTTTGATATAAGAAGCATTATAATAATTTAGTCTCTCTTGTACATCAATTGGTTTATCGTAGTTATATTGAGTCTGCATACTGTTATACAAGTCTTTTTCTGTAGTGAAATAAGTTTTTCCTTGCATATTAAATGAATAAATTCCTTGACCACCATAAACTAAATTTCCGTCATTATCAAAACTTAAATAATCAGAAATTGCAGAATCTTTGCAGTCTTTTAGAACTTGCGAAAGTTCTGCAGCTTGGTCTGCTGTCAATTCATTAAGTTGTGTTAGTTTAGAATTTCCTACATAAGATGGCACATAAACAGTTGAATAGTCTTTAGGTTCATCGATTTCGTTTTCTAAAAAGAAGTGCCAAGTACCATTTGAATCTTGATACCCATAAACTCCATCAGTTGTTAGCACACCATCAGCTTTTGCCATATCCTTAGCTGTTTCAAAATCTGTTAAGGCATTTTTTAACTTTGTATCAGATTCAACATTTTTTAATGCTGAATAAGTTTTAGTTTGGCCGTCAGCAGTAGTTATTGTATATGTATTATCATTCGCATTATAAGTAACTTGCGGATTTTGGTTCTTAAAGTCATTAATTGTTATTTTACCTTTTGTTTGCACTTCTGGATTTTCAAGTAATTTTTTAGAACCTGTATAAACATTCGCATAATAATAACTATTTACAATATAATTATAATCCGGGTCTGCGCTGGATAATTGTTGCCAACTTTCTAAAACTGATTCATTATCTCCATCAGAATATGAATACTGCAATTCTGTATAATCAGTAGTTTTAGGGGCATTGGGAACTTCTAAGCCTAAAAGTCTGTTAAATAAATTCGCACTCTGATTAGCAAGCGCTGTTCTGGCTTGGTTAATTTGTTGACCTTCCCATTCAGTATTAGTTTTTCTTGCTGTTAGTGCCAAATATCTGGCTTGTGATGCTGCCATTCCCATAGCAAAAATCTCCTATTTAATACTATTTTAAATTTAATGATAATATCAAAAAAGTCAATACTACCCTTTTATAGTATAAACTTTAAACCAGCAATAATAAATCATATATTTGAAGTAATATTATTTAAAATATCAATTCACTAAACAGCCATATCATTAAAATCTTTTGAATCGTCATAATTAAACATATGAATAAATGAATATAGCATTTTTGCTGCAAATTTTTTCGTGCCAACTTCTAGCATTGTACGCAAAGCCTCTTTGTTATTAGTGACCATTGTATGCGTTCTATTAAAAGCTAAATTATCATAGTAATTTGCAACATTGATAATTTGACTATATTCTGAAATAAAATCGTTAGATAAACCTTGTGGATAACCGGAACCGTCATTATTTTCATGATGCTCTAATGCGACTAATGCGATTTCTTCCGGCAATTCAAATTCCTCTTTAATCATTTTATAGCCGATTTTTGTATGTTCTCTTACATCATCCTCATTCATAGTTAACAAAGCTATTGAATCTGTTAAATCAACTTTTAACTTCCCTATATCATGCAATAAAGCCGATAATATTACTTGATCTACAGCCATATTTGAATATTCAATTTTTTGAGCTATTAAACCTGAAATAATTGCTACATTTAGCGGGTGGCAAATTTCATATTCTCCTAAAAATCTTAGCTTTGAACCTTTGCCAAATTTATGCATTTGTTTATATATTTCAGTTTTAATAATTCCAACCAATGAATTTAGTTTTAAAAGTCCTTCTTCGTAGTAACCTTCTTTTAATAAATCTAGAATCTTACTATAAAAATACTTAATTTTTACTTGAGTTTCCATTTTAACATAAGCATCTTTATTGATGACTGTTTCAAACTCCGTCGCATCAAGTCCGTCAAATGAAAAATTAAGCATATTTGATGGCAAATTGCGTTTCTCTCCATCAGATATTTCTTTTTTCTCTTCTTCTTCATTATGAAATTCTTCGGTATAAATTTTAACATAATTTTTCAGCATAATAAGTTTTCCGGGAGTTAAAACTTCACCAGCTTCTAAAATTTTACCCTTATTTTCGGTATATAAATCAAAAGGAAGAACCTTATAATTACTTAATTCTTTATTCGTTACAATTCTCATATCATAAATTATATCACTTTTTTTAAATAATACATACTTTAAATACTCTATTTTCTAATAAATAATAATTTTATAAATAGAACACTAAGTTAATTAAAAAATCAGCAATAAGCATATAAACAGTTGATAAAACAGCTGCCTTTGTTGTTGATTCTCCAACATCTTTTGCGCCACCTTTTGTATTATAACCTTGTGTAGCGCAAATTAAAGCAATAAGAACGCCGAAAATCAATCCTTTAAACAAACTTATATAAATATCTCTTGTGCTTAACCAAAGCCAAACTGATGTAATATATCTTGAAGGATGCAGATGAATAGTTGCGTTAGACACAAGTAAACCACCCGCTATTCCCACTAATTCCGCGATTAAAACAACCATTGGAACTGTAATAGCAGCAGCTAAAATTCTAGGTGCAAAATAATATCCGACAGGATCTACTTTTAAAGTTTTGATAGCATCAACTTGTGAAGTTACCTGCATATTTGCAATTTCTGCTGAAATTGCAGTACCTGCACGAGCACCAATTGCCAAAGCTACAAACCCTGGAGCGATTTCTCTTATCATTACAACTGCAATTGAGCCACCTACATAAGCTTCCGCACCTGACATCAAAAACTGTTTTGAAACTTGTATTGCAATAACGGCAGCTGATACAAATGCAATTACTAAAGAAATTACAAGAGAATCATAACTAATAGACGCTGCTTGTGCAATAACGTGAGTTAGACGCGAACGCCCTGTTGCAAGATAAATAACACTTCTATAAAGATTTTCTACACAATTTCCAAAAAATTTAATCATAAATCGGCAAATACCATTCTCTTTTTTAATATTATAACATAATTATTATGTTTCTCTCGTTCGAATTTTCATCCACTCATCTTTTGGTAAATCTGAAACAATGTTACCATCTTTAAACCTGATAATTCTTGAACAATATTCTGCAATATCCGGCTCATGTGTTACAAGAACAATTGTTTTACCTTCTTTGCCTTGAAAGCCTCTATTTAAACGAACAAAGAACTCCATAACTTCAATACTTGTTTTGGTATCCAAATTTCCTGTTGGTTCATCGGCTAAAATTAGCGGTGCATCGTTAACCAGCGCTCTTGCAATGGCAACTCTCTGTTGCTGACCACCGGACATTTGATTTGGCATGTGCGATTCTCTATTTTTTAGTCCGACAATTTCCAATGCTTCTTTTGCGCGTCTATAGCGTTCATCTTCCGGAATACCTTTGTAAATCATAGGTAATTCTACGTTTTCCAATGCAGAAGTTCTTGAAATCAAATTAAAGCCTTGAAATACAAATCCGATTTTTTGATTTCTAATTTCAGATAATTCTTCTTGATTAAGAGAAAATACATCAACACCATCGAGATAATAACTTCCGCTCGTCGGTCTGTCTAACGTGCCTAATGTATTCATACAAGTAGATTTACCCGACCCTGAAGTCCCCATAATTGCAACAAATTCACCTTTTTCTATAGAAAACGATACTCCATTTAAAGCATTAAAGCTATCTTCTCCTGTTGTATAAGTCTTTACTATATTTTTTATCTCTATAAGTGCCATTTACAGTTTTTGCCTCAAAATCGAATTTGAACCTTGGCAAGTTATAAATAACATATTGCCTTCAACATGTAATCCGTAAGGTTTATCAATTTTTGATACAAGAATTGTTACAACGCCTTGTGGAGTAATTTTAAGAACATTATTAGTGTTGTAGTTAGAAACGTAAATATTTCCAATTTTATCACTTGCAAGACTGATTGGCCCGCTAATCAATGTGCTCTTCAAAAACACTTGACGTTTACCATCTGGAGTGATTTTTAAAATTGAATTATCTGAGAAAGTCGCAACATAAACATTTCCTTGATTATCCGTCGTAATGCCTGTTGGGCTTAAAATATTTTCATAAATTCCTGATTGAGTTGCAATCTTAGAAGGCGCATTACTTTGCGGCGTAGGAAGCGTTGTTGAAATCTTTATTGATTCTGCAAGCTCTTGACCTCTTGCGTAATAACTGCTGGATTGCGGTATCAATCGTAAATATTCGGCTGCTTTAGTGTAATCCTCAATTTTAGAACTCATAGATGCAAGCTTATAAATAACTTCATAATCGTTTGGATTTCTTAAATAAACTTGCTTGTATATATTAAGAGCTTCTGCGTATTGTTTTAAATATTCAAGAATAGTCGCTAAATTATAATAAGCATCTATATAATCCGGATAAGTTCTGATAGCAGAACGAAACGATTCTATAGCTCTTTCATACATACCAAGCTTATAAAAATCTATGCCCTGATTGTAATCAAGTTTTGCGTCAATCGGAATTTCTGTGGCATAAGTCGCTGCCATTGACAAAGATAATAAAATTGTTGCAAGAATTCTTTTAAACATGCACACATTATAACATAGTTTTTAATTTTAAGGTAGAATGTAAATATGAAACCTAAAGTTATAGCTGTAGTCGGCCCTACAGCGAGCGGTAAAACTAAATTAGCAATTGAACTTGCACATAAATTGGACGGCGAAATCATTTCTGCCGACTCAAGACTTGTGTATAAAGGATTTGACATAGCTTCTGCTAAACCAACATTGGAAGAACGCGAGGGAATTCCACACCATTTAATAGATATAGTAGAACCTGAATTTGATTATTCAGCCGGAAAATTCGCAGAAGATGCCAAAATAGCAATTCAAGACATTTTATCACGCGATAAAACTCCAATTGTAGCTGGCGGAACCGGTTTATATTTTAGAGTTTTACTTGAACATTATGATTTACCAAAAGTTGAAACCAATTATGAACTTAGAGCAAAGCTTGAAAAACGCACGCGCGAAGATTTATTGGAAGAACTGGAAAAAGTCGATAAAATAACTTACGAAAGAGTTAAAGACGCAAATTTTAGACGAATAGTAAGAGCTATGGAGCTTATAACACTACTAGAAAAACCTCTTTCCGAAGTCCAAATTCAAAAAGAACCGGAATATGATGTTAAATGGATTATGCCGGAAATTCCGTCTCGAGAATGGTTGTATGATAGAATTAACAAGCGTGTTGATGTGATGTATAAAATGGGAATTGTTGAAGAAACAAAGGCTTTAATCAAAAAACACGGACGAATATCAAATATTATTGACACAATCGGCTATAAAGAAATTTTAACTTATTTAGACGGCGAAGCAACGCTAGAAGAAGCCTTAGATAAATTAAGACAACATACAAGAAATTACGCAAAACGTCAGCTTACATGGTTTAGAAAAAATCCAAACTTAAAAATAAATTGTTAAATATTTTGTTTATCAACCGGAGTAGTTTTACCCAAACCAAAGCCTTCTCTTAGTACCATTAAAGCACCACAACAGGCTACTCCAATAGCTCCTAATTTAGAAAGAAATCCCTTTGTACCGATTGCCAAGCCGGCACAAGCAACAGGGATTATATTGCTTCCTAATGTACTCAAAAAACCGTTTACAAAACCTTTTACACTGCCAAAAGCAGAAAATAACGGATTATTCATACGCAAATCAGCAACTTTTTTTTGTACAGCATTACCAACATAGCTTTCGTTATCCATTGTTCTAGTTGACATAACAACTTTTTCAAAATGGTCAGCAGTTTCCATTTGAGAGACTCTTGCGGAATTCTTTTTTGCAACAGAATATGCATCATAAGCTACAGCGCTCATGCCAGCAATACCAACTGTTTTGCATATTATGTTTGAAACGGTTCCCATTTTTATTGTCCTTTAGCTTCACTTTGCTTATTTTCATCCTGCTTGTTATCATCTTTTACCGCAGGATTTGGAATGTTTTTAATTTCAGTTCCACCTGACATCTTTAATAATATATCAGCTGCTTGTAATACATCTTCTTTATCAGCGCTCGGATTTGCTTGAATATTATGAAGCAATTGAACTGTATAATCATTACCACTTGCCAATTGAGAAGCAAATGCACTCAAAGCTGCAACTCTGATTACTTTAGAAGGGTCTTGCAACATTTTATTCAATAATGCATTCAATGCTGCATCATCATATCTTCCTTTATCTTCATCAAGTCGTTTTAAAATATCTTTTGAAGCCATTAAACGTATTTCATCATTTGGATTATTCAAATAATTTTCCAATGATTTAATATATTCATCTGTTAGAGCAACGACTCTTTTTTGTTTACTGTTTTTTTCATCAGCTTTAATTTGAGCATTTCTAGCATCTAAATCATCGATAATTCCGTTTGACTTACTCATGTCTTCTTCTTTAACTTCTTGTTTCGCTACACTATTTGTATTTGGAAGATTTTGAGCAGTTTCAGGTTTTTTAACTTCTTGTGAATTTAAAGCTTCTAATTGTTTATTAAGTTCATCTATATCAGCCTGTTTTGGATTTTGATTTGCTAAATCAGATGTTTCTTCATTAGCCTTACCATTTGTTTGGTAATTATAATTATTCAAATAATATTGTGGCGGATATGCTTGTGGCGCAAATTGCTGAGCATTGGGTTGTGCTTGTGGATTTGTCATATAAGAAGAAACTGCCGCATCTTGTACATAGCCAATTTGATTTGTTGGCGTCATTCCTGCAATTTTTCCGCATTGTTGATAATTATTTTGCGGATATCCGCAATATTTATCCGCTCCACCTACATTAACAGCAGGATTTGATATCTGAATCGTTACACCGGAATAATTGGGTTGAGGATTAATCATTGGATTTGTCATAGCGCTTTCACCTTTTACACAGTTATATACATATATAAAGTCTAATAGAAATCAAAAATTGCTACTTTTCAATATTTTTGTTACGATATGTAAAGAGGTTTTTAATGAATATCAAAATTTTAGATTGTACTTTAAGGGATGGTGCTTACGTTGTTGACGCTAAATTCGGCGAACAACGAATTTTTGATATTATCACAACTTTGGAAAATGCTAAAATTGACATTATTGAATGTGGTTGGCTTCGAGATTGCAGGCATGAAAAAGATTCTGTATTATATAATATTCCGGATGATGCAAAAAATTATATTAAAGATGCAAAATCAACTTTTTCTATGATGTTCGATTACGGAAGATATGATGTAAGCAAACTTCCGCAAAATAAAGGTTTGATAGATATTATTCGAATTGCTTTTTACAAAAAAAGTCTTGATGAAATTTCATTTATTGCAGAAGATGTTAAAAACAAAGGCTATAAAGTTTTTCTACAAGCTTCCAATGTGCAAGAATATTCTAAATCAGAATTAGTAAAACTTTGTAAGAGAGCAAATTTTATTGGAGTAGATTCTTGCTACATGGTGGATTCTTTTGGTTCAATGTTCCCTGAAGACATGGATGTCGTGTTGCCTATATTTGAAGAAAATTTAAATAACAATATCAAACTTGGCTTCCATTCGCATAACAATATTCAAATGTCATTGGCACTTTCAATTAAATTCGCAAATACGTGTACACGCGATATTATAATTGATTCAACTTTGTCCGGAATTGGACGCGGAGCAGGTAATACTAAAACCGAACTTTTGCTTGAATATTTGAATAAATATAAGAATGCGAATTATAATACTGATGCAATTTGGAAAGATTTAAATAACGGGCTTTTGCCGGATGCTAATTGGGAGTACACTCCGGAAAAAGGCTTTAGAGGGATAAATAATATTCATCCGTAAGTTATTTAAAAGGCTGGATTGCTTCAGGCTAATCGCCTTCGCAATGACGCCCAGCCGGTAATCCAACGCCAAGTCATTGCGAGGAGCGGCTATTATTTAGGCGACGAAGCAATCTATTGTGTAAGAAAAAATATGCCCATATTTATCTACTTCAAACTTATCGCCTTCGTAATAAAAAGGCGTGGAAATACTTGTTGGACGTCATTGTGAGGTTCGTTAGAACCGAAGCAATTCAGCTTTTTAATAACTATTTTTATTTTATGAAAATTATCATGAACAGCAGTGCGAAGGCGGGAGAGGGCTAGTCAATTGGTGCAAAAAATTGCACCCTACTTTTTCGCTAATGAGCGGTGTAGTATCAGATGCACAAAACATTCCAAAGAACAAATCTCACTTCCCTCTCCTTCATCAATTTTGCATGGAGAGGGTGCCGAAGGCGGGAGAGGGTATTATTAAATCTATGATTTTTTCTTTGCCTTAGCTTTAGTTTTCGTATTCTTGTTTAATTCAACTTCGCCATTCGCAATATTTTTACCGATAACTTTTTCTAAAGTTGCGCGTGCGGTATTATATTCATACATAGTTTGATAATACGTCAATTGTGCGTTTTGGTACTGAACTTGTGCCTCTTTAAGCTCAACAGGATTACCAACACCAACTTTATATCTGCCATAAGAAAGTTCATAGTTTTCTTTTGCCTGTTTCATACCCAAAAACGCTACAGGAATTTTATTTTTCTTTTCTTTTAAAGAAAAATACGATTCTTGAACTTCGTAGTAAATATTGTTCTTAGTATTAATCGCATTAGCTTGTTCTTTTGAGTGTAAAGCTTTTGCTTCTTTAATTTCATTTTTAATCAACATTCCGTTAATAGTCGGAAAATTCAAGTATCCGCCGAAATTATAACCATAGTTAGAAGCAGGAGTTCTACCACCGACTTGGAATTGTCCTTCAACACTCAATTGTGGAAAATACGATTTTTTAACCAATTTAACGTTTTGACGAGCTTCTTCTACCTTAACTTCCGCCAATTGAAATTCGGGACGCGATTCTTGTGCAATTTTAATTGCAGATTCTAAAGTTACATCACAAGGTTCATATCTTAAACACTCATTAATTTTATATTTATTAAAATACGGTAAACCCATAGTATTATTTAATTTTGCCATAGCAATATCAACAGCATTTTCAGCCTGAATTAATGTCAATTTAGCGTTTGATAAATTAACTTCCGCTATTGTTACATCAACTTTAGGTTTTGTACCGACAGTATAAAACGCTTTTGCTTGATCATAAAATGCAGAATATTTAGCAACCATATCTTCCGCAACCTTCTTTGCTTCAATCGCGTATTGAAGATTGTAATAAGACTTTTTAACTTCGCAAATCACGTCATTTACTGTGCCTGTCAAAGTTATTTTGTAGCCTTGATTATCTAATTTTCTGATTGTAACTTGGTTTTGTGTTACACCAAAGTCATAAAGCATTTGAGAAGCGCTGATTTGCCCCAATACAAAGTAGTTGAACACCAAGTTCTGTCTGAATACATCTGATAATTGAAGTTGTCTGATTCTGGTATATCCTGTTTGCCAACCAAATTGAGGGAAATAAGACGCCCAAGCCTGCCTTATTCTATAATCAGATGCGAACACATCCTGCATAGCCGCTTGTATTCGAGGATTGTTACCTAAAGCAAACTTCAAACATTCTTCCAGCGAAATATCAATAGAGTTTTCTACTCCACCTTTTATAACAGCGACCTCATCAGCTTTTGGTTCAACATCTTTGCTGTCAGGATATTCCTCTTGTTTGATTTTATTACCCAAATCGTCTTTATGCCAAAAAGCAGCATAAGAAGGTACTTGAGCTAAAAATTGAACAATTAAAAACGTAGCTATTAATTTCCTCATTTTGCTCTACCTTCCTTCTTTGCTTCTATATAAGCGGCTGACTTTTCTTTCATTCTATTAATCATAACAAAAAATGCAGGAACTAAGATACTACCCAAGAAGGCAACTGCCATCATACCACCGAATACCGATACCCCAATTGAGTGACGGCTGCCTGCACCTGCGCCTTTTGCAAACACAAGAGGCAATAAACCTAAGATGAACGCAATATTTGTCATCATAACGGCTCTGAAACGAAGTTTTGCGGCTTGCATTGCAGCTTCAATATAATTTAATCCATCCTTCTCCATCGCATCTTTTGCAAACTCTACAATCAAGATTGCTTGTTTTGT
>CAKVJE010000021.1 GCA_934754735.1 uncultured Candidatus Melainabacteria bacterium
TTTCAAGACCGCTCCAATCAACCGCTCTGGCACTCCTCCAAAGGTATTCAATTGGTAACTTCTTAATTCTACACAAAACAAAAATGATTGTAAAGGGGGTATTTCAAATTTTCTGATTTTTATAACTTTGAGCTATAATTATATATAAAAGAGGTTTATAATGTTCGATTATTTCAAAGGTTACATAGCTGACAAAAGACGCACTTCTAAAGGCGTATTTATAACAATAGAAACCGCCAATATAGGCTACTTATTAGAAGTTACTGATCATGATTTTATGCAATATATGACAGATGAGCAAGTTATCCAAAAAGTATATACACACTTGGCGCATAGGGAAGATGCAATGTCATTATATGGCTTTGCTAATAAAGAAACACGTGATATCTTTCAGATTTTGCTTTCAGTCTCTGGCGTAGGTGCAAAAATGGCAATAGCGCTGCTTAACGAATTTGACGCATGCGATTTAATTTCACTTGTAATTGACGGCAATTTCAAAGAATTAACTAAAGCAAAGGGTGTAGGACCAAAGCTTGCGCAAAAAATCATTCTTGAGTTAAAAGATAAATTAATGAAGACGGAACTTCCAAAGAATTCATCTTCAATACCACATACTCAAGCACTTGAGGATACTCAAGCCGTTCTACTTTCTCTCGGTTATGACCAAAAAGAAATCGAAGATGCTTTAAAGAAAATTATGCCTAAGATTGAAGATAACTCAAATTCAGAAGAAGTCCTGCGTAAAGCACTGACTTGTCTATCAATGTAATCGTAATTGAACATAAAAAGTAAGTAATTAGCAGATAAACGAAGATTGTATTATTTTGCAAAAAGGTTTTTTATTTTGACTAAATAAAACGTTTGTTTTGTAACATGATTATGAAAATTGGAGATGGTGGGAGTCGAACCCACGTCCATTGTGGATAAAAACGAACATCTACGAGTGTAGTAATTTATTAGCTCAACTTAATAAGGAAAATTACAAAACCTGAATTAAGCCAAAGACTTTTTACGGAAGTCTAACCTCCAATGGTAAATCTTGATATGCATACCATCATTTGCATACTGCATCTTGCATGTTTTCATCTAATTTAACGGCAAGCTGGTCAAATTAGAGGGCTAATAGCTGCAATTAGGCAGCTAGTCTGCTTTCGCGACCGAAGTTAGCATAAACAACATTTGAATTGTCATTTAATTTATTTTGCTCGTTGATAAACGGGAACAGCGCCCGTACTCGCAATCCGGATCTACCAATCACAGCGTCAAAACCAGTACATCCCCATGAGCTAATCGCAACACAACACTATTTTTCTCGACTCAACCTCAAATGCTTACGCATTTTCGAATTTCCCATTGTCCTCACCGGACGGACGTCAAAATCAGTACATCCTCAATACTTATAATTTCAATGTTCTCAGTATTATTATATCGTAAATTATTAAAACTGTCTAGAATTTCAATCAATATATAAAAATTTTACATATCTTTTATAAAACAATGATTTTAATAATTTTGACAATACTTCATATATTAATATTGCAAAACACAGCTACAACATCATATACTATCTTCTACAATTCCACAAATAATATGTCCGGCTGCGATGTGTAATTCTTGAATATTGTTTGTGATATTTGAAGGAACTTTTAATACTATATCTGCAATATTTGCCATTTCTCCGCCATTTTTGCCGGTAAATGCAATGGTTTTTATGCCTTTACCTTTAGCAACTTTAATCGCTTCAATAACGTTTTTAGAATTACCTGATGTAGAAAGTCCGACTACAACATCACCTTTTACACCGATTGCCTCTAATTGGCGTGAAAAAATAAAATCATGTCCGTAGTCATTTCCAATTGCGGTAAGCGACGAAGAATTACAAGTTAAGCTAAGTGCCGGTAATGGTTTTCTATCAAGTTTGTATTTTCCCATTAGCTCCGCAGCCAAGTGTTGAGAATCCGCAGCAGAACCACCGTTCCCACAGAAAATAACTTTGTGTCCTGATTTAATCGTATCAATCCAAATTTGCGCAATTACTTCTATAATATCAGCTTGCTTTTTTAGTTTCAAAAAGTTACCGATAATAACATCTATCTCTGAATTAATACGTTGTTGCACAATTAACTCCTTCTAAAAATTATAAAAAGGCACACTTATACAATTTTAGTGTGCCTTTTTCAAAACTATTTATTACATTCTTCTTTTGAATCTTCTTCCGAAGTAGAATTTGAACTCATTTCTTCTGGAGTTGAAATTACATTGGTTTCATTCTCAGAAGTTTCTGCTTCTTCTTCGTCTTCTGAATCTTCAGTTTCTTCAGCTTCATCTTCAGAATTTTCTTCAGAAGCTTCTTTAATTTCTTCTGCTTTTGCTTCTAATTTTTCAGCTTCAGCCTTTAAAGTCGCTTCAATTTCTTCTTCATCTTTTGCCCTAATAACAGGAATTGAAAGCATTAAAGCAACTTGGTCTCCTTCGTGTTCAAAATTAAGTTCAAGAAGCTCTTTATCTAATTCAACGTAGCGAGAAAGCAAATCTATCAATTCTCCGCGCATTTGTTCCAAAATCTTAGGAGTCAAATTAGTTCTATCTTGCATCAAAACAAGCTTTAGGCGGTTGGTCGCTACTGATTTTGAAGCGTCGCCCTGTTCTTCTTGCGGGCGGAAGAACTTAGCCACGGTATTATAAATATCTGTGAAAAGTCCCATTCTACACCTTCGCTTTCAATTTTGCAAAAACATTTTTTAATTTAGCTACAATTCCTTTTGGCTCATCCAAATCCAAGAACGGAACTTCTTCACCCAAAATTCTTTGTGCTACGTTTCTGTAAGCTTTACCGGCAAGTGCGTTTTCGTCATTAACGATTGGCTCACCCTTGTTTGTAGAAGTGATAATACCTGTATCTTCCGGAATTATACCAATAAGCGGACAAGAAAGAATTTCTACTACGTCGTCAACACTCATCATTTCGTTATTCTTGATAAGGCTTGGACGAACTCTGTTTAAAAGAAGTTTGTAGCTTGTGATTTCTTCTTTTGATTCCAAAAGTCCGATAATTCTGTCAGCATCACGAATTGCAGACATTTCCGGAGTTGTAACAACGATTGCTTCGCTTGCGCCTGCTACTGCGTTTTGGAAACCTTGTTCAATACCAGCAGGGCAATCAACCAGAACGAAGTCGTTTTCTTCTTTCAATGTGTCGCAAATTCCCTTTAATTGTTCAGCGTTAACAGCTGTTTTATCTCTTGTTTGAGCAGCTGCAAGCAATGAAAGATTAGGATTCTTTTTATCTTTTACAAGCGCTTGTTTAAGTTTGCAACGTTCTTCGATTACGTCAACAATTGTGTAAACAATTCTATTTTCAAGACCAAGTAACAGGTCCAAATTTCTAAGTCCCAAGTCTGTATCTATAAGAACAGTCTTATAACCGGCTTTTGCAAGCGCTGTACCAATGTTTGCACTTGTTGTAGTTTTTCCTACTCCGCCTTTTCCTGATGTAATTACTATAACTCGACCAGTCATTAATCTCTCCTTAATTTTTTATAAATTACTATTTTTCCTTCTTCAATCTGAGCTTCTTCCGGTGTAAACTCATTTGTTTTTTGAACGTAAGGTACGTTCAATGTGTCATTTCTTCTAGCGTATAATCCTGCAATTCTTAATTGAATTGCGTTCAATTTTAATGCTCTGACTTTTGCCGTTACATTGCCTAAAGAGCCGGCATGAGCGATTCCGCCTAATATACCCCAAACCGTAATGTCACCTGTTGCAACGATTTCACTACCTGGGTGAGCGTCGCCGATAATCAAAATGTTGCCTTCATAACTAACAGTTTGACCTGAACGCAAAGTTTGGTTTATATAAAGAGTCGGTAAACTTTCTGTGTTAACTGTGTTTTCTTCTGCACCTTGAGGTAAAACATCTCCTGTATCAAGAAGAATATATTTGCTTGTGTCTTCGTTTTTAATTAAACCTTCGTTAGCTGCAAGTGTTTCGAAATCTGTTCCAAATGTATCAGCGTGGATTACTTCTGATAATTCTTGCATTGTTTCTTCTTCATACGTATCTTCAATGCCTTCCGTTGTTTCAATCGGGCTTGAAGATGTTGGAATATCTGCATGAACTTCAACAGTTTTATTTTCAACGATTTCTTCTTGAGGAGCTTCGGTTTCTGTTTTTACAACAACTTCTTCTTCCTTAAGATTTTCATCTGGCTCACAAGTTACAGCTGGTTCTACATCGTCTGAAACTTCTGAAACAATGATACCCAAACTTACAGCAGACGCTTCTGTTTGTTCTGAATCTGTGTCAATAAAAGCAATTGACGCGTCCATTGATTCTATCAAAGCTTTAATGCTCAAAAGTTGAGATTGTTTTAAATCCAAACTTCCTAATTTTAAACAAATATTTTTCCCTTTAACATCAGGATGCTCCATTATTGAACTAAGCTCAAACACAAGTTGAGTTGTGTTTTTAGCATTGCTTAAATCAATAATAAAGCCATTCTCTACAAAACCTTTTTCCATTTGTTTTTCCCAAATAATCTACAACAATTTTTAGAATAGCTTAAATACTTTTATTATTCAATAAAGTATGACGCAATGTAAATTTTTATAATTAAAAATCTAAGAATCGAATCTTTTTTGTTCAGTAAATTATCATAATACATTGACAAACTTACTTAATTGCTCTATAATGCAACTATAAAGTGTTTATTATAGATTAAAGAGGTGTTTTATGAGAGTTAGTCCGATAGGATTTACTACTCCTGTTTTGCAAAAAACAAGGAGCAGAGTTGCGCATGAAAAACCACAAGAGCCAGTTGCTGCGCCAATTGCGTTTAAAGGCCATTTGAAATTCGGCGATTATTTAGTTGGCGCGATTTGCGGAGGTGCAATGGCAGCAGTAGGCTTCGCTGTCGCAGGCCCAATTGGTGCAATAGCATTGGGAGCATTAGGCGCAAAAACAACTGCTGAAGCTAATAATGATACTAGAAAAGAAAGCTACGATAAGAAAGATTAGTTATTATTGTCAATTTAAAATGATTAAAACTTACTTTTATGCTAAATACCTCATAAATATTATTCGTACGAATAATTTCATTACATAAAACGCGTAATACGAGACGAATTACAATATATTTACATTTCTTAAATATTAACATATATTTTACAAACGTTATACTTATAAGTTATATATATTTTTTACAATGTAACAATCGCGCTCATTTTAGTAAAAAAATCTATAATATTAATCTATAATACTAATGGAGGCAAGTTATGCTTAAAGTTTTATCAACCAATTTATATTACAATAACGCGCGAAAAGAAATACAAGTAAATAAAAGTGACATTCCTGCAAATAATTCTACTCAAGGCCTTTCTAAGGAATATTCCACAGTATCAAAAACTTATGCTTGTACTCTGCCAAATTTTAAAGCCAAGCAATTGAACGATATAGACTTAATTTTAACAGATGAGCCAAGTTTGCCAAGAGTAAGTGTACAAATACTTAAAAATGACGATTTTCAAACAAAAACAGGTCTCTGCGCTGTTTATGAAATAGCTTTGCATGACCAATTGCACGATTTGTTACGAAGAAATCCGGAAATTAAAGACAAAGGTTCGTGCATAAAAGACTATAAACGTAAATTTGACATAAGTTGTGATGAAAAAGATTTTATTAAAACATTAGATATGATTAATGAACAATTTGTAACTCCTAAAATTCAAAAACGTTACATTGATAATGCCCTGCATCTCGCACCAATAGGTTATACACTTCATAACTTAAAAATCGATGCGGATTTTGATTATACTGATGTTCCGGCAAATACTACGCAAGAAGAATATGAACAATTGATAAAAGAAATTTCTTATGAAGATGTACAAGAATATAGCGATAATGTGTTAAAAAACTCTGATATTCGTATTGCAATCTCTGCAAATCGTGATTTTTATAATAAACATGAAGAAGAGATTCAAACGCGACTTGCAAATATATTTAATATAGCAAAAGGTTAATTCTTTTTTTATACAGAGGCCAAATCATCGTAATATTGCTTTATATCATCTTCACTTATAGAATCAATTATTTCATACAGGTTAAAAACTTCATCTGAATAAGACATCAATTCTAAATGTTTTATAAAATCTAGTCTTTCTCCTGTAAATGCCTGTTTTAATTTTTCTTTTATTTCGTATTTCTGCTTTTCAATTTCTGATGCCAAATCTTTGTTGCAAATTTTATTCAATGCATTAGAAAAATCTGTAAAATCTTTGTCGTTATCTTTTATATCAATTGTACAAAAAGTGCAATGATACTTTATTGATGAATTGTTTTTCAACTCTAACGGGATTGAAAAATGCTTTGTGCCTAACGAATAATTTTTGTTAATATCTTTATCTGAATTTAGAATATTAATCGCAATATTTTCAATTATACTATCTTTTGTGTTTACAGCTTTTGTTGGAATTTTCAATGTTGATTTGTCTACTATTAGTGTATTCCCTACTAATTTTGGGACATTAGAAGTTGTAATATCGCTATTTAAGAATTTTAAATTCGTTTTTGGATTTATTTGCTTTAAAATCACATCCTTATTTTGTTCAAAATATTCTTTTGAAATTGTTAAGAAAACTTTTACACTAGAATTTTTAAAGTACTCTTCATAATATTTTTGCATATCATCGACTGTAACGTCTTCAATTTCGCGCTTTATTTCTTCATCACTCTTTAAATCGTCATTATTATAAAGCTTTTGAGTGTACCTGTTTCGTTCAATATATTCAGGAGATTTTAAAAATACTTTCAATTCATTTTTAGCGTCCTCTAAATCTTTTTTATTGAACTTTTTTGCAAATAATTCCTGATTTATTTTTTGAATATTATTTGAAAAATCTGTATCTTCTAAATTAAAAATACTAAGACAAAAACTTGAACCTATAACATTTGTACTATTTTTATTTAATAAAAAACACAACAATTTCTCCTTTAATAAATCGTGCTTTTCATAACTATTATTCTCTATTAAAATTGAATATTTTGGAATTTCTAATTCGCTATTTCCAATAGTTTCAATCTTGTCGTCTGCATTCACATAAACTTGCAAATTAGTATCCGGATATTCGTACACATGAATATTCGGCAAATCCAAATGGTCTTTGCCTTCTGTTTTTTTGTTGTATTTGTCAGTAACTTCGATTGGCGTCGCCAAATTGCGAAACGAAATATTATTTCTATTGAGAATTGCTTGACCGACATCATAATTTGATAATTCATTAGTTTGTGGAAGTGAATTATTCAATATTTCACCTTTTTGAGTTTGTTTATTTAAATATTGATTATTTACAATATTAAAACTTACTGGATTTATCATTTACAACCTTTTTTGCTAATTCCCTATATTAAAACTCCTAAAGATTTTTGTTGCCAATTTATTGCACAATTTTTACAAATTAATTTAACAAAAAAGATTAATTATTATTATTTGTTTGTTGAAGCTTTTTGGCGTTAGCTTTTCTTGTATTATGGTAAGTTAGCATCGGAATCAAAACCCCAAGAAGGATTGGAGAAATGATTACTGTTGAAATAAATCCAGGAAGCGAATTTAGACCGCGTGCCATTTTCGCTATTTTATTATGTTTTATTTCTCCTGTACCTTTCATAACTTTCGAAATAACTTCGTCAGAAATACCATTTTCAAAAAGCTTCTTAATCTTTTCATTCTTTTCCTTACGTGAAAGATTTTTTATAGAATCTAACGTAAAAGTTTTTTCGTTGAACACCAAAGATGCGTTATCAGATTTAGAAATAATTTTTTCTAAATCTCCACCTTTCTTATCAACAAATTCCGCAAAATTACCAAATTTCTTTTTAGAATCAATATTGCCATAAATTGAGTCTAAGTCAGCTACTGACAAAACTTCCAAATCACTATAAGGATTAATTAAATCCATTGCCTTTTGGAATCCGTTTTTACCTTCAGAAGCCTTATTCGTAAGCACAAAACCTAATTTATCTTCATAAGAACGAACTATCATTTTTGTAAGCATTGGCACTGCAAACACTACAGACAAAGATGAAACAGTATCTCTTAATAAGATTTCATTAATTTCTGTCATATCGCGTTTACCATTTTCATCAATTTGTGCTCTTTCCCAAGCTCTTTTACCTCTAGGGAAAAGCAAACCCAAAGTCGCAAGCAATGCGAATGTCGTTTTAGAGAAATTATAACCTGTGTACTCTAAAAGTTCTTGCATTTTTTCAGGTGTATATTTTGTTATAAACTTACCTAATTTAGAGAAAAATCCATCAGAATTTATCCCTTTACCTTTGAATGCTACATCATTTTGTTTGTTTTCTTCATCGTGTTGATGTTGTTTTGCGTGTTCTAACGCAGCAGCCCCGGGTGAAACATCACTCTTTGCATACAATTTAGGCAAATATGATAAACCTGCCAATGTAATAGCTACGTTGCCAACATTCACTGCCAGTCTTTTTGTTGCAAAATTATTTTTAATATTTTCTGCCGCAACTTCATCTAAAGTTTCACTATTTTTATTATTTTTAATCGCATCATTACCAAAATCTTTTAATGCAAGTAAAGCTTCGCTCATGCTGAAGGCTTTTTTGTTTTCGCCTTCGCCAACATAAAGTTTATTTATGTTATACAAATCTGACGAAGTTTCTGTTATTTTAGAATTTATCTTTTCTGTTATTCTGCCTAATGCAGCATTTCTGGTTTCACTGTCTTTCCCATTATCAAAGATTTCAAAATCTTTCATTAAACCAGAAACAGTTTCTTTAAAGTTCTTATCATTAGGAACAGAATTTTTATAAATTGCTTCTAAATTACGTTTATAAAACTCATTTTTAAACTTATCTTTATCTTTTTTTATCACATTATCAAAATCCGGACTCTTAACCATTTGTTTAAGACTTTCTCCAAATCGTTTGATAAGTCTTGTATTTGTATTGGTTGATTTACAAAATCTCCCGGATAGGGCTAAAACTGCCGGAGCTACACCAACAATAAACGGGCCAGTCATACCCTCACGTCCAAGAACTTCTAAACCTTCTTGCTTGTTATATTTACCTGTTATTTCTTTGTCTCTTTGAAAACCGGTCCATACTCTCGGAACAGTCATGCCTAATCCGTCTTGAATAAGGAATGAAATAAAATAACCTTTGCTTTCAATCCATTGCATGATAGCCCCTGTTGCACCTAAAACAGGCATCATTCCCATTGCTGATTTAAAATTTGGATTTTGAGCTTTTGTATTTCTTTTTTGTGCCTTATTATTTGGCAAAACATTTCCAGATATTGCGTTAACCTTCAATAGACAACCTCCATATCCCGATTAGTGTAACCTTTACACTATTATACAGATTTGTTTAATTCTTAACAAGTAAAGTATATACGATTGTAAGAAATCTTTACATAAAAGATGAAAAGAGCGATTAAATACAACGTTTTACATGCTAAAATACCAACGGGGGTTAAAATATGATAAAAAAAATTGCAAAGATTTTAATAGATAAAAAAATAACAGTTGCGACGACTGAATCTTGTACAGGCGGACTCTTAAGTTCAAAGTTTACGGATGTTAGCGGAAGTTCCGCTTTTGTTCATTTAAACTTTGTTACTTATTCTAATGAGGCAAAACATAAAATTTTAGGAGTTTCAAAAGACACTCTTGATAAATATGGTGCAGTTAGTAAAGAATGTTCATTCGAAATGGCGCAAGGATTACATACAGTAACAAAAGCAGATATTTGTATTTCTACAACAGGAATCGCTGGCCCTACCGGTGGTAGTGATGAAAAACCTGTAGGTTTGATGTATTCAACGATTTATACTCCTAATAAATCTGAAACATTTAAGGTTTTATTAGATTCTAATATTGAGCGTGTAACAATGAAAGAGGAATTTGTAAAAGCTGTGTTAGAAAAAGTTTACACCTTTTTGCTTTTTGTATAAAATTGACTTATGGGAGTAAGTGCAAAATATTTTGTTTTATTTAGCATGTTTTTATTAATGCTTACAATTCCTGTGTGCGCGTCAGAATTTGACTACAATCAGTACAGAGGAAATACTGAATTACAAAATAATTTTTCAACTTACATGAATAATTTGCAGGCAAAAATTCAACGTTGTTGGAACCCGCCGGATTTTGTTGAAGACGGTGACGCAACTGTTATGTTTAAAGTTACGCGCTGGGGTAAAATTGTAAATGTGGATTTTGTAAAAAGCTCCAATAATCCTGTTTTTGATGAGTCAGCACTTGATGCTCTTAGAAAAGCTGAACCGTTTGATAAATTTCCTGCTAGTACTTCAAAAGACTCACTTACTATAAAATACAATTTTCACACATCAATTGTGAAAACAGATACAATGCGTGAATGTATGGATAATGCGGATAAGTATTACAATGTCAATAATGAAACAGCTTTAAATTACATAAATAAAGCTATTGATGAAGTTAGCGGTGATGCAGAGTCTTACTTTTTATACGAGAAAAGATGCAAAATTCGACAAGCATTGGGAGATTATAATGGTGCAAAAGAAGATTTAACAGAAGCTAAACGTCTAAAAGAACGCTATGATTTAAAGCGCATTAATACTTGTAAATTAATTGCAGAAATGGAGCAATCACCATTTTCATATTTTTATCTGGCGCACGCTTACGAAATTGCAGGTGATTATGAGCACGCCTTGAAAGCTATCGACAAAGCGATAGATTTGACTGAATTAAACAACCAATATAAAAGATATAAAACTGAATTAGAACAGAAAAAGGCGTGCAATTAGGTTGCAAAAGTCTTAAAATATGATATAATAAGTATATCTAGGATGATATTTGTATTCGTGTAAGTACAAAAGTGTATAATTAAAAGGATTTAATATTATGCAAAACAACATCTCCAATAATACCGGTTTTGGTTTGCAATCAAATTTTCTAAAAACGAATAATGCAGGTATTAATAAAATGCATTCAAAATCAAGTTCTGCCTATTATGCTAAAAAAGGTGAACCTATGTATATGAAGGAAATGGACGCTGATGAAGACGGCGTTGTTTCGTTTGAAGAATTTAGAGATTACTGCGATGAAAAAGGGATTTCAGTTGCAGAAAGAATTAAAATGACACAATTGGCATCATCGTATCGTACTATGCAAGCTCAAAAGAATGCATCTGAGAAAGTAAAAAAAGAAAGTGAAACTGAAAAACAGACAGAAACTGATAATAACTCAGGAAACGAAGATTCTGCTGTTTATGCAAAACGTGGCGACGGCAAGTATGATGAGCTTATGGATGCAAATAATGATGATAAAATAACTTACAAAGAGTATATAGAATATTGTAGAGAACATTCAAAACCGCAAGAAGAAAAGGCTAACACAAAAGCTGAAACAACTGAAGACGGCGAGTTTAAGACAACAAGTTCCGGCAAGGCAATAAATGCGTATGCACAACAAGAATCTCAACCGGCTGAAGGCAAAGTAGAAAACGAAGGATAATTTTATTTTGTAATTCGTAAAATTTTAGTTACATAATGTAAAAATTGCTTCACATTCTAATGACAAAACTTCTCTATTTAGTTATGATTATTCTGTAAAGAGGAAATGGGGAGTTTTGGCTCGTGTTTAATAAGAAGATTGAAACGATTAATCCTATTCAAAGTACATTCTCAAGAGATGAAGACGCATTTACAGCGCTTTCTACATCAGCTTTGTTGGCAAAAAGTTCTGTACCGTATTCACACAGAAGAATTGCTGATAATTATGTAATCATCAAAAAAGTTTATCGTTTTCAAGCTGTTCAGAGCAGAATTACTAATTCAGAATTGCAACTTCTAAAAAAATACGATTTTAACACTCTTGAATTTTCTACAATCAAGCAGATTAATGAAGAATTATCTTATTTGAAAAAATGGTCAGCTTCAGGCAACGAACTTTTAAGAAAGGATGCGGACAATCTTCTTCAAATAAGATGCAAAGAATTGAAATATATTGTGGCAAGCAGATATGCAACGGTTACAAATGAAATTTATAATGGATATAAAGCATTAGAAAAGTATTTTGAAGAGATTTCAAAATTTTACTCTCCAGTTTGTTAAGATATCGTAACAAATAGGCAAATTTTAACTTTTAGGTGTTTTATAGTAGCCGAAAGGTTTTATAAAACATGAATGTAAGTCCGATTAAATATAATACTCAAATACCGACTAGCAAGCCGGCATTCGGACATGGAAATTTTTGGAGTGAGAGCACATATTCAACCAAAGAAAAGTCTATAATTGCAGCTTCTTCCGCTATTGGGGTTTTAGCAGGACTTGCAGTTCTTGCAAAATGTGCAAAATATTCACTAAATCCTAAAAAAATGTTTAAAAATTTTAAAGGAAGTTATATGTATAAAGCTCCTTATGATGAAAAAGAAATCATCACAATGGGCGTTGGGTCTTGTATTGGTGGTTTAGCTGCAGGATGTGCTTTAGATAAAGATAAAAACAATAGAAAAGCTAAGCTTCAAGAAACGCTTTTGCAAATAGCTAATGTATCTGTTCCGATTATATTTGTTACAAGATTCGCAAAAGGTGGACAAAAATTTGGTAAAAAGTTTCTTGAAAAAAATGTACATAAAGAAACTTTTAGAACAAAAATTCCTCAAGCGATTAGTGGAACAATCGGGCTATTTACAGGGGTTTGGGCAAGTAATATTTTAGCCAACAAGATTAATGAAAAAATCTTTAATAAAGGAAAAGGTCGTCCGGTTAAGTTGAGTGATTTTTCGGCACACGTGGATGATTTTTGTTCTGCTGCAAGACAATTTAATAAAGAAAGCAAACTAATTCAAAATATAACAAGATGTATCCCTGCAATTTTAATTATTCCGGGATTTGAAGTCGGAAATAAAAAAGCGTAAGTTTAAGATATTAAAAATACCGGCACAGAGTAAAATTTTGTACCGGTATTAAAATATAATTCAAACTAATTCTTAGTAAAGAATAGTCAATACTTCATCAGGGTTTAAGCTTGAATCGTTAGTTGTGTTAGGTACGAAAATGTACTTAGCTTCATCAACTAATTCATAGCAAACGCCGAATGTTCCTGATACAGCAAGTTTTGTGATGTTATAAACACCTTTACCTACTGTAATAAAGCTGCTTCCTACGCTCTTAAGACCTTTAACAGGGTGCAATGAAGCAGTATCAGCAAATGCGTCTGACCAATTGTCGCCGTATTCTTCAACGCCATTTGCAACGATTTCAGCAGCAGAAGAAGCTGTTCTTCCTGCTACACCTGCAACTCTACCTACCATTGAGAATGGAGCGCCAAGAACTCTTGAAGCTACGTTAGGATTTTTAGTTACGTTAACTTCTGCAGATGAAAGTTGTTTAGGGAATTCAGCGCAGTTGTCACCATTTTTGATGTTTTCAAATTGAACTTCAATATAACCAGGTTTTTTAACTCCAGGTCTTGCAACGCTTGTTACTTTTCCTTTTACTGTTGAGCCTGCAGGATAAGTTACGCCTGCAATTTTTGTATCTTCAACTGTTTTAGCTGTGAATGTATCACCAACGTTAGAAGTTCTTGCGCTAATTCTTTCGCTTAACTTAATTTTAATAGCGATTGGTTCATATTTTGTCGCACAACCTGCAATACCTTTAGATGTATCAATTCTGAAGTTTGCTTTTAATGCGCCTAACATATAAGCAACTTGTTCTTTTGATAAATATTCATCGTTAACTACTTTATCTTTATCAGGAATTTTGTTTAAGATGTTTGAAGCGATAACTTCATCTGCTGCGCCTACTGCCCAGCTAGGGATGTATTTAACTGTTTGACCTTCAAAAGTTGGAGTAGCAGTTCTATCAACATCTAAGTCCATCATTTTAGCGAAAGTAGCAAATACTTCTGCTTTTGTAATTGGTTGGTCAGGTTTGAATGTTGAATCAGGGTAACCAATCATAACATCAGCTGTTAATGCTCTGTCGATTTGAGATTTAGCCCAATAATCAGCTGCAACGTCAGTATATTTGTTACCTTTAACTTCTGTTAAATTTAAACCGTCAGCAATAATGAATGCTAATTCTGAACGTAATACAGGCATTTTAGGGTCATATAAACCAGCTCTTCTTGAGTCCATTTGACCTTTCATGTTGCTAAGCATTTGTTTTGCAAAACGAGCAACAACTACGTTTTGTTTACCTTCAATTGTTTTAACATTGCATGGTTTGTAAATTTTTCCACCAACGACAACATCGTTTTCTGAAGTTACCATTGCATGACTTTGAGAACCGAACAATGTAGGATGAGCGTAAGCTTGAACATCAGCTGGTTCACCTGCCATTGCTACGCAAGAAGTTACACAAGCAACACTTAAAACTGCTATAAGTTTTGTAGATAATTTCATACTTCTCCTTTCCTTTTTACTCTCGCTTTTCTTTTTTCGTTTTTATTATAACACTATTTTTTCATTAGGTAGGCTTGAGGGTAACAAAAATCCTCTCTGAAGCCGATTCTTCTATACATTTTTAAAGCTTTATAATTATTTGTTTCAGTTGTTACGTTTACTTCGCTAAAAACTTTTTTGCCTAATTTTGTCCAATCAACAATTGTTTTGATTGAACGGCTTAAAAGATGTTCTGAAAAACCATGTCCTCTATGCTCTTTTTCGATAGCAACTAAAGGTAAGTTCGCTATTTTACCGCCGGTAACGTTTGCAAAAGCAAAACCTACAGGCTTATCGTTATATAAAAGCACAGAAGTAACTTCCGGTAAAAATTCTCCGTAAATGCTATCAACAACTTTATTGATAATATCTTTAGTGCCTTCTATAGTCTTAAATCTTGTATCATAAATAGCATCTTGAGTATCTCTGAATGATTCGTGAATAATTCTTACAGCGTCTTCTCTATAAGATGGGTCATAGCTTACAATTTTGTATTCAGAAGGTTTTTCGCTCAATTTCATGTTTTCTAAAATTCTTTCAGAAGAAGCGTTGCCCATCATAAATCTTAAAACAGCAAGTCCGATATACTTAAATCCATACTTTGAAATATCAGCAGTAAATACTGCTTGATGACCAAGCATAGGATAAGAAACAACTTTAGTTTGACGCTCAACTTCTGTTAATTCTAAAAACTTTTCAATTAAAAGTTTGATTTTTGTAAGTTCGTCTTCTGTTCCAAGGCAATGAATTAAGTTAAGTTCAACCGCTTCAGAGATTGACGTGGTATAAACTAAAAACGCAGTAGGAATTTCATTTTCTTTTAAAACTATACATTTCATGTAGTCTTTTTCAACGGCATCAATAAATTCTTCATAAGGAAGCGGTTCAAGTTCAAATTTGTATTCGTCAACAGCTTTTGCCTTGAAGTCATTATAAACTCCTGCAAAGAATTTATAAATATTGCTGTTTAGTAATTCCACTTCGTATGATGTATCTGCCATAAAATATCCTCTTGTTTGCACTCTGAATTACATAATATGGTGCATTTTTTCGCGTTTCGTGTTTATGTATCTTTCGTTGTATTTATTAACTTCTGATTTTAAGTTAATATTTTCGTGTATTGTTAAACCGTACCCTTTCAATCCAACGATTTTTTTAGGGTTGTTTGTAATTAAATTAAAGTTGTTGAAGCCTAAATCTAAAATAATTTGCGCCCCAACTCCATAATTTCTTAAATCAGGTGCAAAACCTAGTGAAACATTAGCTTCTACAGTATCTTGACCTTCTTCTTGTAGTTTATATGTTTTAAGCTTGTTAATAAGTCCGATACCACGTCCTTCGTGGTCGCGAATATAAATCACAGCGCCTTTACCGTAATCATTAATCATTTTTAAAGCTGTATGTAATTGCCAATTGCAATCGCATTTTAAACTATGGAAAATATCACCCGTCAAACATTCGCTATGAACCCTGATTAAAGGTATTTTGTCAGAGCCGTCATCTTTAACAAGTGCAACGTGTTCGCAACCTGTGATTGTATCGATATATCCAATAATATTAAAATCACCAAATTGTGTCGGCAAAAACACTTCAACTTCACGTTTTACAAATTTTTCTTTTTCTAGCCTGTATGCGATTAAATCAGCAACAGTAATGAATTTGATATTGTGCTTTTCGGCAAATTTATGCAAATCATCGCGTCTTGCCATTTCACCGTTTTCTTTCATTATTTCGCACATAATTCCGGCTTCTCTATGTCCGCAAAGTCTTGCCAAATCAACAACGGCTTCTGTATGGCCACATCTTTTTAAAACTCCGCCTTTTCTTGCGACACAAGGGAATAAATGCCCCGGTCTGCGCAAATCAGAAGGTTGCGCGTCAGGCGCAATGGCTACTTCAATGGTTTTGGCTCTATCAAAAGCTGAAACGCCGGTTGTAACACCATATTTCGGATGAGCGTCAATGCTTAGAGAAAACGCCGTTTGCATACTTTCTGTATTTTTTTCTACCATTTGAGGAAGGTCAAGTTGTTTTGCAATGCTGTCAGAAATCGCTAAACACACGATTCCGCGACATTCTTTAGTGATAAAGTTTACAAGCTCAGGTGTTACAAATTGAGCAGAACAAATTAAATCGCCTTCATTTTCCCTATCTTCGTCATCTGCAACAATTAAGGGTTTTCCTGCTTTGAAATCCTCTAAAGCTTCTTGAATTGTGTTAAACTTGCCTGTCATATTAATAAAAACCATTCCTTTGAAGAAAATCAATATCTATTCTTGACCTATTATCACTCGTTGATAAAAATTTTTCAATATATTTAGCTAGTATATCGACCTCTATATTTACCAAATTGTTCTTTTTTAAGTTTTTTTGAATTTTTATTTGTGATCGTTTGGATTTTTCTTGTTTCTTCTACGATTTCGGTAAACATAAAGTAATCTTAGCACATTTTAAAGTAAATGTACAGAATAAAGAAAGCAAACAAGGTTAAACGCGTTGCTCGAAACTCGTTATGCTACGATTGACAAAGGCTGTTAAATCGTTTATACTGTAGGTATCCATTTGGTAATGGCTACAGGTGGTCATAGGATTATTTCCTACAGAAGCTGTGGAGGAACTACCAAATGGATTTTTATATTTTAGTGCTTCTGAATACATATCATAAATTGCAAATTCATCAATAGTGATATCATCATGGTCAATACGCTCCTTAACTGTAATTATTACTAAAAATAATACACCACCAATTTTTAATGGCAATGCAAAACGATGAATGTATTGATAATCATACAAGATTTCAGATTTTAATTCTGGATGTTTTAATATTGGTATCGCATTGTAGAAAATTGTATCTACGTTAGAAATTATTTCTTTTTTTAAGTATGAATATCTACTCTCAATATCTCGTCTAAAAACTGTTGATATAATTTTAGTTAAATGTTTTCGTGGGAGTAATGCCATAATATTTGATGTTTTATTTTGAAGATATAATTTTTCATCACTCTTAAATACAACATCTCGTATTAAAGATTTCTTGATATCTTTAGTTTTCATACCTTCAAATTTGAGTTTTTTGATATCCAAAATCTCAACATTATCAATACCAACATTGTTGTAGAAAATTACATCTACAACTTTTCCATCTTTTCGTGTTAGTTTTAATGGCTCTAAAATGTTGCTCATTGCTTCATTGTAGTATAAAGATAAAATATGTTAAAAAGATGGGAACTGGAATAGGGTTAGAAAATCTGACCCGCTAACTCATACCTAAATTATTATATCAAAGCTCTTTCTGCGATAATTAAATTTTGCAAACCAGCTATAGCTTCTGTAGTTGCATTTTTAACTTCTGCCATTGCATTTCTGATATCTTCAACCGTACTATTAGCAAGATTTTTTAACACTTGACCAAATTTAAGAGCCGCTTCTCTATATAGTTTGCATAACCTCATATGTTCCTTGTGAAATTTTTCACTTTCAGTTTTATGTCCTGTATTATACAAATTGCAAATGTTTTCCATTGATGGTTTACTATATTCTCCTAATGAATTATAATATCCTTCAAGTTCTTGTCTTGCTTTTTCAGCTTCAGACTTCACATTTTGTTGCATCAATTTTTTGAAATCACCTTGTAATTGTTTTGTCGGATAATTGTTACTAATATTAATTCCCATATTTGTATTCCCCCATAATTATATAAAGAATTTCGAGCAAAAAAATTTGCTAATTTCTTCCTCTTAGGTAAAGTTTTGTAAAAAACAAATTCCCAAAAGCCGTAGGTCGTGTTCAACATTTTTCATTGAACACGACAACAGATTTTGTATATTTGTCGTGTTGGATGACAATTGTCCAACACGACCTACCTACTTATGAAGGTGGTAACCGCTCACGCTTTTCCCACCCTACGTTCTAATTAGGGATATAAGAAGGGTTTGTTAAGAAAACTGGAAAATTGTTACAATTTGCGCAAACGTAGTAGGTGCCGAAGCAAAGATCGTATTAACTAAGTGAATTGCGTAACTTTGAGCAATTTTAGACGATAAAAACACTTTATATAAGTGTAGAAAATTTTATAATAGGAAGTTAGGTTATGGTACAAGCTTTAGGGCAAATTAGCAGGTTAAAAGGTTTCTTTCGCTCAGGATTGAATTATTCAAATTATGAACAAATGATTAGTATAGCTAAACGAAAAGCTTCCGGCTGCTTACCTAAAGATGTGATATCTTGTGTAACATCAAATGGTGTAAGTAACAAATCCGCAGAACAAGGTGTTGAAAAAATATTAAATGAAACTGTTGATATCTTAGGTGAAATAAATAAACTAGAACGTCAGTGTGTTAACAGAATGAATCTCAATACATCAAAGAAAAGATATGAACATTTTTCAATGAAAGGCGACTTAAAAGGTTTTTTGAGATTAGACTCTTTGTATAAAGAAAAAGAAATCGAAACAATTATAAAAGCGGAAGAAAAATTTCTTAATGGGATAAAAAAATACGTTCCAGATGTTCAAAATGTGATTATTACACCTATAGGCAGTGGTGTGTTTGGCAATGTATACAAACTCCAAGTTTTAAATAAAGATGGAAAACAAATATTTGATGATAAAGTCTTGAAAGTATATAGAGAAAATACCATTATTACTCATCTAAGGAGAAAAAACAAACGCTTTACGGATAGTTTATCAGATGAAAAATTAGTAGAACAACATCTAAAAGAACATAAAATGTCAAGAAATTCTCATTCTGAAATAAATGCCTCTGAGCTAAGACAAGATGTGCAAGAACAGTTAGAATTCTGTGAAACCTGTGAAAAAGAAGAAAAACGTTTTAATGGTGCAATGGCAGAAGCCAATATTTCAGAATTTTTAAGATTTTTTACTGGGCATAAAGTAAAACCGGAAGAAGGAATCGCAATTCCTTCATATTTTGGACTAGGTGACACAAAATTTGCTTTTGGTGAATTTATTGGTAATGGAAGAAAAGCTAAAAGAAATTTTGATTTCAAACGACTATTTGTAGAACATACTGATTTCGAAAATAACACAGGCAATGGAGTTAACGGAATTTGTATTGATATGGGTGGAATCATGCCAATAACAGAACTAGGGAAAGAAATATTCACGGTTAAAGAAAACATGCGTATATTGAAATCTATCTTAAGTTCTCCAGAAGATAAAAGAAAAATTGCTTTAGAAGAATATAAAAAGTCCGGTATTTTATCTAAAGAAGTAATATCCCAAATAGAACAAATATTATAATGTTGGCCAACGTGCAGCAAATTATATTAAATAATAAGTCAGTAGTAAGTCGTAGGCCGTGTTGGACAATTTTCATCCAACACGACAAATATTTTATTAGAAAATTTAATGTCGTGTTTAATGAAAAATGTTGAATACAACATACCTACTTGTTTACATATCTTTAAAATTAGGCAATTTTTATCATTTAAAACACTTTATTTATATAGTAGGCAGATTGGGGTGGTACATGAATAAAGTCGAATATATTCCCTATTACAGCTATAATGTTGTTTCTAAAGGTGATGATAAAACTAATTCACCAACTATTTCTGATACCGAAAATAGAACACAACGTTCTAGTCAAGAATATATGACATCTCAAGTAAGTTCTGCTTCTCGTGCTTACGGACTTAGCTTTGTAAACCATAACAAAACAATTCCGCAAATGTCTTTAAGCAATATGGTTGATTGGCTTGAATCACAAGGAAAAATAATGGGAGAAGATTTTGATATAGATTCAACTTGTACAATGGGAAATACTCTTGTAACTCTAAAAAACAAAAAAGGAGATGAAGAATTAGTTATTCATTATGATGACGGTAATTATTCATCTTGGAGTGGTTATGAACTTATGGAATATAAGGATGGCAAACCAAGTCAAATAATATTTCGAAATCAAGATAACAAAATAAATATGACAACAAAAGTTTTTGATATAAATGATCCAATTGTAGAAAATTTAGTAAATGAAAATATTTCATATAATACAACACCGCAAGAATACGAACAGTATTTGAAAGATAATAATATAAAATATAATATTGAATATTCAGGCGAAGAAGATAATAATCGAAGTGTAAATATTAACATTTTTGACGAAAATGAAAAACGCACAGATAGATTGTGGTTCTATTATGGAAACCACAAATTTGATGAGCATTGTTACTGGTTAGCAAGAAGTAATTATAATGAAAACAATGAGGAAACAAGACGCATAAACTTTAATCCAAATACGACAGAAGTTACAACATACCTCAATTATTTGTAATAAAAGGTGAGTGGTAAGTCGTGTTCAACATTTTTCATTGAACACGACATTAAAATTCCGTATTTGTCGTGTTGGATGACAATTGTCCAACACGACCTACCTACTGATTCTACAATCTTACATTCTCTTTCGCTTTTCTTATAGCATCTTTTACCGTGCCTGTGTGTTTTGTATAACTTGCTAAAAAGTCAGAATTGAATTTTTGATTATTGGCAATTGTTTCGTTGGAAGTAAAATCGCTAATTGATTGTCCGTAGATTTCAAACGGTTTCAAAGAAGAATCATTCTTGCACAAGTTTGCCATTGTTCTTAGTGCCAACATTTCAGCAGTCGCTTCTTCTTCTTTTGTGGCTTCCTTAGTGTGCTTACCATCTTTTTCAAGGTATAAGTGGTAAGCTTCGTGGACTAATAATTTAACCATATTAGCTTGCACTGTTCCGTCTTCTGTCCATTCTGAAATATCAGTATCGTTCGTTTCAATCGCTAAAATACCGTCTTCAACCCTGCCTGCCCCCTTGCTTTCAATATCAAGTGTAATGCTATTTAAACATTCCATAAACAATTTTTCGTCAACTTGTTTATCTAAACCGGAAGCTTTAAAGTTTGATTTTATGTAGTTTCTGGCTTCATCAATCGCCTGTTGATGTTGTTCTGCTCTATTTTTAACTTCACTGAATTT
>CAKVJE010000022.1 GCA_934754735.1 uncultured Candidatus Melainabacteria bacterium
AAAAAATTAGCTAAGTAATAACTGAGCAAATTTTACACTCTTCATTGAGGTAATTAAAAATAAAGGTGATGATTTGTTGCCTTTATTTTTTTTTTGTTTATTAAACATAAGGTGGAGTTTTTTTTTATAAAGTGAATATTTATATATTAACTCTATTACACATTTGTGCTATCATTTTAATATGACTAAGTTTTTGTTGGTTAGTGAGGATAGTGAGAAAGAAAATCTTTTGAAAGAAGTTTTTCCGATGGATGAAATTGCAACAACATCGGACGAAATTCTTATCTTTGATATTCTAAAAGTTGAAGAACCTGATATTGTTATCGTAGATGGTGATATTGAAACACTTGATTTGAAGCACTTATGCAGAAAAATTAAACAATACCCTGTCGTTATTCTTATGGTTTTGGGAGAAAAAGACCTAAATAAAGATATAATGCATAACGCAAATCTTTTCATCAAAACCCCTATCGATAAAAAGTTACTTTCTGCAACTGTCGATTCAAGTTTAAAGACACGACTTTCTTTATTAAAGATGACAAAATCTAACCAAGAATTAGCCAGAAGTCTTTACCAGTTAAACGTTTTGTATAACACAAGTTCGCAACTTGCCGGTTCTTTAGACAAAGACAAATTAATCAAAATCATGATTGAAGGCATTGAAAAATCATTGAATTTTGAACTTGCTTGTACTCTGATGTTTCGCTCAGAACGCGAACCGGTTTTAATAATTAATTCGATTTATAAAGTTTCTGACAGGTTATTGGAAGCCTTAAAACTTCGTGCAATATTGAGTTACAAATCCTTGCTTGCAGATCCTCCCGTTGATATCAAAATAGGTAATTTAAAGATTGAAAAAAACATCAAGCATAATATTCAAGAATACGATTTTTCAATCTTGAGATATGACAATATGTTTGCGCCGATAGCTTTAAATGACGAGTTTTTCGGATTTACGGAAATCTACAGAGAAAAACCATTTTCAACAGAAGACGCAACTTGTTTTCAAACTCTTGTTCAACAAGTTACAATTCCTTTGCAAAGCGCATCTTTTACGCAAGAATTGAAGGCAACAAACAGAAAATTACAAAAACTTGAACGTTTGAAATCAGAATTTATTTCAATCGTTTCGCACGAATTAAGAACACCGCTAACCGCAATAAAAAACGCTATGGACATTATTCTTAGCGGAAAAGCCGGTGAGATGACAGAAAATATAGAAAAATTTGTTTCTATGGGTAAACGTAATGCTATAAGGCTTTCCGGTATTATCAACGACCTTCTTGATATTTCAAAAATCGAAGCAGGGAAAATGGATTTCAAATTTGAACTTATTCATGTTGAGCCTGTAATTGAATATGTAAAAACAAATTTATCAGAAGTTGCTAAAGAAAAGAATTTGACTATAAAATATATTCCTTCTGATGACGATGTAGAGGTTTACGCGGATTCAAACAGATTAGAACAAGTTTTAACAAATCTTGTATCAAACGCGATTAAATTTACGCCCGACGCTGGTGAAATTGAAATAACTTCAAAAGTTGTGAATGCTCGTGAACTTCAATATGACAATTGTTTTGAAGATGATATCAAAAAACTACAAGGCAATTATTTGCAAGTTTGCGTAGAAGATCATGGTATCGGTATTGAGCGCAAGGATTTAAACCATGTTTTTGATAAATTTGCACAAATAGAAAACTCACTCTCAAGAAAAGTTGGTGGTTCAGGTTTAGGTTTGCCGATTGCAAGGCAGTTGATGGAGTCGCATAACGGCGCAATTTGGTGTGATAGCGAAATTAACAAAGGTTCAAAATTTTATTTTGTAATTCCTGTTGCAAATGACAAGAGTAATTTTACAATGATAAGAAAACAGCTTTCTCAAAAAGCGCGTTCAAACGGTTCAACAATTGCGGTTATTAAAATTAAATCAACTAATGCCGTAATCGAAAACTTGCTTAAAGAAAATAATTTGTTAAACAAAACATATATGACAAATTCTCTAATTGAAAAAGAAGGCGCTATGACAACTTTGTCGCTAATTTTAATGGACGGCGACAAGCCTTCTGCCGAATTTTTAAAGAAAAAAATCGATTCGGTAATTGAGCAGAATAAAGACTTATACGGAGAATGTGATATAATGTATTCATACGAGATTGAAGGAGATACACATGAAAAAGATTCTTATAGTAGATGACGAGCAAGACATCGTAGAAAGTCTAAAGTTCGTTTTAGAAGTTTCGGGCTTTGTGTGTTATACGGCTTATAACGGAGAGGACGGCTTGAAACTTGCTAAGGAGATAATGCCAGATTTAATTATCCTTGATGTTATGATGCCAAAAATCAACGGTTATAAAATCAGCCGACTCCTTAAATATGACAGCAAATATAAAGATATTCCGATAATTATGGTAACAGCGCGTTCTCAATTGGAAGATAAGATGATTGGTGAAGAAACTGGAGTTAATGAATACATCACCAAACCGTTTGAATTGGATGCGATTGTGAAGAAAGTGGAAGAGTATTTGAAGTAAAGTGAATAAGTGAATAGGTCCAATAAGTGAATAAGTTCATTTAAGTTATTGTCAATATTGAACTGAGTTAAAAATTGAATATATTTTATACGAACTTATTCACCTATTCACTCATTCACTTATTCACTTCAAAGGATACAGACATGGAAACAGTAAACAACAAAACATTAGAAAAACTTAAATACGAGCTTGTTCGAGATGGCGTGGTTTCTTATGAAACCTTGGAAAAAGCTGAAGAACTTGCTAACGTACAAAGCATAAATATAGGTCAAGCACTTATAAATTCAGGGATTTTGGCGGAAGATACTTTGTTAAAATTTTTGGAAAGCAAGTTGCACATTCCTTATGTTAATTTGGAAGATTATGAACCCGATACAAAATGTTTTAAATACGTTTCTTTTGCGGATGCAAGAAGATACCGCATAATTCCATTATTTAAAATAGAAGATGTTTTAACTGTTGCAATGTCTGACCCGCTGGATTTGTTTGCGATAGATAAAGTTATTGAAACGGCAGAATGCTCAATAGAGCCGGTAATTGCTTCAGAAGCAAGCATAATCAAGAAGATTGACGAATATTATAAAGTTGCTGATACGGTTGACAGCATTACTTTGACTCCTGATGATGAAAAAGAATTTGACTGGACAGAAGAACTACATAAAGAAGAAGCAGGTGAAGAACATATCCAGCACGTTATTAGGGCGATTTTGAAACAAGCTATTATTGAAGATATTCACGAGCTTAACTTTGAACAAGTTGAAGAAGGTCTAAAAGTTGTATTCAAAAAAGACGGTGAAATATTTGACAAAGGTACAATTCCTGCAATTTTGAATTCAGCTTTTGTTTCTAAATTAAAAACACTTTCGAATTTGGATGCTACTGTTTGCGAAATTCCACAACTCGGTAAACTTTGTTTTAAAGTTGAAAACACAATGCTTATTGCATCTGTTTCATCATTCCCAACGATTATGGGTGAAAGAATTTCTTTGAAAATATATAAACCGCCTCGTCATTTGGACAAAATTATAACTGATGAAAAACAGAGAAGTATTATTACGCATGCGCTTGATAATCCGGGAATAATCCTTGTTTGCGGTTCGCCTCTGAGCGGAAAAACTCACGTAATTTATTCGCTTTTATCAGAGGTGGCTAAATCAGGAAAAAATATTATGACAATTGAGTCAATCGCAAAATACGAACTCAAGGGTGTTAATCAGTGCGAACTTAACGAAAATATCGGTTTTAACATGGATAAAGCACTCAGATATGTTGAGTTCCAATCACCTGATATTATTTATTTGGAAGGCGTTAAAACTCGTGATGCGTTTGAATTTTTGTCAGAACTTTTTTATAACGACAAAATTGTTTTGACTGAATTTATGGCTAACAACATGACTGATTTAAGACAAAAACTGGCTTTTGACGATTTTCAGTCTTTTAAATCTTTGATTTCTTGTCTGATTTTTATTCATTCAAAAGACAGCGTAGAAGTGTTTGATAAAGTAACTTTGCAGAAATACTTGGCTTAAGGTCAATTTTCAATTTAGAAAAGTAGGGTGCAATTTTTTGCACCAATAACGTTTCACCTTAAGTCACTATGAGGAGTAGCAATTAAAATTGATGACTAAGTAATTCACTGAGATTTAAATAAACGCGTCTCACTCCCCTCTCCTTTTTCAATTCTGCATGGAGAGGGTGAACAGTCCCCCAATGGAGAGGTGTTGACCATTTCCTATTTAATTACCTTTTTAACTTCTCTAACTTTGCCGTAAAATTTGCCGTTTTTAGACGCTTTAATGATATCCATAACCATGTCGCCTAAGATTTCAAATTCTTCTTGCATGTTCTTAGGTTGTGCGGCTTTCCATTTTGATAGCGCCAATCTAAAATCATCGCCATCAACCATACAATCGTCAGAACCAATTAGCTTAGAATATTTATCAGTAAACCATTTATTGAATCCTGCATAAGTATCAGTAATCAAGTCAGACGCTAATTTTGCATTACTCAAAATTACTTCCATATCTTTGTATACATTTTCGCTGTATTTACCGGAATTGATTTTTGCGGCATTAGAGATTTGACCTGTGTGATGACCTAGTCCATAATATTCAACGCCTCTTTTGGTTGCTTGTGTCGCTTGTGCCAAATCCTGTCCGATTCCTGCTGAACCGTTCATATCAAAGAATTTCTTTTCGCAAGAATAGCCGCCATATGAGCATACAAGTCCTGTAAATAATGCTTCAAAAGGATAATCGCCGTTGTCTTTTCTACCTTCAAATACTGCACCTAAGAAGTTGCCTCTCGGGTCAAGTGTAATAAAATTAACTTCGTCAGATTGATGCCAAGGTTGACCTTTATCTTTAAGTATTTCACCCATAACTTCCAAATTAGTAGCGTGTCCGCATTCGTGAGAAGTTGTTGCGCGTTTGTTGTACTCAGGCATTTCAGGATGCGAAGTTCTTCCTGTTTGTATTTGCAAATATGCTTCAATGAATTCTCCGATAGAAGCTTTTTTCTTGTTGCGTTCCAACATTATTTGTTTAGCATTATCGACAACAGTTTTAATTTCTACAAAAGACATGTAACCTGTTAGTTTAACAAGTTTGTTAATTATTTCTTCTCTGTCTTTTGCTGTTCTTCCTGCAAGAGGAATGCCTGTTTCTTTAATTCTGTTTGTTATAATATCTTTTCTTGATTTTTTGTTGAAAGCCGGAGAATCGAGCGCTATAGTTTGGTTAAAACCTCTAACTACCATTGGAATTGCTTCTGTGTAATATTGATTGGTTGAGCCGATTACAACAATGTTCAAATGCTCTGATTCAGCTTTTGCCATTTCTTTTTCCATTTGCGCCATAGCTTGTTTATACCCTGCCAAATATGGACCGGAAAATGCAAAATCTTCAAAATTATTTACAAATAAAATTGCTGTTTTGTTTTCGTTTTGTTTTGCAGCTTTCTTAACTTCTGTAAAAATTCTGTTCATTTCAGAAGCCGGAGATGTTCTGAATCCGTCTTCATCTTCAACACTCTTTGCAAAATCAGAAGACGCTATTTCCATATAAGGAACTTTTGCTTCACCGGCTAATGCTTGAGCAGTAAACCTTCTACCGGAACCGGCTTCATCATCTTGAGAATACATAATGTAACCTCTTGTGCCGATATTGCCGGATTTGATTTGTCTTACAATTGCTTCTAAATCTTTTTTCACAGTATCTTTGCCATAAAGTGATTGCAAATTCTTACCTGTATCATAAACGATTGCAGATTTATCGTCTTCTTTAAACAAATCACCTGCAATGTTTACAAATTCATCAACATCTTTAGGATAAATTCTCTTTTTAGAATCACCGTAATATGTTGCGATTCTTTGCATTAAATTAATTGCTTTATCTGGATAAATCCCTTCCATTTTATCCGCACTTGAAATAGCTTTATTTCTAGCATCCTTTGTAAACGGAGTTTTGATATCTTTAAGCATCTTTCTATCATTTGCAATAACTTCTTGTGCTTCAAATGCGTGCATTGGAGGAATTGAATATGATATGAAATTTGAATAACCTTTTTGAACACTCGGTTCTTTCATATATTGATAATAAGTATCATGGTTTTGGAAGAATACGAATTTAACGTTATCTTTTGCAGATTTTACCATTTGCATAACTTCTATCGGATAAGACAACTCTCCGCTTTTATCAATATTATTGGCAATAAGACTGTCTAAATCAACCATAAAGATTTTATTTACTTTCGGTTGTGTGTCTTGAATTGATAAAACTTCTTCTAACAATTCTGCCGGTTTAACTTCGTCCGACATTGCATACATTAAGGTATTAGCAGAATTAAAATTGCCATGTTTTTTGGCATCTAATGTGTTAATAAGGCTGGTTTCAATTCTATTAGCTTCTTTTTCATCGCCATAAGTAATAAATAAGTTAGAACCTAATGCCAATTTATTCCAAGCATCAATTGCTTTTGTATCATAAAATTTCATGTAGTTAGCATCAACTTCAGCTTGTTTTTTATAATAAGTTGTACTTTGCAAATCTTTTAAAAAGTCTGCTGTATAAGCGATTTTGTTCTTTGTATTTGCGTTGAAAGCAGTTCCTAAAATCATATAAGAATTAATTGCTTGAGTTTGTTTTTGTGTTTCATCAAACATTGATTTTAATTCTTTTGATAAGGGTATATCTCGTTCTTTTCCTTTTAATTCATCATTTGAAGGAAGAGCATTTAAGTACATTTTGTTTTGTTCTTGTAAAAGGTTTACTTCATCTGTAAAGAATTTGAAATCGTCGGCCGAGTTAAGTATGTTGTTTTTCATATAAACATTGCCAAGCTTGTTTAATGAAGAAATTGATTCAACTACACCAGCGTCTAAAAGTTCTTTTGGAATTTGTTGATAATTTGATTTTGTTTCTTCGATAGAAGCTGCAACAATATGGAATGGGGTGATTTCTTCATGTCCCATTTCTTTTGCAATATTTTTGGCTCTATCCAACAAAGCAGTTGCATCATCTGAAAAATGTAGTTCAGGACTTACATCCTCTGTTTTAGCTCTGAAACTGACATAAGCTCTGGGAACACCGGAATTAAACTGCTCTTTTTGAGCCTCATTCTGAATATCATTTTGAATTGGATTTGTACTATTCTTTTTGTTCTTAACTTTAAATACCCCTAACGTAGCAACGTTACCAACTGAATTAATTTTTAACACTTATTTCTCCTTAACTCTTAGTATTTTAAAACGCAGAAAATCATTTTTTGCTATTTCCTTAATATAAATTTACAATTTTATAAAGAATTCGTGTTATAAAGTTTTATTATTGGAATTGAACTTTGGATGTTGTTAGGCTATAATGTAGTAACTGAGGAGATGTTATATGAAAAAGATTTTTATGAGTTTGTTTATAATTTTTTCTATTACACTATGTGTGCAAGCAGGAGATGTAAATAATATTCAATATAAAAATTTAAAAAACAAAACTAATATTACATATAACGTAGAGTTAGATTCTTGGTCTACTAAAATAGATAAAAAGTCTGGCAATTATTTTACTAAAACTGCTGGAGATGGCATAAGTTCTGAATTCGTAAATCCAGATAAAACATTTGCATTTTCTACAGGTTGTTCATACGAATTTTTAAAAGACAAAGATTTTATCGGGTATTCTGATTCAGATTTAAAATTCTACGACTTTGCGTTTATTGATGGAGAATTAACTAAAAGAGAATTAACAGAAGAGGAAGTTCAAGTATTATTTCCTGATTTTAGAATAATTAAGATATCTGAATTTAGTCTAAATACAAATTCTTTGAAGCTAAAAAAGCACGGACTTAAGGAAAAAATTATTATACTAAACGATACAAATAAAATGTTTGATAATTATACATTTACTTCTGGTAATGCAAAATTTAATACATATTCTCTTGCAGGATTCATTGAAATTACAAAAAAAGGTATGATTCAATTTTCACACTTTGGTGAAAATACTGAAATAACACCTTGGTTTATTCTTCTTGTAAGATAAATAATAAATATCGACGAACTTCATTAGTATCAAATGCTCAAAATTACCTATTTGTAGAATAGTTAATTTTTATTCATCTGAAATACTATAATCAACAGGAGATTATGACGATGAAAATGCTAATGTTTGATTTTCGAGATACAGAAAAAGAATTTTTTGAAAACAACGAACTTGTTGATTTTGATATTAGTTTCATAGACGCGCCACTTAATGAAGATTATAAATTGAGTGAAGAACAAGCTATAGAAACAGATATTATTAGTGTATTCAGGAGCTCAAATCTTACAAGTAAAGTTCTTAGAAAATTTAAAAATCTACGGATAATCGCAACTCGTTCATACGGCTATGGCCACATTGATTTAGATTATTGTATAGAACATAATATTGCAGTTCTTAATGTAGAGCAGTATGGTGAAAAAGCCGTAGCACAATATGCAATTGCTTTAATAATTGTTCTTGTCAGAAATATGCTTCCTGCAATTTTAGATATGAAAGCTCATATAATTAATTATAAAAATTATGAAGGAAAAACGTTAAATAATTTGACACTTGGAATAATCGGTTGTGGAGAAATTGGAACTGCAGTTGCAAAAATTGCAAATTTTTTTGGAATGAATGTGCTTATACATTCCTATATGCAAAATCCTGAATTAGATGCTTCTTGTAAATTTGTAACTTTTGATGAGCTTTTAGAAAACTCTGATATAATTTCATTACATCTTGTTTATACAGGGGATAACTATCATTTGATTGGTGCTAAAGAATTTGATAAAATGAAAGATGGTGTTTTTTTTGTTAATACTGCTAGAGGTGAACTTTTGGATATAAAAGCTTTATACGATAATTTGGTAAGTGGAAAAGTTAAAGCAGCAGCGCTTGATGTGCTAGAATGTGAATTTTTAAGCACACATCCAGGGGCTTTAACAGATGTAATAGAAGACTCGGAGTCTCATTGTATAGAAACTGCACTTGTAACTCAAAAGCTTTTTCAAATGGGCAATGTAATAATAACTCCACATATTGCATATAATACAAACGAAACTGTCAATTTTCTTTTAAATAGTACTTTTAATAATATCCGCGATTATTTAAAAGGTCTTAATTCAAATAGAGTATGTTAACAAAAAAATCCTAAAACCATTTTAGGTTTTAAGATTTTTTCGTTATAATTTTTAATCAATTATGATTTTATTAATAAACTTGCACCGATAACACCTGCAGTATTACCTAATTGAGCCGGTACGATTTTAACTTCTTTTTGAATTGCCATTGCACGTTTTGCAATTGTTTCTCGGATTGGGTCAAGCAAAATGTCACCGGCGTCAGCAACGCCACCACCAATGATAATTTTTTCAGGGTTAAGTAAATTAACAACGCTTGTTAAGCCCATACCGATGTATTCGCCCATGATTCTAAAGATTTCTTTTGCAACAGGATCGCCTTCTTTAGCTGCAACAGCTACAACATAAGGCGTGATATCAGGGTTAGCAAGTTCTCTATACTTAGTAGACTTTCCGCCTCTAATATATTCTTCTGCCATAGCAACAATACTTGGACCAGATGCGTAAGCTTCTAAACAACCTCTATCGCCACATCCACAAAGTGGGCCACCTTGCATATTTAATTTAATATGACCTAGTTCGCCTGCGGCATTGTTTGCGCCACGAACAAGTTTGCCGTTAATTACAAGACCGGAACCGATACCTGTTCCAACTGTAATACAGACTAAGTTTTCACAGCCAACACCGGCACCGTAGTTCAATTCACCTAATGCTGCTGTTCTAACATCGTTATCAACACGAGTTGGAATACCAAATTCTTTTTCCATGATATCTGCAATTGGAACATTTACCCAACCTGGGATGTTTGGAGCAAGTCTTACGATACCTTTTTTGCAATCAATTTGTCCAGGAAAACCAAAACCGATAGCTTCAACATCAGTTGCTTTAAGTTTTGTTTCTTTTAACAAATCTCGGATTGCATCTTTCATGCTGTTAATTGTATATTCGTAACCCATTTCTGCACGAGTTGGGATAGAATTAGAGTAAATAATTTTACCTTTGTCGCTTACAAGCGCAATTTTAACGTTAGTTCCGCCAACGTCAACACCTATTCTTTGTGCCATTTATAAATCTCCTTCTTTTGCTTTTTAATTGTAGCATAAAGATGGAAAAGAATTAAGTGGATAAGACTTTTGTAATTAAATCTTACCTACAAATTTAATATTATAATCGCTTACAAGTTCTTCGTGCGCTAAAACGGTTATATTTCTAACAAATTCTGCTAAAATTACAAAAACCATGTGTCTGATATCCATTGGAACAACCAAAATCGGATTTGTAATCTTTTTAGCTTTAGCAAATTTTGCGATTTTATCAACAATTTCTTGAACTTGATCAGCTTCAATTCTCACAATAGCTTCGTCTTCATCCTCTTTGAAGAAAGAATAAATTTTGTCTAAAGTTTCATCAGAAAATTCAATAACTTTCAGTTCGTTATTTTCTGCTAAATCTTTTACGATATGTTTAGACAAAGCTAATCTGACTTTATCTAACAAATCTTCTTTTGTAGGTTCATTAGCATAATCATTGATTTTTTCAAAAATATAAACGATATTTTTAACAGAAACTCGTTCTCTAATCAAACAAGTTAATAAGTATTTCAAATCAGATGCCGTAATGAAATCCGGAATAATATTATCAACAAGGAAAGAATTTGTTTCTATAACTTTTTCAACATATTTGTTTATATCATTATAGTCCATAATATCCGAAACTTCGCGTACAGCAATGTATTTAATTGCTTCACCTATGTATTCGGCCGGACTCATTCCTTTAATCCAAAAATCTTTAACCTTGTCTTTTTGAATCCAAACAAGTTTTTTGCCTGTAATTTCATCAATAAGTTGATAATCATCATCCGTAAGTTTATAACCTTTTAAATCGTCTTTGTAAAAAGCCAAAAACTCAGGGAAAACTACAGAGCGAAAAACTTCGATGTCATGAATTTTAATATTAAATTCATTTTGCATAAGTTCATCGCTATTATGAAAATGAATATGCGGAATTACATAACCTAAGTTTTCAGTCAATTCTTGACGAACTTTAACTGTTTCTGCAAGCAAATTATCGTTTTCTTCCATAGAAATTACATCTAAAATTTCTTCAGAAAGATTGATAACAAATTTTTCTTCCTTAATTTCAGAATACATAGTTTCGGGAGAAATTTCATTTACAAGTGCTTGTTTCAAAGCCTCAAGTTGTTTAAGTTCATCTGACATTTGATTGTTTAACTGATTTTTTTCATCAGGAGAAAGATTATCACTTTCTAATTGTGATTTAATTTTCTTGATACGTTCTTTTTGATTAGAAATTTTTAATTGGATTTCTTTACAAGATGCATAAGGACTTGAAGGCGCTGCAAGCATTTTTTCCATACGATATTTGAAACTTGTAATGTTTACAATATCGTCTAAATCTGTCGTATCTTCCTCTTGTTTTTCGCGCATAAAAATGCAATTAAAATCGTACGAAGTTTCTGTCTCAACTTCGTGCATTGTATATAAATCCCAACCTGCATCAGACATTTCATTTAATAAATCTTCCAAAGCTTGCTTGTCGTCAGTAGGTACAGATTTAATAACGTATTGCATTTTTTTGTTAAACATCATTATCCTCGTCTTTTGTTCCAATTACACTATAAACTAAATTTACATGAGAAGGCTTACTCTCATTTATTGAAAATGCTTCGTCACAGAATTTTTGTGCAATTTTAGTTTTTTCTTCGTCATTAGAATATATTGTGTAAAGATTTTCACCTTTTTTAACATATTCACCGCTTTTTTTGTTCAGATAAATTCCTACACTCAAATCTATCGGTCTTGAATGATTCTCTCTATTTGCGCCTAAAGCTTTTAGTGCCTGAGCTATATTAAATGCATTTATATTTTGAACATATCCGCTTTTTTTAGATTCACATTCAATTTTAAATGCCGGAAGTTCAAATTTATCATAATTTTCCAATATAGAAGTATCTCCTCCTTGGGCAATAATGATTTCACGAAATTTATCAAGCGCTTTGCCTGAATGAACTAATTCACGTAAATATTTTTCTGCTTCTTGTCTATTTGCGTACATATCTAAGAAAACAAGCGCAGAAGAAGCAAAATAATAAGTAAGTTCAGCTAAATCTCCTGTTTCAATATGACCTTTCAAAAATTCAATCGCTTCAATTACTTCTAAAGAATTACCAATAGCACGTCCTAAAGGTTCTTCCATAGATGTTACAACCGCAATAATAGATTTATTGAGTTTTTTCCCTATTTTGACCATCATTTTTGACAAATGAACAGCTTCTTCCGGAGTTTTCATAAACGCGCCGGCACCATATTTTACATCTAATATCAAATTATTAGCGCCGGAAGCAATTTTTTTAGAAATAATAGAAGATGCTATTAAAGCATCGCTATCTGCTGTACCTGTTAAATTTCTAAGCGCTAGCAATTTCTTATCAGCAGGAGCTAAATCTTCTGCTTGAGAAGCGATAACGCCATTGATTTCTTTTACTTGATTTACAATATTTTCAACGCTTAAATCAGTTTTAAAGTATGGTATTGATTCTAACTTATCTACAGTTCCTGCAACATAACCCAAGCCTCTATCAGCAAGTTTTGCCATTGGAACTCCAGCAGTAGCCAGTAACGGAATCAAAGTAATTGTAACATTATCACCAACTCCGCCGGTTGAATGTTTATCAACAATCAAATTAGAAAGCTCACCAAAATCCACTCGTTGTCCGGATTCTGCAAGAGCTTCTGTAAGATATGCAGTTTCAGCCTCGTTTAACCCTTTAAAATATACTGCCATCAACCAAGACGCGATTTGCGCCTCATGTGTAATTTCAGCATCTAAAGATTTTACAATAAAACGAAGTTCTTCTTTGGTATGAACTTTTCCATGCTTCTTTTTTTCGATTAAATCGATTAAGTCCATTATTTTTTAGCACCTTTTAATTTTGTAATTACGCTATCAGAAATATCAACACCACCGACAAAAACGCCTCTTACATCCATAATAGCATCTAACTTTTGTTCAACCATTACAGCTTTTGCAGCTTCTTTTATTTTAGTAAACACTTCTTGTTCTCTTTTATTTTTAAGAGTTACATAAGCATTTTCTTTAGCTTTAAATTCTGCTGCTGTTTTTTCTTCAAAAGTTTGTTTTTTTAATGGAGTATCTAATGCTTTGTATTCTTTTTCTTTATCAACCAAAAATTGTTGCATTTCTAAACCTTTTGCATCAACTTCTTTTGTTACTTGTTTTGCATAATCGTAATTATCAATTACTTTCGCATAATCAATATATCCAACTCCGCCAGCGTTAGCTACGCCTGTAAACGCCATAATAGCTAATGCTACAAGACCTAACTTTAAATTCTTCATACAAAACCTCCTTGTACCTATATTATACACTATTTTTATTAATTTTTACTACATTATAACAGATGTTTAGTACATCATGTCGCCTACACCAAACGTAAAGTATCCATGTGGAGAACCGTTTGGACCAGGATTTGTAATTGGGAAACCATAATCAACTGATAATGGACCAATACCCGGCATATTTATCTTCAAACCAAAACCAGCTGTAATTGCTTGAAGAGGTCTGTCATATAATGTACTTGATATTGTAGGATTAAATACACGACCGGCATCAACCCAGAAGGTTAATCTCAAATTTTGCAAGAAATTAACTTTTAATCTATCGACAAATGGTATTGGAGTTGCTAATTCAGCAGAACCCATTATGAATGATGTACCGGTACCAACACCGTTTACTTTATAACCTCTAACTGTATATGGGCCACCTAAGCGATAAGCCATAACTTCAGGCATTTGCGAACCATGAACTTTCAAACCTGCACGTCCTGTAAACGTCAAAGAAGATTTTTTTGCAATTGGAATAAATCGTTTTGCCATACCTGTTAAACGTCCGTTTGTCTTAGCAAAACCATCTAAACCGAACGCTTCTTCAAATCTAACAGAAGCTAAAGCCCCATGGCGAGGATTTATTGCAGAATCTCTTGAATCGTAAGCTAACCCCGGAGCCAATCTTAGGAATAACCCACCTTCTAATTGTTTTGCACGATCTGCAATATTCAAATTGTGTAATTTATATAAATTATTAACATTATTTACATCACCTTCACTCAAGTGAATGTATTCAACACCGGTTGTAAATGTTGATGATAAATTTCTGTTATAACGCAAACGATGTGCAACAGTACCTTCGATACCAATTCGACGTTCAATTGCAAGAGGTACTTGATAACTACCCAAATCTCTAAAATAAATCTTGCTCATCAAAGAGTTATCAGCATTCAAGAAATGAGGTTCAAAGAAACTTAATTCGGCTTGATAGTTCATGTGACTCTTAATTGAAGAGTCGCTCATCAAAATACCGGAACCAACCATGCCGGATAATGAAACTCTTTGGTTCATACCTCGGAAATTATTATCTGAAATAGCAACAGAACCAAAAGCACCGGTAGCAGAATCCAAACCGCCACCAATAGAAACAGATGCCGTTCTTTGTTCTTTCAACTCAATTGTTACATCAAATTTATCAGGATCATCTTCTGAAACTTCAATTGTACGATTAACATCCTTAAACGCTTGAGTTGAATACAATCTTACTAAATCTTGTTTTACTTGATTTTCATTATAAACAGTTCCGGGTTCAGTCATGATATTACGTTCGATAACGTATTCTTTCGTTTTTTCATTACCGGTAATCATAATTTTGTTGATTTTACCTTCCGTAATACTTAAATTAAGTGTTCCATCCGGATCATCATAGATAGAATCGATTTTTGAAAGAATGTAACCTTTTGAATAATAACATTGATTGATTTGTTCCATTGCTTGGTTAATTGCTGTGATATTCTGAGGTTTACCCTTAAGTGGAAGTAAATACTGCATGATTTCATCACCTGAAACCACAGTGTTACCTTCAATTGTAAAGTCTGTTACCGGAATATTTTCTTCTAAAATAATTTTTAAAGATATTGTGCCGTTAGGATTTTTTACAGGAATTGCTTTCATTTTTTCGGTAAAATAACCTAACCTGTATATAGTCTTCAAATCCTGTTGCATAAGGTCTTTGTCATACAAATCACCCTTTTGCAATGACATTTTTGATAAAATATATTCCGGTCTAATGATATTAGAACCTAAGATTTCAATATCATTAATATATGCTGTGTTACTGTCGTAGGTTGACTCTCCAATATAATCTAATTCTTGCTGTTCAGCAGCATTTTCTTGTTTGTAAGCGTCAACCGTAGCTTTGTCTACACCTTTAGAGTAGGCAAAATTTGGCGTCAAAATTGCGCCTAAAACCAATGTAGTTATTAATAAATTTTTATATAAAACGGACAACTTAGTCAACTATCCACTCCACAGCAATGTAATATTATCATACCACAAATATCGGAATTAAAAAAACATGGAATGTTACATTTCTTTAAGCGAATATTTAGTGCTCTAACGTTTTTAGCTCATTGCCATTAATAATTCTCTAATAACCTTTGTTGCAACGGCAGTTGAAGCTCCGCTTGCATCATAATCCGGAGCAAGTTCTACAACATCCGCACCAATAATATTAAAGTTTGACAAATACTTAAACCAACCAACAAGCTCATTAAAATTTAAGCCTCCAACTTCCGGAGTTCCTGTTCCCGGCATGATTGAAGTATCTAGGACATCTAAATCAACAGTTACAAAAATATTTTTATCCTTTAAGCAATCGAGTTCTGAATATTCATGAATCAATGTATTATGTTTTTTCATTAACTCAAATTCTTCTTTCATGCCGGATCTGATACCGATTTGTTTAAGGTTCTCAAAACCCACTATGTCAGCAGAATGTCTTATTACGGCAGAATGAGAAAGTGCTTCTCCTAAATATTCTTCTCTTAAATCTGTATGTGCATCAAAATGAACGATTGCCAAATTGTCATAGAATTTAGAAACAGCTTTTATTTCCGGCAAAGTAACTAAATGCTCTCCGCCAATTCCAAAAACTTTTTTGCCGTCTTTATAGATTTCTTCTACGTTTTTTTCAATAACTTTAAGCGATTTTTCTGTATTACCCAATGGAAATTCCAAATCACCTGCGTCATGAAAATTACAATCTTCTAAATGTTTGTCAAAATAAGGAGAATATTCTTCCAAACCCCAGCTTGCAAGTCTAATTTGTTCCGGTGCAAATCTTGACCCCGGACGATATGATACAGTTCCGTCAAACGGCATTCCAAGCATTACAATATCAGATTTATCATAATCTTTGTTTTCTGCCATCCAATTTCTGTCTAAAAATGGTCCTGTTAACATAGTTTCTCCTTTTATATTCACTTCACCCGAAACATAAGCCGTGTTTCAAGAGATTGCTTCGTCGTCAATTTTGATAGTTGCTTTTTGCAATGGCGCAATGTCAGAAAATCTGACATTGCGCCATTATAAAATTCAATGGAATTATTCACCTCTGAATGACAATTCAGGCATGTTCTTTTTCAAAACTGCTCTTACATTTGCCATTTGAGTTTCAATCATTTCATCAGTCATTGTAGAATTAGCATCTTGCATTCTAATTCTAAACGCAACGGACTTGAATCCTTCTTGAACATGTTCGCCTTGGTATACGTCAAAAACTTCGCAACCAGCAAAGATTTTATTATCAACGCCTTTTTTAACAACTTTTTCCAATTCTTCCCAAGTAGTTTTAGCAGGAATTATAACCGCCAAATCTCTTTGAACTTCAGGGAATTGAGAAAGTTTTTTATATCTTACAACAGATTCATTTACACCTGAAATTAACATATCTAAATCCAACTTAAACAAAAATGCGTTTTGATTTAATTTCAATTTGTTTTTAAGTTCAGGATGAAGTTCACCATAATATCCTATAATTTCCGGTTTCTTGCCCAACATAGTTAAAACTGCAGTTTTGTATGGGTGCAAGCATTTGTGAGTATCAGCTAATGGAGAATCGGCAAGCAATGAGAACTTAATACGTCTTGTTAAACCAAATTCTTCCAATACTTTGTCTACAATACCTTTTACAGTATAGAAATCAACTTCGCCGGTTGTTTGCCATAAAGAGTTTTGAACATTACCTGTAATAATACCTGCTAATGTTTGAGTTTCCTTAATACCTGTTTCTTTTTCGGTAGTTTCGCCAACCTTCAAGTAGCTGCGTCCGATTTCGTAACCCCAAAAGTCTTTTTGTCCGTTATCATAGTTGTATTTCATACAATTCAAAAGACTTGCTATAAGAGTTTGTCTAAGCATTGCAAAATCTTCGGATGCAGGATTTTCGACGAAAATGGCGTTTTCTTTGTCATAAGACATATTGAATTGTTTAAGTAAAGGCTCACCGATTAGTGATGAAGTTTGCATTTCATTAAGTCCGACAGCTCTCATTAAATCGTGAACTTTATTGATAACTCTTTCAGCAAGGCTGATTTCAGGAGTGCCTGCTCTATTTGGAAGAGTCGGTGTAATTTTGTCATAACCGTTAATTCTTGCGATTTCTTCAATTAAATCACATTCTCTTGTTACGTCGCCTGCGCGGAAAGAAGGAACTTGAACTTTGCAAGCCATTTCATTTTTACCTAAAACTGTAAAACCAAGTTTTTCTAAAATAGCTAAGCATTTAGAAGCTTCGATTTCACAACCCAACATTCTTTTAATTTGCGGATATCTTAAAGTGATTTCAATTGGTTCAAGTTTATTTTCACCGGCTTCTGCCAAACCTTCAAACTTGGCATCAGCGTATTTTTCTAATAACTCAACCGCTCTTAATAAACCTGACTTAACAGCCTCAATATCAACTCCTCTTTCAAATCTAGAGCAAGCATCTGATTTATATCCTACGCTACGAGAACTTTTTCTGTTAGCTTGAGGTGTAAAGTAAGCCGCTTCTAAAGCTAAGTTCTTAGAATTATCATCAATTTCAGAATTAGCGCCGCCAAATACACCGCCTAAACAAACAGGCTCTTCTTTTGTTGCGATAACTACTGTATCGTGGTAAAGTTGTCTTTCTACTTCGTCAAGAGTTACAAGCTTTTCGCCTTCTTCAGCGCGTCTTACGCACAAATAACCGTTCAATTTATCCAAATCAAAAGCGTGAAGCGGTGTTCCGTATTCTAACATAACATAGTTTGTAATGTCGACAACGTTATTAATCGCTCTAATACCAGAAGATAAAAGTCTTTTTTGCATCCAATCCGGAGAAGGCTTAATAGTAATACCTTTCAAAACCCCGACTGAATAATATTTACAAACATCGTTATCTTTAATTTCAACTTCAAAATCCGCAGTTTTTGCATTTCTTGCGGTATATTCAAAATTCAAAGGTCTATCAAATAGAGCAGAAAGTTCTCTTGCAATACCGATTACAGACATTTGATCACCTCTGTTTGCTGTTGGCGCAGTATGTAAAATATAATCTTTTTCAAAACCTAAAACATTTTCTACATCCAAACCTAAGCCAACATTAGGGAAAATTCTATTTAATACAAGAATACCATCTTCTTCTTGATAATTTCTGTCAGAAACGCCCAGTTCATCGTCTGAACATAACATACCTTGAGATTCGACCCCTCTGATTGTTGCAGGAGTAAGTTCAAATTGTTCGCCAGACTTGCGGTCTAGAACTTTACTTCCAACTGATGCGTAAGGAATTACTTGCCCAACTTGTATGTTTTGCGCACCGCAAACAACTGTTTTTAATGCAGAACCTGTATTTACTGTTACAAGGTGTAAATGATCAGAATTTGGGTGATTGTCAATTTTTTCAATTCTTGCAGTTATTATATTTGTAAATTTTGGTCTTAATTCTTCAATTTCTTCAACTTCTAAACCGCTCATAGTAAGTTCATGAGCAATTTGTTTAACATCAATATCTTTAAGATCAACTAATTCATTTAACCAATTTAGTGAAACTTCCATACTTTCCTACCTCTCTGTTTTTCTCTATTATATAACAGACAAGATTAAGTGCCAAAATGGAATTTACATTTGCTTGTAAATATTTGTTACAGAAAGGCAATTTTGTTGTACAAAAAATCTTTATAAAAATAGAAGTGTGAAAAATAATGGTGAAGTATTTTGACAATAAGTCCTGTATTGTTTCAAAATCAAACTGATAAATTCCCTGCGATTTATCAAGATTATAGAAACATAAAATCAAAATTTTATAATCCTAAGGATGACTCGGCAACAGAAACCGTACCGGTAGTCAATCGGTTGAATACCTTTGCTGATAAAATGGCAAATCGAGAATATGCTACAGCAATAGGGCTAGGTACTCTTGCGATCTTGAATGGACCGGAAGAGCTATCAGACGCAGTTTCGGCTTATCAACAATTGAAAGGGAGATACCAGCGTCCTTACAATAATAGAGAAGCACAACATCCATTTTCCTTCTTTAGAGGTACAATTTTGAACGATTATGTTAATCCTAATTCACCTAAGTGTTTAGGGAAAAAAGAATCTAAGTGGTTGATAAGCAAAGATAAGACATTGATGAATACAAGATTAGGAACTTTTATTAAGAAACTATTTAACATAAGAGTAGAAGAAATTGAAACTAATATTCCAAGCATTGTTCATACGAATGCAAAGCCTAGTTATCTTCTTGCAAAACAATTTATAACCAAAAGTAAATTTGGTGAACTAACTGCCAGAGCACTTACAAGAACTCCCGTTTTAAGTGTTGCAGCATTAGGTGCAATTGAAGCGTCTCATATTGGATACGCTGTAGGTAGCGGAAGTGATTTGCCAAAAGAAATCGGCAAATCTGCGCTAACACTTGGAACTACTATTGTTGCAGGTGGCTATCTTGGCGCAACCGGAGCAAAATATGCCGGTCCTTACGGTTCTTTATTAGGTATCGGCTTAGGTTCCGTTTTGAGTTATAAACTCTCCAAAGCGCTCAGTTAACCTTGTTTGATACGATTCAATATGTGATTGTAGACATCCATGCTACCTTTACTAACATATTTTTTTGCAGCTAACATAGTATCAACTGCATCTTGTATTGAAATGTCTTTCCATAAAACTGCATCGTCTAAAATTGAGTAGTACCATTCAGACACAAGATTCCCATAGCCTTCATAACATTTTTTAGCCGCTTTCAAATGCTTTTGACTAACGGCTTTAAAGTTTGTATTAGATTGCACAGCAGGATTAAAATTTACGTTCATATAAACTCCTTTATTGTTAACCTTTTTTGATACGTGTTAGTACGTGATTATAAAAATCCATACTACCTTCATTTACGTACTTTTTTACAGCTAACATAGTGTCAACTGCATCTTTAATAGAAATTTCTTTCCACAAAATTGCATCGTCTCTAATCGCATTGTACCATTCAGAATTAACATTTCCGAACCATTCATAGCTTTTCTGTGCTGATTTTAAATATTTCTGATTAACAGCTTTAAAGCTTGTATTTGATTGTACAGCAGGGTTAAAATTCACGTTCATATAAACTCCTTTATTGTTAACCTTGTTTAATACGTGTTAGTACATGGTTATAAAAATCCATACTACCTTCATTTACGTACTTTTTCACAGCTAACATAGTATCAACTGCATCTTGTATAGATAATTCTTTCCACAAAATGGCATCATCCAGAACCGAATTGTACCATCTAGATGACAAATTTCCATAGCCTTCATAACACTTTTTCGCCGCTTTCAAATGCTTTTGACTAACGGCTTTAAAGTTTGTATTAGATTGCACAGCAGGATTAAAATTTACGTTCAT
>CAKVJE010000023.1 GCA_934754735.1 uncultured Candidatus Melainabacteria bacterium
TTTAAAATATTTAGCGGTTTGCCTTTTAAAGCGGTAAATGCAGTTCTTGAGTTTGCTAAAGTGTTCATTCTGATACCAAACCAAGCTACCAAATATGAACCTAAAATACCTAAAACAGACCAACCTAAAATGATTAATACTGATTTAAGCGGCATTGCTTGAAGATACCAAAAATAAAAAGCAATACATAAACCAATTAGCACTTCCAGCGCTAAAAGGAATTTACCTTGTTGAACAAGATAAGTCTTACACGTTTCAAAAATTGTGTTACCAACGGCGTTCATTGCTTGATGAACGTCAACTTTTTTAACTTCTCTGAACATCCATAGCCCAAAAAGCACACCAAAAATTGAAACCCCTAAGCCAATAAGCAAAAGTGTATAGCTTTGAGGGTTTTCAAGTCTGATATTTGGAACTACAAGAGAAGCTTCTCCGGCAAATGCCGGCGTAATCATTGTTAGCAAGGCTGCAAACAATGACAAGGCTTGTTTTTTCAACATAACTCTCTCCTTCTTTTGTGAACTCTAGTTAAACACTAATATAGATATTATATATAATTTTTAGAGATTTTACAATACTACTGTTTTTTTAGTAATTGTAAATATTTGTAAATAATAAATTAAAGATTCTAAAGTTTTTTTATTTTATGCCGTAAAAACAATTATACGATGAAAGGAAACTTTATGGATATAAAGGTGAATAAAGGGGAAAATCTTTCTTTAGTTATTAAAAAAACACTTATAAATGAAGGTGCTAATGAAAAAATCTTTACAGCAAGTGTATGGAACAAAATACTTGATTTAGTTGATGAACAAAATGAAGAAGATAAAGCTAATAATAAAGAAGGATTGTATCAAGGTGGAAAGATAAGAACTCCCGCAAATTGGAGGAAAAATTATAAAGTTTTTGCTGGGCAGATTTTGAAATTTTCTGAAACAACATGGAATAGTATACGTAATCTTGTTGGACTTGGTTTAAAAGAAGAGAATAGTCAAACGTTGGAATTTTTGCCTCCAGCAGAGATGAGCTCTCAACCTTTATTGCCTGAATTAGAATTAAAAGTAGAAATTATTCCAATGCCCGATATTAAAGATATAGTTCGAGATAATGAATTTATTCGACAAGGAATTAATTCTGAATATAATGAATCCGTAATGCAATCTGAACAAACTAATGTACAAGAAAAAAAAGATAAAAAGGTTAAAATAAAAAAAGGAAGAAAACATGAAGTAGTAACACATTCTGATGGCTCAACAACAGAAATTCAAGTAAAAAGAAATAAGGATGGTTCTACCGTAAAAACGGAAACAACAAAAAGGTCGATTGAGAATACCAGTTGGATGAATGTAGAAACTATAATTACAACTACAAGTGCAGATGGACGAACTGAAACTATCGAAACAATAGTAGATAATGAGTCAACTCTTGATAACAGGTCAAGAAGAGTAACAGGGACGAAATCTACAATAACGCACGAAGCAAATGGAAATAAAACTGTTACATTTGAAAAAGTACAACAAGGAATTTTTACACAAGCTGATGAAGTAAAATGCACATATTCAATGGATAATAGTGGGAATATTTTAGCTAAATTGGCAGATGGTAGTACTTTATCAATAAATGTCAATAAATTAATTCAATCTGATTCTGATAAACAGGAAACAGAAATTAAAATGACAGATAAAAATGGAAATGAAATTATTATTCCTTTAAAAATAAATCAAAATTGCTATAGTGGTACTGATAAACTCAGAAAACTAAGCAAGGAAGAACAAGTTACAGTTATTATTGCTAATTTGTCATCAGCAATATCTGGTTTAAGTGCGGATGCATTAAATGCTTTTAAAACTAAAATAAAAGAACTAACTTTGGAACCGCAATTGGGCAATTTAAAAACAGCTGGAGAACAATCTGGTGGCGTTATAAAACTTAATACAAACAACGGTTTGTCAAGTAAAATATTAACTCATGAAATAGGTCATGCTGTTGATTTTAATAATGATATAGAAAAACATCATACAAGTAATTATTATGATAAGATTAATAATTTAATTAATTTAATTAAAGATACAAATATTAATAAAAAAGCATACGCATTAAGTAATCCTCGTGATTTATTTGCAGAGTATTATTCAGTAAAAGAAGGGTATGGATTAAATGATACAAAAGATATGCTTCAACAACTAGAAAATACTCAAGATTCTGAATTAAAGAAAGCTTATCAAGAAGTGAAAGCGATATTTGATAAAATAATTGAGGATTCTAAAGCCAGATAATAAATGATTTTAATCATCGTTAAATTAATTTCTATAGACAAAAACACCTTTAGTCAGTGACTAAAGGTGTTTTTCATTGTTCAAAGTATATTAATTTTCTTTTGTGAATTCTGCATCAATTACGTCATCATCTTTTTTATCAGAAGAAGCGTTTTCGTTGCCTGCTGAATTTGCGTCTGCGTTACCGCCTTCTTTTTGAACAGCTTCGTAAGCTTTTTGAGAAATTGCAAACATTGTTTGTTGTAATTCTTCAGATAATTTTTTCAATTCTTCAGAAGGTTTGTTTTCATCTAAAGCTTTTTGAAGAGCTTCTCTGTGTTCAGTTAATTTTTTAACATCTTCGTCAGAAATTTTACCTTCAAAGTCTTTAACGATTCTTTCAGAAGAAGTGATTAAAGAGTTAGCGTTGTTTTTGATTTCAGCTTCTTCTTTTTTCTTCTTATCTTCTGACGCGTTAGCTTCAGCTTCTTTAACCATCTTGTCGATATCTTGTTCTGACAAGTTAGAAGAGTTTGTAATTGTAATTTTTTGTTCTTTGTTAGTAGCTTTATCTTTAGCAGATACGTTTACAATACCGTTAGCATCAATATCAAATGTAACTTCGATTTGAGGAACACCGCGCATTGCAGGAGCGATACCTTCAAGTCTGAACATACCTAAAGATTTGTTATCAGAAGCCATTGGTCTTTCACCTTGAAGTACGTTGATATCAACAGCTGTTTGGTTATTTTCTGCAGTTGAGAATACTTGTGACTTACTTACAGGGATTGTTGTGTTACGAGGAACAAGAGCTGTCATAACACCACCCAATGTTTCGATACCCAATGTCAATGGAGTTACATCAAGAAGAACGATGTCTTTAACTTCACCTGCCAATACACCTGCTTGAATAGCTGCACCAACTGCAACAACTTCATCAGGGTTTACTGATTGGTTAGGTTCTTTACCTGTATATTCTTTTACTAATTGTTGAACAGCAGGAATACGAGTTGAACCACCAACTAGAACTACTTCATCAACTTCATTCTTGCTCAAGCCAGCATCTTTAAGAGCTTGTTCAACCGGTTTTTTACATCTTTCTAACAAATCGTGAGAAAGATCTTCAAATTTAGCTCTTGAAAGAGTTAATTCTAAGTGTTTAGGACCGTTAGCGTCAGCTGTGATGTAAGGCAAGTTGATTGTTGTTTCAACAACTGAAGATAATTCGCATTTAGCTTTTTCTGCTGCTTCTTTAATACGTTGCATAGCTTGCTTATCGTTTGTTAAATCCATGCCTTCTTGTTTTTTGAATTCTTCACAAATCCAATCAATGATTTTTTTATCGAAGTCATCACCACCTAAGTGAGTATCACCTGATGTTGAAAGAACTTCGTGAACACCGTCACCGATTTCAAGGATAGATACATCAAATGTACCACCACCTAAGTCGAATACAAGAACTTTTTCAGATTTATCTTTTTCAAGACCATAAGCAAGAGCAGCTGCTGTTGGTTCGTTCACGATACGTAAAACATCTAAGCCTGCGATTTTACCTGCGTCTTTTGTTGCTTGTCTTTGAGCATCGTTGAAGTAAGCAGGAACAGTAATTACAGCTGAAGTTACTTTTTCTCCCAAGTATGCGCTTGCATCATCTGCCAATTTTCTCAAAATCATTGCAGAAATTTCTTGTGGAGTATAGTCTTTGCCATCAATATTCTTTTTATAATCTTCGCCCATGTGACGTTTAATAGATGCAATAGTTTTATCAGGGTTTAAGATTGCTTGACGTTTTGCAAGTTGACCAACTAATCTTTCACCTGTTTTAGAAAAACCAACGATAGAAGGAGTTGTTCTCATACCTTCTGCGTTTGCTATAACGGTAGGTTTACCACCTTCCATAACTGCTACAACTGAGTTTGTTGTACCTAAGTCAATACCAATTGTTTTTGCCATAATGTATATCTCCTTTTTTTGATTAATTTTATTTGAAAGTCAATAAGTGAATAAGTAAATAAGTGAATAGGTTCGTTTTAATTTTTCTATCCATTATCGCGTTCAATTTTGGTGAATATTATAATGAACTTAATGTCTTATTCACGTATTCACCTATTGACCTTACTCTTATTAAACCATTATTTTCAAGAAAACCTTAAAAAATAAACAAAAAATTAATTATTTAAATTTTAATAAATTAAGATTCCATAAGTAGAAAGCTTGGATTTAGCTTCTGGATGGCGTTTTAAGTATGTTTTCAAAATATTTCTCGCATTTAAATAGTCATGCTGTTTAACATAAATATTCGCCAAATTAGTTGCATAAGCTTGATTATCAGGATTTGCTTTAATTAACATTTTATATTCAGCAATCGCTTTATTAACATTACTTTTTGCATAAATTTCAGCTGCCAAAAGGTGTAATTCTTCAGCGTCTTTGATTTCTCGCGCAGAATTCAGATAATCTAAAGCCATTTCCACATTATCTATATAGTAATATGATACAGCCAAATTATAATAAACTATATATTTAATGTCATTTGTATCCGCTAGGCTTAATGCTTTTTCGAGAGCCTTAATCGCTTCAGGATATTTTTTTTGAGCAACAAAACTTTCTGCTAAATCAATATAACCTCCCGGAAGTGTAGGAGCTTGATAGATATAATGTTTAGCCTCTCTTGCCTTGGAAATACTTATGTCCTCATCATCACCAAGAACCAAATAAGGCACATATTCACTCGGCAAATCACCTTTATTCGTAATATCCGGTTTGATTTTATAAAGTAATTTTAATGTGCTAATGTCAGCTTCTGTTAAGCTTAGTCTTGCATCTTCTACCAATGTTTGATTATCTTTTGCAAGATACATAATGTTTCCAGAATCATAACTATGCCCCATAAATCCCAGAGCATGGAATATTTCATGAAGCGCAGTATTATAAATCTGATTTGGAGTAAAATCATTACCGTCAGGTGCTTTTGTGTAAAATTTTATATTCATGCGCTCAAGCGTATTAGAATTAATTTCAGGTGTAGTATAAGCAACCACGTATTTTCTACCATATTCCAAATTCTCAGCGTTATTTTGTTGAAAATCGATTACAATATTCGCATTTTTATTAGTTTCCGCAAACATTATAGGACTTGTTTTCTCCCAAGTATTAAATGCGTTTTTAATTTCTTGAACATATTCTTTAGGTGCGTTTTGAGAATTTACAAAGCAATAAGTAATCGGCAAATTACTCCATCTTACAATCTTCTGATTAAAAGGAGCTTGTCGGATATAATTTAAAGGATAATTTCTATGTACTTCTCGTCTTAAGTCGTACAAAAAATACTTTGCTTTAACAGATGCTGCATCCAAAACCGAATCTTCCGCAATATTAGTCAATTTTTCTTGCGATTCAACCGTGAGCGGTGAATTGATTATTGAATTAACGTAAACTTCTCTTAAATCCGAATCATTATAACCTTGCGAAAACGATTTTTCAAAGAAAATTTGCGCTTCTTTTACGTTATTGTGCTGATAATAATAATTTCCGATTTGCGCATAAATCATGCCGGAATTGGAACGAAAATACAATGCTCCGGCAAGAATAACAGCTAATATAGAATAAAAAAATACTCGAAATTTATTCATTTAAACCATCTGTTTGTTCTTCAGAAACACTTGTTGTACGTGTTACTTCCTCGTTATTTCGTACGCCTTTTTCGATAGGGGCACCAGCTGAATGTGTTATTTCCTCATTATTTCGCACGCCTTTTTCAATAGGGGCACTAGCTGAATGTGTTACTTCCTCGTTATTTCGTACGCCTTTTTCGATAGGGGCACCAGCATGGCGTGTATCCTCTTCATTGTCTTTAACGCCTTTGTCAATATTCAAAGTTTTAACTAACGCTCTTACATCGCCTTTTAATTTAAAATACTCAGCAAATTTTGGCGTAGTTTTGATATTATAAGAACGTCCGTTTTTATCTTTATGGCGCGAAATTAAACCTTTTTCAAGAAGTTCTTGAACATGCTCGTACGCGTTTGAACCTCTTAAATCCTTTAACAAAGATTGACGAATAGGTTCTTTTAGTGCAATTACGGTTAGTGTCTTTAAAACAGGCGGTTTTAATTCAACAGGACAAAGTTTTTCAACAATATCTAAATGTTCTTGTTTAACTTGCAAAATATAACCGTTTTCATCATCAATTTCTAATGCGCCATCTCTTGAAGCGTAATCCATGATAAGTTCAAGCAAAGCTTCTTCAACTTTTTCCGGTTCTTCTTCCAAAATTTCTGCAATATCTTTTATCTGAAGCACTTTAGCTGTTACAAACAAAACAGCTTCTATTCTTGATTTTAACTGTTCCATTACGCACTAACCTCGTTATTATCAACTAAAACACTTTTTGCATTCTCTATTGCTGCATCAAATTCTTCATTATCTTGACTGCTTGTTAATTCTTCATGCGGACGTTTAACAACGTACAAATCAGAATAAAATTCATCTTGTTCCAGGTCATAATCACTTTCAACAGTCAAAAATAACAATGAAATATATGCGCTAATTTTATCCATTCCAAGAAGCGTTAGTTCGTTAAGTTCAATCTTATCTTGACGGCTTAAAATTTCAGACAAATTCGCTTTTAACCTTTGTACTCCGTTTTCAATGTATTCATCATGTGCAAGATTAATGATATCATCCGGTGAGAGTTTTGCATAATTCTGAACTCGTCTTTTTGCGCGCTCATGTGCATTCTTTAAAGACTGCTTTTTATCCAACATTTCGTAAAATTCTAATTGTCTAATCAAATCGCGTAATGTAACGACTCGATTGTGGTTAAGTCTTACGCTCGTTCTGCGTTGCAAAACTTCGTCTATAGAAATCACGTTGTTTGTTGGGATATAATCATCCTCTTGATAATCTAAAGGCGCATCATCATACTCTAAATCAACTTCTGGTTGTGGTTCAAAATCAAGAACATCCAAACCTTCCAAAACATTTGACTTAAGTTTAAGCAAAATCGCAGCAAACAAAAGAGTTCTACCTGTAAGTCTTAAATTTTGCGCCTTTGATTGAAAAAGGTGCATTAAATATTTATCTGTAACTTCTACAATATCAACATTCCAAGGGTCAATTTTACCCTGTCTTGCCATGCTTACAAGAATTTCAATTCCGTCAACTTCGGCTTCTTGAACGAATTTTTCTTCTTTTTCATTCAAATGATGAACGGAATTGTGTGTTATTTCCGTAGAATTTATATTCAAACTATCTATATTATTTACTGCCATATTTATATTTTAATTTATATTCAAATCCTTTTAATCCTCTGTTTCTATGAGTCTTTATCTCATAAAAACTTATAAAAAGAATTTCCTTCCAAATCCCTTTTGTAATTCTAACATTCAAATAAAAATCCTGCAAATCTTTACAATTATCTTAATATAAAAGCTGTAATTTGTGTTAAAAACTACAAATTACAGCTTTTGGTATGATTTTATATCAAGTATTAAGATTTGTAAAAATATATATACAATGTGTTATCAAATATATATATTGTGGAATAAATAAAGTATAATCTCTTTTCTTTATTTTCTCCTCCACTCCTTTATCTAACGTGAGTTAATGCCGCAATCGATTGCGGCTTTTTGTTTTGTTAGTCTTATTATGCGGCTTCTGTTTGAACATATTTGGCTGATTTCGAAACTACTCCATAACATACAGCAGTTAATCTGGTATTTAATGCTAACATTGTTCTAAAGTTGTTCGCAGAAACATCCATTGCGCTCATCATATCATCTGCTGAAATTTTGGATGTTAATGCGTCATCATTGTGATTATCTACTTTTTCTTGTGCGTATTTTTCTACTAATAATTTGTCAATAAAATCTCTTGCGCCAATTGCCATAATAAACTCTCCTATTTTCTTTTTTTGTATCTCTTATGTATATATAAAGTATTTAACTGTTAAAAATTTGCTTTTTTTTATAGTGTTTATTAAGAAATATTAAGTAAAAAATGAATTTTATAATGAACAAAACTTATTTATCTTCGTTATAATAAATATGAATGGAGGGAAGTATGAAAAAAACATTATTAGTAATCACAGTTTTAAGTTTATTAGCAGGTTGTGCAACTCTTTCAACACAAGCCGTTACACAACAAAATGCAAGCGAACGAGGAACTATATATGTTAACACTTCTGCAAATACGGAATTAGCTCCTGATGTTGCTGAAATTTCTTTTGCGGTAACAACTTCTGATGCAAAATCAATGCAAAAAGCAACAGTATTAAATAAAGAAGCTTCAGACAGAGTTTTAGTTGCATTAAAATCAATGTTAAATACTACAAACGGAGACTATTTAAAGACTTCTGATTTTAGTGCATCTCCAATTTATTCTTATTCTGGAAGTAAAAGAAATTTGGACAAATATGAAGTTTCAAACAGAGTTATTGTCCATACAAAATCTTTAGATAAGATTGGAGTTATGATAGATAAAGCAATTGAGTCTGGTGCAACAAATGTCGATAATCTTAAATTTTCTGTTTCAAATTATGATGCACAATGTGATCAATTGTTAGGTATAGCAACTCAAAAAGCAAAAAATAGAGCCGGTATTGTAGCGAAAAATTTATCAACAACTTTAGATGGTATTAAATCTTTTGATTTGAGCTGTAGTGCAAATAACCCAAACGCTCCCAGATTTTACATGGCAAAAAATATGTTATCAGCCGTTGCAGATGAAGCTGCCGGTTCAACTCCAACTTCAATTTCGGGTGGAGTTGTAAAAATTAATGCAAATGTAAATGCTACATTCTTTGTAAAATAATACTTTATAAATTTGTACAAAACTTAAAAACGGTACTGTTAACTTTAACAGTACCGTTTTTAGTTTATTCGTCTGTTTCGGATACAATTTGCCAATACTGGCCAAATAATGTTTTTTTGTCCTTAATGACATAAACTTCTATTCTATCATCAGTAACATTTAAAAATACAATTTTTTTAAGTTCTTTAAAAGGTATAGCTCGTTTACCTTCGGTCTTTTGCCATTTGCGTTCAAGAAAATCTTTCGCATCATTATATTCTTTCAAACAGCCAATAGTATTAGCGAATTCATCAAGTTCGTCAAATTTTTTAGCGTTTGAATAATTAAGTCCATAAAAACTATATTTATTTAGTTCTACCATTTTGCTTCCTTAATTTGTTCGAATTCTAATTACTTGTCCTGGGTAAATGCGATTTGGATTTTCTATATTATTGGATTTTGCAGTTTCGTTAACTACTCTTGCAATCTCCAAATATGAAGCGTTCTTACCAAGTACTTGTCTTACTAGAGTCCATAAACTGTCTCCTTTTCTAACAACAATACTTGTCATACTAGGATAATTACTGCCATTTCCTCCTGTACTAGAAGATGAGTTTGAGTACGAATTGCCTGGAATGTAAATACCGGGATTCGCATCGTGCTGATTGCGATAATATTCATCTTGTTGTTGCTGATCTCGTAACCATTGCTCCTGTTGTTGGCGCTCTTGTTCTTGCTTTGCTTTGATTCCAGCCTCGTTATCATTGTTCTGCTGCTCTAATAGTTTTAGGGTTTCATCATCTATATCAAGAACTGCTGAACCTACAGAAGTTGATGAGCCATTAACTCTATCTCCCATCATCCCGCCTAATGAACCTGCGCTACCTGCACTTCCTGCAGAACCTGTAGAATCTGCTGAACCTGTACTACCTGTACTGTAGCCTCTAGCTCTACGTGCTGCGTCAAATTCTTCCTGTGAACGAAACATTCCTAAATCTAGTGGACTATTGTAACTCATTAATAATTACTCCTTTCGTTTCTTCTAATAAATATTATAAGGTTTACTCTTTATATAACGGCATATTTTTTCAAAACTTTAATAATAATAATAATAATAATAATAATAATAATAATAATAATAATAATATGGCGCAAACTCTCTGCTTAAAGGCAATAGCGTTTTTGAAAATTCGTATTTACAAATCTTAACAAACGTAAATGTATTAATAAAAATATTAAGAAAGCTTAACAAACGGACTATTTTTATTGAAATAAGACTTGTTTTAGACTGAAAAAATCATTCTTTAAGATGAGATGTAGGTAATTCTTGTGTTTTAGGTACAAAATACGCTTTTCATATGATGATGTATTGTCAATTTCTCCTTATCCTATAATAAGGAGAATGATATGAGTTGTATAAAAAAGATAATAAGTATAGCAAGAAATTTAGTTTCAGGTAAAAATTCTAAAAACTGTTTTTTAAAATTAGCAGATATTTTTGATGAAGAATGTGCCTATATTCAGAGAATAGTTGTTTTAGAGGCTATTTTTAATACTACAAATGATGTAAAAAAGCTTGAAGAAATAGGTGATATATATGCTTTTAAGTTAAAATTTGAAGATGGTGCTAGAAAATACTATAACAAATATTTGCAAGCGTCTGATAATGAATTCTTTACCAAATACTCAAATATAGCAGATATTGAAACTTTAAATAATACTAGTTTGCCAAGAATTTTACAAAATAAATTGGATAGATATTTTGTCTACGTTGAGATTATAAGATTCTTGCAAGAAAGAAAGTTTTATAGAGAAATACTAGATTTGAAACAAGGTTTAAAAGATATAGAAGAAGAAATTGGAAGTTATCTTGTACAAAAAGAATACTCTGATTTAGGACCTTGGAATAGTCTAACTGATAAAAAATGCTATTTATCATTTATTTTGTCAAATACGGATCATCATAATGATATTAATCGCTTTGCAATTGAATTGAACTCTCAAAATGAAGCTGCGTATTTAAATATAATTGATGATTTAGTTTATTATAAAAACTATGAACAAGCATTAAGTATGTATAATAATGAATATGTAAAAGCATTCCCTCAAGAAAAGCCTTTTACGAATATTGTGGATTTGTGTTGGTTCTTGAGTGATAGACTTTACTCTATTGGTCAGTATTTTAATGCTATAGAACGGCAGAAAATAGCAATAGATATAGAACTTAAAAATAGGGAATGTACCAATGTCTAAAACATTTTCAATTGTAGTTCCTGTATATAAAGTAGAAAAATATATATCAAAATGTCTAGAAAGCATACTTTCGCAAACTTTTTCAGATTTTGAACTGATTTGTGTTGATGATTGTGGTGGCGATAAGTCTTTAGAAATTATTAAAGACTTTGCACAAAATGATAATAGAATTAAGGTTTTAGAAAATGAGAAAAACAGCGGCGTTGCATATTCAAGAAATCGCGGCATTGATGAAGCTTCCGGCAAATACTTGATGTTTATTGATTCAGACGATTGGATAGAGCCTCAAACATTGGAAGTTATTTACAAAACTTTCCAAGAAATAGATGCGAACAGTATCATTTATGATGGTTACTATTTTGACGAGGATGTTCAAAAAAGACGTAGTGGTTTTATTATAAATTGTAATAGAGGATATTTGGAATACACTCCAAATACAATTTGTCAAGGCTCAGACTATTTGCTAAAGGCCTACAAAACTGACTCAATCAAAGATAACAATATCTATTATCCTGTAGGTATCAATTTTGAGGATGGAGAATTTTATTTTAAGTATTTTTCTCTAAATCCTAAAACGTATATAATAGATGAAAAACTTTACAACTACAGAGTTAGAGAAGGTTCAATTGTTACGAATGCGCGCAAAGGGATTGTAAATATTGAAGATATTTATGCTGTTATCAGACATTTAAAAGAGTTCTATATAGAACACGGACTCTATAATAAATATAAACGTGCACTAATGCAACTCGTATTCATGCGAATAAATACTTGCAAAGGGATTTGCAATAATTATGAAAAATCTTTAAAGTTATCAAAAGAGCTTTTGGAAGAATTTAATTATCCGGAAGAATTTAGCGAATTTAATGAATCGCAGACTCCGTTTTTCTCTGTAATAGTTCCTATATATAACGTTGAAAATTATATAGAACAATGCATTCGCTCAATTCAGTCTCAAACATTTACGGATTTTGAAATAATCTGTGTCGATGATAGAGGGCAAGATAATTCATACGAAATAGTAAAGCGTCTGGCGAAGGATGATAGAAGGATTAGTATTGTACGTCATAACAAGAATAAAGGCTTGGGTGCAGCGAGAAATACAGCATTAAAAGCTGCAACCGGACGTTATATTGTTTGTGTGGATTCGGATGATTGGATTTTACCAAATTGTCTCAAAAAAGTGCACGATGCGTTTTTATCGACAAATACAAATACGGTATGGTTTAAGTTCAGTATTTGGTGGGAAGATATAAATAAAATGACTGTGAGTGGTAATTTCCCTGCTCTTGAGAGCTTAAAACAAGGTATATTAACCATAACTCCGGAGAATATAATAAATTATCCTGTGTGTAGCTGGAATAAAGCTTATAATAGGGAATTTTTACTGAAAAATAATTTATTTTGGGCAGAAAATGTTTTATTCGAAGACCATGAATTTTATATCAAAACAATGATTGCAGCTCCTGAAACGACAATTATTGATGATAATTTATATGTTTATAGACGGCGCGGTGACTCAATAATTGGTAATAGTCTTAATGATGTAAATAAAGCAAAAGATATTTTTGATGTTATGAGAAGTACTTATGCATATTTGAAGAAATCAGGAAATTTTGAGAAATATAAAAATGCGTTTCTAAGAGATTCGTACGAAATGATAAATTTATTTAGGCAGTCTCCTAATACGCACAAAGCATTGTTTCCGTATATGAAAAAGTATTTGGAAGACATTGATTTTCCTAATGCGTATATCGATTTAGCAAATTAAAATAAAACCTCCGATTTTTATGAAATGTCGGAGGCTTTATTATTTATTTATTTATTTTTCTGTTTTACTACTGCATCAACAAGTCCTTTGAATAATGGATGCGGGCGTTCCGGACGAGATTTGAATTCCGGATGGAACTGGCATGCTACAAACCAATCTAGATTAGGAAGTTCTACGATTTCTGATAGCATTCCATCAGGAGACATGCCGGAAAATACTAAGCCTGCCTTTTTCAGTGTTTCAATATAGTCTGTGTTAACTTCGTATCTGTGTCTATGGCGTTCAGAAATTTTATTAGCGCCATAAACTTCGTGCGCTTTAGTACCTTTTTTAAGGTGGCAATCGTAAGCACCCAATCTCATTGTACCGCCGTAACCTTTAACGTTCTTTTGCTCAAGCATCAAATCAATTACAGGAATTTGTGCATTTTCGTCAAACTCGGTAGAATTTGCGCCCTTCAAACCGGCAACATTTCTAGCGTATTCAATTACAGCGCATTGCATACCAAGACAAATTCCTAAGAATGGAACATTGTTTTCTCTAGCGTATTTAATTACGTTAAGTTTGCCTTCAATTCCGCGGATACCAAACCCTCCCGGAACAATCACGCCGTCTACATCTTTCATAAGTTCTTTGCAAGCGTCGTTATTAACGCAATCTTCTGAATTAATCCATTTGATTTCTGTTTTAACGTTATTTGCGTAACCAGCATGCTTAATTGATTCAACTACCGAAATATACGCGTCAGAGAGTTTTGTATATTTCCCTGCAATTGCGATTTTAATACTGCCTTGCGGATGATTAATTTTATCAACTAATTCTTTCCATCTTGTTAAATCTGCAGTTCTAGTAGGAACTTGAAGAAGCTTAAGTACAACATCTGCAAAATTTTGATCCTCTAAAGCAAGTGGAACTTCATAAATACTCTTCATATCACGGCATTCGATAACAGCTTCTTTTGCAACGGAACAGAACAAAGCCAATTTATCTTTTTCAGTTTTTGGAATTGGTTTAGAAGTTCTGCAAACAAGAATTTCAGGCTGTAAACCATAGCTTCTCAAAAGATTAACGCTGTGTTGAGATGGTTTTGTTTTCAATTCGCCGGAAGTAGGAAGATATGGAAGTAATGTACAATGAATATTAATTGCATTACCAATACCGGCTTCTGATTTAAATTGTCTTATAGATTCAATAAACGGTAAACTCTCGATATCACCAATTGTACCGCCGATTTCAATTATCTGAAAATCAGGCTTGAAGAATTTTTGTGCTTTTACTAATCTTGATTTAATTTCGTTTGTAATATGTGGAATTACTTGAACCGTTGCGCCCAAATAATCTCCGCGACGTTCTTTTTGGATAACCGTTTGATAAACGCTACCGGAAGTTACATTGCTTAATTGTGAAAAATTAGTATCAATAAATCTTTCGTAATGTCCCAAATCCAAATCTGTTTCTGCACCATCATCTGTTACAAATACTTCGCCATGCTGAAACGGGCTCATAGTTCCGGGGTCAACATTTATATAAGGGTCAAATTTTTGAATAGCAACAGAAAATCCTCTTGCACGCAAAAGTTTTCCTAAAGATGCGCCAATAATACCTTTACCTAATGAACTTACTACACCACCTGTAATAAAAATATATTTTGTCATAGTTGAACTCCTTGATAACTTTAATAATAAGCCCCCACCCGAATTTCTAAGTTTTAAGCACAGCCTTCACCTTGAAATTCTACCCTCCCCCTATTAAGGGAGGGGATGTGCAATAAAAAAGAGGGGCAGTTACCCCTCTTTTAACTAATTAATTTTTGGAACTCTAAAGAATCCGTTCTCTTCGTCCGGAGCATTCTTCATCAGTTCTTCTTTTGTTTGTTCGTAATAAACTTTGTCTTCTCTCATAACGTTAACAAAATCAATCGCGTGCGCCATAGGCTCAATATTTGAAGTATCTACTTCGTTCATAGCATCGACATGCTTCAAAACATCACCAAGTTGTTTAGTGAATTTTTCTTTTTCTTCTTCAGTTAATTCTAAACGTGCTAATTTTGCTACGTGTTCTACATCTTTTATTGTAATCATAATCTCTTACTCCAATATTTACGCATCATAACATAAAAATATCAATTTGTCAGTTAAATTCTAAAATTTTAACCAAGCATTGCAACATTGATTTGCCCGAATTTAGCAGACAAGTCGTCAATATGATGGATTAAATAAACAAATGGGTCTAAATCTTTTTCATTTAAATCTACAATGGCACCCCATTCAGCTCTTGCATGGTGCGCAGCAATCATCTTGGCTACACGCTTAAAACCTGCATTCATACAAATTGAAAATCCATATTGAGAGTGAGTAATCCATTCTTTTCTAAAATTCTCATCATAGTCGATTAAGCCGGATTCTGTATTAATTGTGTATTCAAAAATTTTGCCTATATCATGAAGCAAACATGCTGCAAAAACTTCATCATTATTAAGTTTTTGAAAGAATGTTTCCAAATTGATTTCTGCATATTTTAAACATTCTAATGTATGAACCATTAAACCGCCAATGTAATTATGGTGCATCATTTTTGCTGCCGGTGAAACTAAAATTTTATCTTTATTGTTGGTATAAATTTCTGTTACGAATTCTCTTAGTTTGCTGTCTTTTATTCTATTTACATAGACTAACAATTTTTGAAAAATCTCTTCTTGTTCTTTTGTATCAAGTCCAGTTTTAGCTTCTTTAATTAGTTCAAGAGCATTGACAAGACAGTTGTTGTATTTTTCGTTAAAAGAGCCGGATACTATTCGAAGTTGGTTACCGCATCTAAAAAGTTTTGAATCCATGCGGTTCAAGGCTTCTTCCCAAAGAATGCAATTAAGAGTTTCATTTGTTTTTGGGTCTTTTAATTGCAATTTCCCCATTTTTGTACCTGATTTGGTATCACCAATGGCAAAAGTAACAACTTCATAAATAATATCAGTACTAAACATTAAATATCTCCTAGCTTTTTTTAAATTATATCATGGATATAATTTAAAAAGATGAACCAGCTATTTGCTAATTCATCTTTTTTTTTTAATCATTTTTGTCATCTGGTTTAGGCTTGTCATCATCCCCTAATACACTACCGGCTCCTGCTCCAATTGCAGCTCCGCCAATGGTATATGCCCCCACTACAAATGGTATTGCGAGACCACCGGAAATAAATGTTATTGCAGCAGCTCCCAAAGCTCCGCCTATTGCAGCTCCTAATGCACTTGCACCTGCTTTACTTTGAAAGGATATTGAATCTCCTTTTTGCGGTTCTGTATTTACAGGGCTTTCTCTATGTGGTGACATCCCTCTTTTTGTACTATAATTTGTTCCACATTTAAGACCATAATTTTGGATTGAACTTACTCTCATAACAAAATCCTCACACTAAAACACACGTTAGGAATATACAATAAAATAGACAAATTGTCAATAGCTTTACCGTTATTTGTTACAAACAGTAACACGAAAAATTTTTACTTAGTAGAAATTTTTAATCCTTTAAGTTGTGCTAATCTGCCAATTGGAATTGTGATTTTATCTGTGTTATGCGTAATTTTAAATCCGCTAACTATAGGTATATTTAGTCTACTAGCTAACTCATGCCAGTATTGTTCAAGCCATTTTTCGTTACAGCAGTCAAGAAAATCGCCCAAAACAATGGCTTTACAATGTTCTTTGAATTCTTTTATATTAATCAATTGCTGAAACATTTTGTCTATTTTGTAAACGGGTTCATTTAAATCTTCTGTAAAAAATATGAAATCTTGATTAGGAATAAAATCCAAACCGCATAAAGATACTACTGTTGCCAGATTACCACCCCAAAGAATTCCTTTGGCATCGCCACTTTTGTAGATTTTGTTGCCGAAATACGAAATGTCAGCATTTTTAATAGCATTACAAAAACAAGAATAAGTTATTCTTTCGTCTTGGAGGAGATGACTAGGTGTAGTTAATGCGAAATCACTAGTAGCCATTGGCCCATGATACGTAATCATGCCGGTCTTCTTGTAAATCATTAATAATAATGCTGTAACGTCAGAAAAACCGCAGAAAATTTTAGGGTTGCGTTTTATTACATCATAATCAATTCTTTCAACTAATCTGATTGCGCCATATCCGCCTCTTGCGCACATAATTATATCTATAGATTTGTCTTCAAAAAAGTTTTTTAGCTCGCTTAATTTGTCCTCATCTGAACCGGCTAAATAGCGATTTTTATCGAAAATGTTTTTTGAAAGCTTAACATTAAAACCTTTGCTTTCAAAAAAGGTTTTTGCTTGTAATACTTTTTCTTTTTCGCAAGCTCCTGAAAGAGCGATTATTCCAATTGTTTTCATGATAATTTCCCATCCGTAGTTGTATCTTTTGATAAGGTCTTAAGTACAACTGCTACCCTCCTCCCTAAGAGAGGGATATGATGTATTCTATTATATTGTTTTTGTAAAATTTTGTAAAGATTTTTATATATAAAGCAATTTTTAAAAATTTGAAACGTTATTATATATGTACAAGTTAAAAAAGGATATGACTATGGGCGCAATAGATGCATTGCAAAATTTCAAAGTTCCTTCTTTTTTAGGAATTACATCTGCTCCAAGAGTAGATGGAGGAACTAAGACTGCTCCTGTTGATACCGGTTTTGCACAACCTGTCAATTATGCAAATAGTAATTTATTCGCAGGAAATCTTGAGGGGGTAAATACAAATATTGGTATTGGCGACTATCAAGACGGTCCTACACAAGCAGGTTATAAATTAGCCGGTAAAACGATTGCTTTTGCTTAAAATTTTAAACATTAAAACAAGATGAAAATGGTAATAAGATTGCTGTTGGTCAAGACGGTGTTGGTTTAGCTCACGTAGAGCCTAAAAATTTTATGGTTATTGCATAATTTTATTAAGCTAAATAATCTAAAATCGCACCGCCAATTTCTTCATTTGGGTCGAAATTGCAGTCTTTTGGCGGATTGATAGCGTTTCTGATAAGCATTGCGCATAATGGACCGAACGCGTCCGGAACTTTAATTTTGCGATAAATCCCTGCTAAATAAGTTTGTATATTTGGCGAATTTGTATCGTTATATCGGGAAAGTGTTGGGTATAATTTGATAACATCTTTTTCTCCGTTATCCAACATGAGATTAAGTGTGTACAAGTCTTCTAATACTTCGTCTTCCGAACTGGGATTCTCAAGCGAAGCTTTGATTTGTGCTAAATTTTTCTGCTCTTTTATATCAAAAGTGCAGTAATTTCTATATTGATTTGGATACGATACACTCATGATTAAAAGTTTACATTAAAAAAGATATAATATAAAGCACCTAATGCTAATGCCGGAACGTAAGGTAAATAATTACGATTTTCTACTTGTTTTATGTTTTTAAGAATTGAAACTGTTAGTAGAATTCCTGTAATCATAAGAGTTGCAAGGCTGTAGTAATTCTGAGAAACAAGTTTAAATACCATTATAGAAAGTACGAAAAGTATTGATAAAATGCATGTCGCCTTGTTATTAGCTTTGTATTGGTTGTATAAAAACATTGGAATAATAAATATCATAGAGGCAATTAGTGCGAAGGCTAGTGAAAGTAAAATGCCTTTCCCTAAAATTGCTCCAATAGCACCTGCTACATAAGTGTCTGCCTCTCCCATTGCGCGTTCACCTACAATTAAATATCCAGAACGTGCAATTAGTTCAAGAATTCCTGCTCCTATCAGTAATCCTAAAACAGATGATATTAATCCGGCTTTACCAAACATCATAAAGTTATACAGAATTCCGCTTAAACCCATAACGATTGCTATATTGCAGTCAACGAGTTTAGCTTTTAAATCTGTCATAGTCATAATAATAAAGCATGAAACCCAAAACAGGGCAAAAATCGTTTTGACACTTATTCCGAATCTTATAAACGTAAAACAAAACATAAGCATGGTAAGAAGTTCGATTATTGGATACTGAATACTGATTTTTTCTTTACAAAAATAGCATTTCCCGCCAAGTAATACATAAGATAGTACGGGAATGTTGTGCCACAAATAAAGCTTATGATTGCATTTTGGACATTTTGAAGCAGGATAAATAATACTCTCGTTGCTTAAAGAACGCAAGATTACTACGTTATAAAAGCTACCCAAACAAAGTCCTATTATACAAATCCAAAACAAAAAATAATGATATAAATCCATCTATTCCTCACTATCAGCAATCATTTTGTATAACAAACTGAACGCTTTTTTTAATTTTCTGGAAACTTGCATTGGATTAATGTTTAATTTTTCAGAAATTTCTTTTTGGTTTAAGTCTTCATAATAAAATAATTTTACAATCTCTTTGTAATCATTCGGTAATTTTTCAATTACATCCCGCAAAATAAGTTTTGTATCTTCAATTTCTCTAGGGTCGTTATCTTTTGAAAAAATTTCTTCATAGCCTAAGTTGTCAGAATCAGAAGCAAAAACTTCATCTAAAGAAATTGTTGATTTTCTTCTGTCGGCTTGTAATGCATTGGTTACAGCATTAGGTGTAACATTTAACGCCTCTGCAACTACGTCATTTGTGAGCTCGTTTACTTCTTCTTGCGTTAACGAACTTGTAAAAGTATTTATACGTAATGATAATTCTTGTATGTGACGTGGTACGCGAATTGTGTTTAATTTATCGCGTAAAAAATGTTTCATTTCACCAATTATCAGATAACCGGCATATATTTTAAAGTTTTCATTAACATTTTTAGAATAACTATCTATAGCTTTTAAAAGACCAATCGCACCTGCTTGAACCATGTCATCAATCGGGTCGTAAGAACGTCTAGCGATTGTTCGAGCAATTTTTTTGATAATAGGTAGCATTTGAGTAACAATTAAAGCTTTCATTTTGGCTTTTTTGTATTTACTTTTTGCACCATGATATTCTTCTAACCATTGAGCAACTAATTCATAAGTCTTTTGATCGCTAGGCTGTACTTTAATCATACTTTCCTCGTGTAACCTTAAATCATGATATCATACCGGTTTTTAATTTTCAAACATAAAAAAGTAATGATTATAATTGAAAATACTTTGTAAAGATTTGTAACGATATCAGTAAAAATACTAAAGTTTTTTCAAAAAATGCCGATATTACTATTAAAAGTAAGAATAAGGGATTTATAATGACAAGTAACATTGGCGAAATTGGTTACAACACACACATTGCACAAAAAAATCAAATAAGAGATACAACTGAAAAATCTATTAACAGTCTTTTTCAACGTAATATAATCTCTAAAGAACAAAGAGATACATTGCTTGAAAAATACATGAGAGGCGAAATCGATTTTGGTGCTGATGGTCTTACTGAACAAGAAGCCTTAAATTTTACTCAAGAAAATTATAAAGAGATTGAAAATATATTAAACCAAAAC
>CAKVJE010000024.1 GCA_934754735.1 uncultured Candidatus Melainabacteria bacterium
TCTTGCTCAGGTTGAGTTTTTATATACGCAGCCCACATAAGACATCCAACGTAAAATCCTAAATTATTATTAAACATATCAAGCATTTTTTTGTAATATTGTTTAAACTTCATTTTCTTTTGTGAAAGATTTTTGAAACGATTGATATCCATATATAAATATTCAACAGTTCCTCTAAAAGCTAATATGTAGGGTGCAAAACCCGGATCAAATTCTAAACCTGACATGATTCTCCTTAATTTATTGCAATTCCCCCGCCCCTTGCGGGAGGGGTATAGACTCTCTTTAATACTTTGCTCTCTCCCACAGCATCCATTTAGTGGGAGAGATGTCTCCTGTGGAGACAGAGAGGGAAGGGGGTGGGGATTGTTCCTCAAAATGGCTTCCATCTTTTTACAGAAAAGCTAAAATGATGGTTCAATCCGCAACCTTATTAACCATTCTAATTTAACAACTCTTTTAAGTCAATTTTGCGCTATTTAATTCTAAATTTAAGTCCCAAAATTCTTAAAATCTTTTTCTTCGTTTTTCCTTCGTATTCATTTTTTATAGAAAAAATTTGTCTTAAAAAAGGCTCATTATTAGAAGGCTCTTTCGATGCCATATAATCTCTTAATAATTCATCGTAAATCTTTGTTTTTTTGGCAACTTCCCACCATTCATCTTTGAATTTATTACCACAACCTTTAAATGCAGGCTTTAAACCTGTGAGGTGAGCGATTACAGGATTTTCTTTTGCTTTTAAATATTCGGTTTCTTCTTCACCTTCAAATTCATAATATCCGCCTCTCCACCAAGTATCCATCAGATTGTATTTTGGGGAAACTACAACTTTATGTTCGTCAACAACTTTGTTTATTGAATCCTGATCGCAGAACTCAATAATCTTCGCGTTATTTTTTGCAAAATCGACAACCTTATCAAAAAAATGTTCTTTTCTGCAATAATCACAATTAAACAACAGCATGCCTGAATTTACGTACACTCCGCTTTTCATATCAAGCCTTTTAACGTATTTTGAAACGCCCCAAACATCTTTAACTCCGGCAAGATATTTATTCGTCAAGTCTAATGAAAATAATTCGTCCAAATTCCCGCGAATAAGTGTATCGCAATCGAGATAAAGAACTTTATCCAAATCCTTGCATAAATCAGGTAGTTTTATTCTAAACCAAGCTTGCACAGTAACCCATTTTGAAAGAGTTAAATCCGCAAATTGATTTTCATCCATTTTTATAAGCCTTAAACTTCCACCAACTGCACCCAACTTTTGCATGCTTTCAGCAGAAAGTTTTGAATACATAATTATAAATTCAACCTGCTTATTATGTTCCAATGCGCTTTTCATTGAAACAACTGTTTGATTAACGTATTTATCATCAGGTGCATAAGCTATACTAATCTTCATTATTTAAACTCCTCTAAAATATGTTCGAAGAATGTTCCTTCTATCTTTATTTCTTTCTTTTTAGTTAAAACTGATTGTTTATGAGTCAATTTGTGAACACCGCTAATTTTTTTAAGTTGTTTCCATCTATCTTCATTAAACTTATTTAATAATTCACTTTGCATTTGTTGAACAGATAAAAAATTAAAAAATGGAATTTTTGAAAAAATTTCTTTATTTTTTTGTGTAACCATAGTAAAAGCGTGCAAAAAAGTAAAATAATTTACTAAAAAGCGATTTTCTTTCCAATAAGCTTCCATTGCTTTTAAGGTTTGCACAAGAATCGGATTATTAGGTTTTGCAACAATAAAATAGCTTGCCATATTTAACCCATCCAAATCAATTTTTAAATCATTTTGAAAAACAAATAATTCTGCATTAGTAATATATTCAGGCAATTCTTCCGTTAAAAGAACGGTTGCATCCATCCAAATTCCGCCATGTTGAATCAAAAGGCAAGTTCTTAAAATATCTGAAAAAAATGCTGTTTTAATTAAACCTTTTTCTCGCATTCGCCAAAAAATTTCAGGAATATTTACGTAATCTTTTACATTATTGGGATTCAAAATAATTCTTTTTCTATCGCCTTTAAATTTATCAACACTGTTAAGGCAAGCTTGCACAAGCGGCGGAACTGAGCCATCTTTACTTTCCCAGTATTGCCAAATAATAGGCTTATCCCCCCGTCCCTTGAGGGAGGGGTATAGACTCTCATTAATACTTTGCTCTCTCCCACAACATCCATTTAGTGGGAGAGATGTCTCCTGTGGAGACAGAGAGGGAAGGGGGTGGGGTGTATCAATATAATTACAACCCTTCACGACATACTTTCTTAAATAAAACTTCGCCCAATTACCCTTCAAAATTCTTCTGATTTTTCTATCAAACACAAAAATTTCAAGACAAATTTTTACAATCGAATTTATAATTTGCCAAAACAAAGATTTTATTAACATTCTGCTTCCTCTTTCTCAAGAATTTCAAGCAATTGCGGATACTTGTTCAACATAATTTCGTACGCTTCATCCAAAGACATTCCAACGCCTTTTTTATTGATTTTACAAAGCCCGTATTGTTGCGAATTTTCAACATAATTAATTGATTCAGAATATCCTTTGACCAATCTGGTTTTATATCCGTTCAATGTTGCCATCGCCCAAAGCCAAATATCGTCATGTGTCGGAATCAATTCCTTAATTAAACTTTCATTACACACATCTTTGTAAAAACAATTTGGCGGGTACAAAACTGCGCCATAGCCTGTAAGTCTGTTATGAAAGCTTGCAACACCTTTATGTTTGTCTAAATATAATTCACGCGTTTTTTCCCACTTAATAACTTTTTTCTGTGTTTGAGCGTCGCAAGCATATTCCCCCGCCCCTTGAGGGAGGGGGGTAGGGGGTGGGGTTTGAGCCTCCTCTTCCACCACCTTCAACCAATCGCACCTGTGCGCATGCACCTCATTCTTATGTTCCAAATATGATTTATACAAACTCTCAACCGTATCAAACGCATAATAAATATCATCATCTGTTGTAATAATAACCGCGTTCGGATATTTTTTTAATGTTGGAATAATTTTTTTATACGAACGAATATCTTTATACCAATCAATCGTCAAGCCGTATTGCTTCAAATTCAACAACTCTTGCGGTAAATCTTTTTCACCATTCGGAAATTGTTCCGGCGCAAGCCAAAGAATGACCGCATCAGGTTTAAGCGTTTGAGTAAGAAGTGTTTTAATAGTTTTAACTACAATATTAATTCGCGCCGGAAAACTGGTCAGAGAAACAATTATTTTTTCTCTCTCGCCCATAGTGGGAGAGGGTTGGGGTGAGGGGGTTGTTATGCCGCACTCTACAACCTCCGGACACTTATACTTAAAACTATGCTTGACTCTTATCAGTAATCCGAAAAGATTAATAACTATATGTCCGTCAAAGTATTGTACGAGCTTCATCATTCAATTCCTTAAAAGCATTCATAATTTCATTCGGAGTCACATTTTCACCAACAAGTGTGCGACAAGGATAAAGCGTTTCATCAGACGCCCACATATCATCACATCCGGCATAAAAAACTTCTACGACAGGAACATTTAAAGCATTTGCAAAATGCAAAGTACCTGTATCCACAGTAATACAACGATTACAAATTTTTAAAATATTAGCGAATTCAGAAAATGTTGTACAATCAATTAAGTCAACATAATTAAAATATCCTGATTTTTTTAGCCCTAAATTAAAATCCTCAGCTGTTTTACCCGCGCCCGTTAAAAGCGGTGTAAACTCTTCTTCATTAAGTTTTTTCATTAACTCAATACAATCAGCAACCTTCATATCTTTTTTATAAAAATTACTTGTCGTACAAACTACAACAGGATTTTTAAGAGTTTTTACCATGTTAACCACAGGCGTATTGGTTTCGGGTGGACAATATTTTATTGGAAGATTTTTATGCTCACCAATTAAAGGATCGATTAAACCGCCCCATTTATCTTTCATGTGAACAAATTCTTTTAATTCAAACTGTTCTTTTGTGTTCCAAAGCTTGCATTTGTTGTGTGAAATTATATGCTTTGCACCTAAAAGTCTTGAGATAAGCAAATTTCTTTCATTTGCATAAGTAACAAACGAAGCGAATGGCTTTTTGTATGGAAATCTTTTCACAAAATTTAAAATCCCTTTCAAAGATTTATCTTTTTTCTTGTCAAAAGCTACTACTTCGTCAACTCCATCTTGATATTTTGCAACATCAACAAACGGAGTATTACAAATAAAAACAACTTTTGAATCAGGATAATAGGTTTTGATATTTTGTACAAGAGTATTTGTTACAAGCATATCTCCGATAAAAGCTGTGTTAAAAATTAAAAATACTTTCTTTTCCATAGATAAATTTTAGCACAAAATGATTTATCAGAAGATAATAGCAAAAAAAATTTTTAGAAGTTTTTAAGATATTATGATAGTAAAATTTTATTATGGTACAAACGGAACTCAATTTCCGATCAGTTATAACAAAAATTCATCAGTGTGTTTTAAAAGAAACATTCCTAATGCAATTACACATACTAACATCGGAAGTTGTTTAGAAGGCTATATTGGAAAAGTTGCAGTGCGCAAGGGCAAGGAAAATGTAACTTTAAATGTATTTAAACGTTATAAAGAAAATGCAATTGAAAATTATACTATTCAAAATGATTTAGGCGATATTATTGGCTCAATAGATGTTTCAATTAGAAAATACCAACAAACACCTTGGGATAAAACAGATCCAAGTCATGTTTTTGTTGATGAATTGAGAAATTTTTCTAATCCAAATACGCCATATTATAAAAAAGGTTTAGATTATTATAAAGATATTGGAACACGTTTACTGCAAATAGCTCAAAGACGTAGTGATGAAGCGCAATGTCAAGGTAACATAAAATTAATATCAAAAAACGAATCGTTAAATTGGTATAAAAATATTATTGGTATGCGTCAAGAATTTCCTCCGATATCAGGTTTGAAATTTAACATTCATAATCCAAATCAACTCTATTTACCTCCTGAAAACAAAGAACCTCTTTCAAGACTTCAAGGTGGTTTGTAATTTTTACAATTCATTTAAAGCAAACTATCTATTGCTTTTTTGTAATCATTATTTCCATAAATATAACTTCCGGCAACAAGTGAATTTGCGCCCAATGATGTACAAATTTTTGAAGTCAAATTGTTAATACCACCATCAACTTGAATGATAAGATTATTAGGAGCTTTATCTCTTATAAAAGGAATTTTCATTGCGCAATCGTGCATAAATTCTTGACCGCCAAACCCAGGTTCTACTGTCATTACTAAAAGCAAGTCAATCTTAGATAAAAATTCAAAAATCTCTTTTGCTTCAGTTTTAGGTTTGATTGAAAGTCCTACTTTTACATTAAAACTTTTTATCAAATCAATTACTTCATTAACTTGATTAGAATTTTTACAAGCTTCATAATGAAATGTTAATATATCAGAACCTGCTTTTGCAAATGGTTCAATATACTTTTCAGGGTTCTCTATCATCAAATGCGTATCAAGAATTAAATCAGTTGATTTTCTTAAAGATTTTACAACCGGAACACCTATTGAAATATTTGGCACAAAATGCCCATCCATAACATCAACGTGAAGCCATTTAGCACCGGCATCTTTTACAGCTTGAACTTCTTCGCCTAATCTGGCAAAATCTGCAGATAATATTGAAGGTGAAATTATTGTTTTTCCCATAGTTTAATTTTAGCACAGACATTTCATCATTTCTTACAAATGTTTTTTGTTAAGCGCTTGCTTATCCCCTAATAAAAAAAGATCTCCGAAGAAGTCTTTTAAATTATCTACAATTTATAAAAAAGAGTCATATCAAGGCTTTTGATAAAATATTATAGTACAGACTCAAAATTATCATGGATAGTAGTGAGCTATAAAAGGTTAATATTATTAGAATTTGTTATCACATCCATTCCTTTTAAAAATATAATAATCGAAAAAAATAAAATCTCTTGACAAAAGTTAGATATCTAACTATAATATAATTATATGAAAGAAATGCTATCATTAGTATCGAAAATCCATGAAAAAGGCAATCGTTTTATTATAGAAGAATTAAAAAATAACGGTGCAGAAGGACTTGCACCAAGCCACGGTGATATTCTTGTTTGTCTTTACAAAAACGGTAAAATGACAATGAAAGATATTGCAAATTGCATTCATAGAACAAAACCAACGGTTACGGTTTTGGTTGATAAACTAGAAAAATTAGGATATTTAAAAAGAGAAGCTTCTGATGAAGATAGTCGCTCTACAAATATAGTATTAACGCAAAAAGGCGAGGATTTTAAAGTAACTTTTGAAAAAATTTCGAAAGAATTGAATGAAATGTTATACAAAAATTTATCTCCAGAAGAGTCGGAGTTAATAGAAGAACTTTTAAGAAAAGTAATTAAATAAAATTTTTTACAGTAATAGTTAGACATCTAACGAAAGGAGAAAACATTATGACAAACTTTAAAAAAGAAGAAATTGGAAAAATTAGCGAAGTAGGTAAAAATTATGAAAACGGTAAAGCGTTTTTGCATGATTTACTAAAATTAACAAGTTGTGAAATTTCAGTTAGTGCAATGCCTGCCGGAGTAAAATTGCCTTTTAATCACAAGCACAAACAGAACGAAGAAGTTTATATTTTCTTAAAAGGTGAAGGTTCAATGACTTTAGATAATGAGGTTGTTGAGGTTAAAGAAGGAACTTGCGTAAAAGTTCTTCCAAATGCCGTAAGAACAATGGAAGCAAAAACTGATTTAGAATATATTTGTGTTCAAGCAAAATCTAATAGTTTAGAGCAATTTGGACTTGGCGATGCTGAATTGTGCTAAAATTGAAAGGGCCAAAAGTCAATGGAGGAAAGAACCTAAGAAGCTATGCTTCTTGCGTGAGAGTCCCACTAAAAAAGACCTCCGAAGAAGTCTTTTAAATGGTGGGTGTGGTGAAGGACTCCGTTGACGTACAGAAAAAGGTGACTAAATGTCACGTTTTTCGTGGAAATTTAATTTATAAAAAAGAATAGCCAAAAGTCAATGGAGGAGAGAACCCAAGAAGCTATGCTTCTTGCGTGAGAGTCCCACTAAAAAAGACCTCCGAAGAAGTCTTTTAAATGGTGGGTGTGGAGGGACTCGAACCCAACCGTTTGACATCCTTTTGACGTAAAATATAACATTTTAAGTACACTGAATTATTTACTAATATTATGAATTAACATATAAAATGGACACAGAATGGACATGGATTTTAGTCATCTTCTTGAACGTTATTTACCTTTTTGAAATAGTCCTCAAAATCCTCATGTGTAAATATTCTGTGTATCATTTCGTTGACACTGGTACCAATAGACAATGCATAACCATTTATAAGCTCTCTATCGGCCTTATAAATAGTTGCTTTAGTCGTTGTTTTACCTGTTTTTGGACGTCCTGCTCCAGCTCTTCTTCCACCAGTTCCCATATTTATCCTCTTTTATTAACGAGTATAGCACATATTGGCATAGAATCAAAAACGCTATACTACTTGAAAAAACATCTCAAATCACTTAAAATAGTAATGGATAGCCCTAGATTGATGTCCTGCATGCAGAGTCACTAGGGTTTTTGCTTTATTAAACAAGTCTTTCATGCCGGTAGATAAAGCATTTAAGGATAATAATTTAAGAAAAGTATCATAAAGAATAGTGACAAAATTTAGGAGTTTAATATTAATGAGCGAGAAAAAACAAGATGTTAAATTATTTGAGGAATCCAAAGTTAGGACTGTTTGGGATGAAGAAAAAGAAGAATGGTATTTTTCGGTTGAAGATATTGTATTTGCCCTAACAGATTCTAATGATACAAAACAATACATAAAAAAAATGAGAAAAAGAGATGAAGAATTAAATTCCAACTGGGGTACAATTTGTACCCCAGTTCAAATGAAGGCTAAAGACGGAAAGAATCGTAAAATTTTAGCTTCTGATACTAAAGGCATTTTAAGAATTATTCAATCTATACCAAGTCCGAAAGCTGAACCTTTCAAACTTTGGTTGGCGCAAGTTGGTAGTGAACGCATAGAAGAAATTCAAGACCCGGAAAAAGCAATTGATAGAGCAATGCAGTATTACTTAAATAAAGGTTATTCTGTTGAGTGGATAAATCAAAGATTAAAATCTATTGAAGTACGAAAAGATTTGACGAATGAATGGGATAGAGTTGGTATTCAAGGTTCTGAGTATGCAATTTTAACAGATATTATTACAGAGGCTTGGTCTGGCATGAAAACAAAAGATTACAAACAGTTCAAAGGGCTTCATAAAGAAAGTTTGAGGGATAATATGACAAATATGGAGCTTGTTTTAAATATGTTAGCAGAAGCCTCTACTACAGAAATTTCAAAACAAAGAAATCCAAAATCAATGCAAGAGAATAAACAAATTGCAAAAACGGGTGGCAAGATTGCCGGAGATGCAAGAAAACAACTTGAACTGGAAACCGGTAAAGATATTGTAAGTGATGAAAATTACTTATCACCAGCGAGAAAAGCAAAGCAAATTAAAGAAAAAAAGGATAAAGAATAGTGGATATTTTAGTTATAGGAAATGGTTTTGATATTGCACACGGTTTAAAAACAAAATATAAGGATTTTTTGGAATTTTGTGAACAACAATATCCTAAAAAAATAATTAAATGGATAAACTATGGAACAAGTTTTATTGATAATATATGGTTAAGACATTTTATAACTAGGAGACAAGAACTTGGAAATAACTGGATTGACCTTGAAGAAGAAATCTATGATGTTATAGAAAGTGTTACGGAAACCATAAATAGCTTGTCTGCGAAAGAGCCTCATCTAATATTTCCATTAATGTTTTCTATTGAAAAAGATATTACTTATTTCAGCTTTTATAAATTGAAAGATTATTTAGTTACGACTAACAATATTAACCTCAATAATAACAAGCAATATGAGAAAATGGATACCAATGATTTTTCAAGACTATATACCTACATCCAAAGCTATGATGGTCTTATCAATTTTTTGTATGATAAACTTCGAGAATTTACTAAAGGTTTCGAAGATTACTTGAAGAATGATGTTTTAGCTAAAATTTCCAATGACTCTGAGTTTCAATTATCTTTACAGGCTATTGGAGTTCAACCGAAATCACAAGATGTTTTTGTTCTAAGTTTTAATTATACAAATACCTGTGAAAAATTGTATAAACAGAAATTCAATACATATTGTAATCTTAAAATAAAACCTATTTATGTTCATGGGCAAGTTTGTAATTCAAAAAACTGCAATTTAATACTTGGTACACAAAGTTTTAACAATAAAGATATTCCTGTAAACTTCAATGTGTTTAGAAAGCATAATCAGCGACATCGATACGGAACAATAGAAGCTTATCAAGATTTCTTAATGATATTAACAAATCCACAAATGAATGCAAGACCTATTTTTCACGTAATCGGACATTCTCTTGATAAAACAGACCATAATATATTAAAACATGTCTTTCTTGCTAATAAAAATGCAATCATAAATGTTTACTATCATGATGAAGAGGCGCAGGAACGACTAATTAATAATATTACTGAAATTATTGGTGAAGAGGAAGTTATGACCAGAGTCCGCTTTATACATCAACATGACAAAGAAAGAGGAATATTGCGATATAAAGATGAAACTATAGTTATTTAACATATCCCCCTTTTATAAGACGTAATAAATATAGTTTTTATGATTAAGCAGGTTATTGTATAAAAATCTTATATAATTACAGTGTCTTAAGTGTTCGCTGTTTTTTGTTTACAACTGCTAAAAAGAACTCTGCAATAGTAGATGTGGCATTCAAGATTAGTCTTGCATGATGTTCCTCAATAGTAATTCTTCTATTTCCTACTCCATGAGAATCACTGTTTTCGTTTCTCATTTCAGCAATCGAAGAAATTATTTTATTTAGTCCTGATAATAAGGTATTTATCCGTAGGTCCAAATTCTTATTTGTATGCATACAATAGGATGCTTTTACCTGATTATAAAGTTTTTGTATATCTCCACTGTCAGTAGGTTCTTTTCCAGCTTGTTCTACCGCATAACAAAAAACTTCTTCAATAAGAGTTCGACATTTAGTAATAGCACTGTCGAAATTACCATTATCAATATCTTTACTTGCTCTCTCACAAAGTCCCCTTATATAGTCTCTGTCAACAACTTTTAATATTGGAGTTTCTACTACGGGCTCTTCATTTAAATCTCTTATATAAAAATCATTACTTGTATTTACTAATACTTTATTTGCAAAATATAAAATCTTGTTTATTTCAGATAAAGAGCAAGCACAGATATAATCATAATAATAGTCGATTTTACTGATATGCACATTACGTAAATGTTGTTGAAAATTGGCTTTACTGAACAAATGTTTTAAAAGGTTTTGGATTGTATTATTGGTAATACAGTATTCAACAATATCATATAAATATGACCAACGACTCGGATTCCCGCCTTTCCAACCATACTCTCTAGGTAATCCAAACTTCGTAGACAGACTACATAAATCTGCACCACTTAAGTATGGCATAGCAATTATAACATTTTCTTTTATACCAAATTTAGTATCTCCATCAAGGATTGCTAATATATCCTTATTTTTTAGAAGTTCAAAATTACTAGTCAAAATGCATCTTCCTCCTATTACATTATATGAATACTTGTTTTTTTATAAGATAAATAATTATTTAATTTAATTGTTAGTATTTTGCGTCTTTAAAAACTTTTATAGAAAAATTAAAAATTAAAATTTGCTACGTTAATTAAGCAACTATGAAATTACTTTATTTAGTGTACAAATACAAGATACTGCTTGTCAAGTTCATATATCTATTAATTTAAGCTGTGCCCGAAGTTTCCAATAAAATTATCTACTTAGCTAATATACTTTTTGTTCAATAAATGATAGATTAGTTCAATATTGGTAGAATTAAAGGTGGCTTTTGGAGTAGTTTATGAATAAAAGAATTATTACACTGGCAGAATATTATAATATATCTATAAGTAAGTTTCGAGAATTTGGCATTTTGAATCCTAATATAACTATTAATACAAATATGTTTATTGACCCAGTGTGTCTAAAAAATTCTAAATTTAAAATATTTAGTAATTATGCAAAAGAAAAATACGAAAAACACTTTGAAGATTTATATGATGAATTTAAGTTATATGTCGCACTTAATGGTAAGGCGAAAGAAATGGCTAACAATAATCTTATAAGAAAACTTTGTTCAAAAGAGATTGAGAATACATGTTTAGGATATGCTAATTCAAAAAAAGGAGGGCGAGGGGTTGGACGAACTTTAGCCAAACGCATGCTTGAAAATGCGGAGATAATATTCGCGCAAGCTCCCCAAAATAAGGCTATTTTTAGGCTCGTCCATCTGTTAACAAAGGACATTGGTCCTGATTACATAAGTGATACTGCCACTAATATTATTTTGCCTCAAATAATTCAATTTACAGAAGAAATGGCTCCAAAATTAGGCTTACCACTAAAAGAATATTTTAAATATGGTCGTAAAATAATGTTACCACCACATCCATACATAAGTGGACCAGTATTATTACTACCAGAGGATATCTTGAATAAATTACCATTAGATGTAGATTTAGAAGATGTTTTTATGGGATATAGTCCAAGTGAAGAAATAAGATATTCTGTTAGCGAATATATTGGTAGTATTTTTGAAAAATATAGTAAAAATTCTGAACGCAGAGAACACCTTTTTGATTATATTGTTAAACATAATGATTTAATAGATGATTTAATGCAATATATGACAAAAAGAAATTCTACTCATTATGATTTTAATAATGACCCTAATGGTATTTATATTGAAGTTATTTTACGGTCATTATTTAACTTTAGTTTATACGAAAAATCTCGTAAGGAGCCGTTGGAAATCATAGATGATACCGTCAAAAATTTTAAAAAAACTATAGATATTAATAACGACATAAAACGAAATGCTCTTTATTATAATTCTAGAAGACGTTCAGAAAAAAGTTGGCAAGCTGCATTTCATCTATTTATTTCAGAAATATTAAGAATTAATGAAATTGAAACAGACCCAGAATGCCAGACAGGCAGTGGACCTGTTGATTTTAAATTAGCATTTAACGGACAAAGGGTTATTATTGAATTAAAATTGTCTGATAACAACCCTAAAAAAGGATTAACAAAACAACTTGAAAAATACAAAGAATGTGTTGAACCCGTAAAAGCATATTTTATCTGTTTTGATGTAGAATCAAATCTTCAAAAATCGCAAAAAATCCAGTCAGAATTGATGCAAGCAAAAAAAGATTTAGGTATTAATACTGAAATTATATGGATAGATGGACGAATTAACTCTTCTGCCAGCAATTTATAATGTTGCTAATTATATGTTCCTAATTTTTTACCGGTTTTGGAATACTTTGTAACAGTCCTGTTGGAACTGCGTTTGTAAGTATATTGCTTCTGACCTTTGGAATTGTAAACGTCTGTTTTGCCGTTTGAGTAAGTTTTGGTATAACCAGTGGTTCTGCCTTTTTCATTCTTGATATAATGCTTTTCATAAGCAAACACCGGCATGGCGATTAGAGAAAATAGGATTGTTAGTAGTAAAAGTTTTTTCATGGTAAACCTCGACTTATTATAATTTGTATGATGTTATTCTATTGTTGTTATCTATCCAAATTTCTATTTGAATGTTTATTTCTTGTAAATTTGAATCATATTCTAAATATGGTCTAAATGTTTCAACTATCAAGCTTACACTTGCTATACAATGTTTATTTGTTCCGCAATTTTCAATAAAACTTATTTCTTTTATAGTATAACTGGTAGATTTTAATTCTGCACCCTGTTTTAATACAATTTCATCGTAGCCAATATTTTTTTCTTGTAAAAATTTTATTAAGTTATTTTCTAGTTCATTCATTTTGTACCTCAACATTATTTTAATTTTATTTTTTTTATTTTACCCTTCTTTTTCTTGCATAAGTTCTTTTTTTGCTTCTATGTGTTCAATAAATTTCAACAACTTATCAAGTTCTTTCTGAGGGTTTTTGAACCAATCAGTTGACCAAATTCGGTATATTTTCCAACCGAGTTTTTCAAGTACTTGTTGTCTTAATCTGTCTCTATCTCTTGCTGTTGCACTAGAGTGATAACTTGCACCATCGCATTCTATTCCAAGTATAAATTCCCCTGGGTTCTTTCGATTTCTTATCGCCATATCAATTCTATAACCAGAACAACCAACTTGAGTTTTTACTGATAATCCAGCCTTTCTTAGTCCTTCGCAAACGGCTTCTTCAAAAGGCGAATCAAAGTGGTCGTCTATTTCTGTTTGTGTATTGGAAAGCAACGCAACCTCTCCACGTTCTGCATATTCCAAATACTGTTTCAATAATGCAACGCCGAGAGATTTTGTTTTATCTAAATCAAAATCAACATATCTTATTGCACTAAATAATTCAATCTTATATCTTGCTCTTGTGACTAGTACATTTAATCGTCTTTCTCCACCTTCTTGATTTATTGGACCAAAATTCATAGGTAAAACATTATTTTGATTCTTAAAATATCCCATGCTGATAAAAATGACATCTCTTTCATCACCCTGAATTGATTCTAAGTTTTTTACAAAAAAGGCTTCTTCTTTGTTTGAACTAAAGAAATCTTCACAAGTTCTATCTTCTCTTCTTAGTCTTGCAATTTCATCTTCAATCAAGTCTTTTTGTTTCATATTGAATGTTGCAACGCCTAAAGAGTATTGTGGAAAACGTCTTGCGTGTTCCATTACTGCTTGCGCAACAATTTGAGCTTCTTCTAACCTTGCATTTGCATCTGTTTTTGCGGTATTTTCGTGATAATGCCATTTAATACCTGTTTCATCAGAGGTTTCAACCGAACTTGGGAATGTATAAAGTTCTTTGTATAAATGTTTATTAGAAAATGCAATTAAATGCTCGTCTTTACTTCTATAATGCCACTTCAACATACATTTTGGAAAACCTGAAGTTGAACATTCATTTAAAATACTGTCTAAATCTTCCTTTTCTTCATCATTTTCTGAAATTTCTTCATCTTCACTAGGTGCTGTTACAGTTTTAAAAAAAGATGTTGGTGGCAATTGATTAGAATCACCTGCAACAATTAGTCTTTTTCCTCTAAACATTGCACCTATACAATCTTCTGTAGTTAACTGTGAAGCTTCGTCAAATATAACATAATCAAATTTGAAGATGTCAGGTTCTAAAAGTTGTGCGACAGTCAGTGGACTCATCATCAAACAAGGTTTAATGCATTGTAGTAAATTAGGTGCCATTAGAATAATTTGTCTAAGACTTTTTCTAAGTCTTTGTTTTTTTGATTCTCTTTCAAGTTCCAATTTTTCCTTTGCAAACTCTCGCATACCATTAATTTGGTTATCTTTTAGAACTTGTGTTAATCTCAATTTCGCACTATTAATTAATTCTTCGTCTAATTTTCTAAATTGTTCAATAATTTTTTCATGTTGTGATGAATTAAAGTTTCTTAAAATGTTACTTTTTTGATAAACAAAAGCATTTAACCAAACTCTGTAAAATTGTCCTTCAAAAGCTATATCGAATTTATTGGTATCAATGTGTTTGTCAAGGAGTATATTGTAAAATGTTTCTAAATTTTCTTGCTTAATATCCTCTAAAGCAGTCAGATATTGTGACCAAATTGTTAAATTGTCAATATCTTCTAACATTTTATTAAACTTATTGGATATTTCTGTAATTAGAACTTCATTTAAGTTACAATTAAATACTTCGTTCCAATTAAAATTTATTCTTTCTGTAATTTTACTTAGAGAATCAGAAATATCATATTTTAATTCAATAATTGCATTTTTCAAATAATTTAACTTAGAATAATCAATACCATTTTCTTTATATTTTATAAGCACATTTTCTACAAAAATATCTTCTTCCTCAATGATTTTTTTTAACTTAATAATACTTTCACTTGAAAGATTAATATCTTTTTCGCTAGTGTTTTCTTTGCTCCACATCTCTTGGAAAATGTCTTCTGCAATACTATTATTTTTATTAATTTCTTCTAACCAGTATTTCAAATTTTTAGCATTCTTTAAATCTGCTAGGATTTGAATTGTGGCTGGTTTATAATTGTTGATAAAAAATTTTGCTAAATATTTTTTCGATTTCAAATAATTAAAAGAAAGCTTGTTAATAAAGTTTTGGTTGAAATGCTCAAATAAAGTAATTTGATAATCTAAATCTTCATTTAAAATTCCTAAATTATAATTATTTTTAATTCGGTTATTGTAAATATTAAACTGTTTTATGCATTCACAAACTTTATTTATATTCGTAGATAATTCTGCATCTGCAAAAGATATCTTTTTAAATGTGTTTTGTGGTATACGGCTTATTATTTCTGCAATTTCAATTATATTATCAATTTCATTTAATTTTGATGGTTGTTTTAAATATGTGATATTACAAATCTGATGAATATCATCATTCAATTTTTCCAGTTTTTCTGTCGTATTACGCAATAATTCTTTTACTTCTAATTTTAACCTATAATCTGCGTCTAAATTCTGAACATGTGCACCATACCAAGAAAATAGTTTAGGATTTCCAAGTATACTCAAAATGTTTTTTAGATTAGTAAACAAGCTTTTTTTGTATTCTAATGTTGCACTATCCCATTTGTCGAAATCATCAAATATACATTCGAAATCATCAAATCCGGTAGCACAAACTTTTCCAATAGCTTCAAAAGGCTTTTTATTCAATGTTCCTATTGGAGTGCTAACTGCTTTTACATATTCATTTAATTCAATTTTTTTCTTTTGTAAAATTTCAAGACTTGAGCCAGTATGATTTGCAATACTTGACGTAGTCATAGAATCAAGTAAATTCTGTAAAATTTGTTTCCTATTAGTTTTATCACTATGTAACTCTAAACAATAAGGTTCAAGACCATGTGAATCAAGTCTGCTTTTTACAACGGATAAAGCTGCAATTTTTTGGCTTACAAATAATACTTTTTTTCCTTGAGAAAGTAATTCTGCAATAATATTTGCGATAGTTTGAGATTTGCCTGTTCCAGGTGGACCTTCTATAACTAAATTGTTATTTGCTTTTACAAATGCAATTGCTTGTTGTTGTGAAGAATCAGCATCTAATATTTGATAAGTATCTTGAGGTAGAACATTTGTATCAAGTTCATTAACTGGACAAACTTCATTTATATTTGTATATTGAGCTTCACCTTTGCCACAAATGTATTTAATCAAATTACTAGCTTTAATTTTTTCTTGGTTTTGGTCAATATCCTTGTACATTACAAATTTTGCAAAAGAAAATAAACCTATATAGATGTTATTTAAAAGTTTCCATTTTTTCTGTTTTTCAATTTTTTTCTGAACACATTCAAAAATTTTTACAACGTCAGTGTCTTGAATATCAGATACATCAATATCGTCTAAATATATTTGAAATTCTTTTTTTAGTTTTAATGCTAAAGCCGGATTTAAGATAACATCATCGTCGTTGTATTCTACAATAAATGGTGAACTAACATTTTCTCTTGTAATTTTTATCGGCAATAGCAATAATGGAGCTTCAAATTTAACATCAGAATCCCCTCTTTCATACCAAATAACAGAACCTAATGTTAGAAATAATACATTGTAACCTAAATCATTCATTGTATTTTTAGCGGTAGTGCTAATTCTTCTAACAGCTCTTTCTAAATCTTTTTCGGATAAATTAGTTTGTAGATATTTATCAATATGTTTTTTATCCAGTTTTTCTTGTTCATAAGTACAAAATTCTTGTGCCTTAAATTCTATATCTTTGTTTAATTCTTCTCTAGATAATCTTTCTTCATCAGGAGTATTTTCAGAATTTACTTTGATTGGTAAAAATTGCATTTCTTGTGTTTTACAATATAGTATTCTAAAAATTTCTGGAGGAATTTCATCAATAATTTTTAGTGTAGAACCCTTGGTAAGCTTAAAATTAAGTAATCTATTCTTTTTTGATAAATCAATCAGCTTTTCTTTCCAAATATCAATTCTTTTATCTATACCAACAGACTGTTTATTTTTTATTATATTATTAACATCATTAACATCTTGTTCATTTTTTGGTTTAGTCATTTCTTCAATATCATTTGTACTTTTTTTAGAAGCACATTGATTACAAATTATACTTCCATCTACATTGATTAAGTATTGACTTTCTTGAACTTCATTATTGCAGATACTACATTTCATTGTTTAAGAACTCCTTGCACACTAAATGATTATTTTAAAATATCTAATCTAATTTGATTATACATGTACAAATCAAATAATCAAATTGAATTATAATGCTACAATGTAATCTTTGTAGAGATTTAAAACTAATCATATCGTATTTATTATATAAGCAAGGAATAAAATATGATTAATAAATCTTCTATCGGAAAAATTATTAAAGCTATAAGAATGAGCAGAAAATTAACTCAAGAAGAACTTGCTGAAAAAATTGATATTTCAAAAAATTACCTAAGCAAAGTTGAACGAGGGTTGAGTGTGCTTAATGCCGAAGCTTTTTTGAAGATGGCAGATGTGTTAAAGTTTTCATTAGAAGATTTTGGAATTAATACCAACTCAAAGTTAGATGCTTCAAAAAATGAACTTATAAACAAAATTTTATCTTCTTCCGATAAAGAAATAAAAGCCTATTCTGAATTATTGAATACATTAGGTGTGATTACTAAAATATTGAAATAACTAAAATTGCATGTTATTTTTTGATATATTTAACTGTATAAAAATAACAAAATTATTTAATTTTATGTTTTTTAAGGACGTTAAGCCTTTTAAACAAAAAATTAGTTAGAAAAACTCTAGATGGTATATGACAGAATTTAATAAATACAAATTAATAAAAGATTTGTTTGATAAAGAATTTATTATAGATTTTTATGATTATTTAGTTAATACATCTCGAAAAAACATATTAGAGACCTATAAAACAAGTCGTATTAATTTCATTAGTGATTATGGTAAAGATATACCACCTGTGAAAAACTCTAATGAGGAAATGCTTGTTATCTACATAAAACCTGTTTTACCATTTGATAATATTTTTATGCAAATTTCGGATAATTATATATTACCACTTGACTTCAATAGTTATATCCGAGATATCTTTCAGGTTTTTAATTTGCGTTCATTAATGTATGAACATTATAAATTTTCAAAAAAGAAAAATAAAAAAATAACATACAGACTAATTATACCAATACTTGAATATTACTTTAACTCTGAATTAAAGACATACTCAAAACATCATACCAGTATATTTAATGAACAAAATTTATCTGAAAGAGAATTAATATGCCAAATTATATTTGATATATTTGAATCTATTAATTTAATTGATAGAGAATTGATTAAGACTTTAAAAAACAAAATAGATATTGTGCATTATGTTTGCAAATATGTGTTAAAAGAAACTTTAGATAAAAATCCAGTGGTTGAACAGTTGCTAAAACAGAAGGTATCTAGAAAAAACAATGACATAGATGCTTCTAATAAAACTGTTTATTATTTTTACATTCAATATCTAAGCTTTATAAAAAAATTTAAGGAATTGATTGATGTAGATGATTTCATACATCAGGATAAAGTTGCAAGAACTTTTATAATTCGAAACCTTGATTTAGACGATGATTATTTTGAAGAGTGTTTAGTATCAGCTACAAAAGACGAATTGCTATGTTCTGACAAGGCACTTGCATATAATATTTTAGAATACCGGTATGGAAATCTTTCTAGAGTAGCTATAAGACAGTGCTGTTGTAGAGGAAAGAGTGAAAATAAATCTACAAAGCATCGAAATTTATTGCGAGAGAGTGATACAGTACTTTTAAATAACTTGCCTCAAAAGATAGAAACCAAGAAAAATTTTGAAGAAATCTGTGAAAATCTCAGAAAATATATTTTAAGAATACGATAGAGACATTGATTCTATTATATTTAACCCTACTCTGTAACAGTTAATCAGAGTACTTTTTGTTGTTTTCCACATTTTTTACAAATTGTCTGTTTTAATGAAAATGTAAATGACTGGTGCGCGCCTTCTTTTACAAAAAAGTTGAAGAAAAATGTATGAGGAAACAACAATGACACATGATGAAATTTACATGCAGTATATC
>CAKVJE010000025.1 GCA_934754735.1 uncultured Candidatus Melainabacteria bacterium
GGGTGTGCTATAACCGGAATTCCACCTGAATCATAGATTACTTCAACAGCCTCAAAAGGAGAAACTGTTTTTCTCTCAACATAAACCGGTGAATCTCTATGAATATACTTACTGTAAGCTTCCATTACATTGCTTGTACCACCTGCATTCGTAATAGCCTTAGCAATATGCGGACGCCCGATACTACCGCCTTCAGCAACCATGTTTTTAACATCTTCAAAAGCAATCTTTATGCCTTCTTTTTTCTTCAAAAGACTTAAAATTTCTTTGGTTTGCTTAATTCTAGCATGTTGTTGTGCTTTTAGTAAACTTTTAAAATCACTCTTGTTTACATCAGGGAAGTAGCCCAAAATGTGAACTTCATAACCTTTGTGAAGTGTATTTACTTCAATTCCGGGAATAATTTTAAAATCAACTTCTTTTGTTTTTAAATATTCCTTCGCAACATTATAAGACAAAACATTGTCATGATCGGTTAAAGCAATTACTTGCAAACCAGCATCTAACGCTAAATCAACAATCTTTTCCGGAGAAAAGACGCCGTCAGAATAATAGGTGTGAATATGGTAATCACCTTTTAAACACCCGCCTCCTTTATCAACCGTCTGTTCCAACGTTGACCTCACTTTCATTTTTACTATTATCTACTATTAAATTAATTCTTTTAATTTGTGTTGCACTTGTTCTATCAAAAAGAACCTCAACACCGTTTATTTGAGCAATCGAAGCTTCTGCTATCTCATAGCGTTCAGGAAGCGAGGTTGATAAACGCTTAAGGGAAGTTGCAAATTCCATACCGATTACGCTGTCTTCAGTACCACAAAAACCTGCGTCTGTAATATATGCCATTCCATCATATATTTTTTCATCAGCTGTTTGTACGTGTGTATGTGTGCCAAAAAATCCTTTAATCAATGCGTTTTCTTCATTATTAAATTCTTTTGCTAAATATTTTGAAAAACAAATTTTTTCTGCTGTAGCTTCTGCATGAAAATCAACAAAAATATGTTGTACGCCTTCCGCTTGAAGTTTTTTAATTTCATCAACTACAACTTGCCAAGGAGAATCCATCGGAGGCATAAAAACACGTCCTAATGCGTTTATTACAGCCAATTTTTCTCCGTTAACATCAAATACTCTTGCCCCAACTCCTTTTGTACCATCAGGATAATTTATCGGACGTAGCAAATTTTCTGCCGTCTCTATGTATTCAAAAATATCTTTTTTATCCCAAATATGATTGCCCGAAGTAAAACAATCAACACCCGCAGAATTCAAATCTTCGTAGTTCTTCTTTGTGAGTCCAAAGCCATGAGATGCATTTTCTATATTTGCGATTACAAAGTCAGGTTTTGTTTCAGAATTATTATCTCGAAAAGCAAGATAATTCTTTATCGCAATTCTCCCCTGTCTGCCTGTTATGTCTCCGAAAAATAATAATCTCATTGTATTACAACCCATGTCTTTTATTTTATAAAACGGGGAAATAAAATTCCCCGTTGTTAACTATTTCGCAATTTCAGTTGTTCTGAATTCTCTTACAACTGTAACTTTAATTTGTCCCGGATAATCAAGTTCATCCTCAATTTTTTTCGCAATATCTCTTGCAAGTTTTTGTGAAGCCAAATCATCAAACATTTCTGATTGAACAATTACACGAACTTCACGTCCTGCTTGAACTGCAAATGACTGCTTAATGCCTTCATAACCGTTTACAATTTCTTCAATCTTTTGTAGACGCTTGATATAAATTTCCAATGTATCACGTCTTGCCCCCGGACGACCTGCTGAAATTGCATCAGCAAGTTTTACTAAAACAGCTTCAACCGTATTTGCTGTAACATCATCATGGTGAGCTTCAATTGCGTGAATTACTTCCGGTTTTTCGCCATATCTTGTAGCTAATTCTACACCTAATTGAATATGCGTACCTTCTTGAGTTTGGTCAACTGCCTTACCAATATCGTGAAGCAAACCTGCACGCTTTGCGATATAAACATTTGCGCCAAGTTCAGCCGCTAACATTCCTGCAATATGTCCAACTTCAAGTGAATGTTTAAGAACATTTTGACCGTAACTTGTTCTATAATATAGACGTCCTAAGTTTTTGATAAGTTCTTTGTTTAAGCCCATTATGCCCATATCAAGAGCTGCATTTTCACCTTCTTTTAAAATTTTCTTTTCAACTTCTTCTCTTGATTTTTCAACAGTTTCTTCAATTCTAACAGGGTGAATACGACCGTCTTGAATAAGTTTTTCAAGAGCGATTTTTGCGATTTCACGCCTTACAGGGTCAAAAGCTGACAATACTACAGCTTCAGGAGTATCATCAATAATTAAATCAACACCTGTCAAAGTTTCTAAAGTTCTGATGTTACGACCTTCACGACCGATTATTCTGCCCTTCATTTCGTCATTTGGAAGTGAAACAACTGAAACAGTAGATTCCACAACTTGTTCCATCATGCATCTTTGCATTGTTGTTGTTAAAATTTCTTTTGATTTTTCTAAGGCATCTTCTCTAATCTTTGCTTCGTTTTCACGAATTAACTGCATTTGCTCTTGTGCCAAATCACTTTTCAATTGTTCCAAAAGCATTTTTTTAGCTTCTTCTGTTGACATACCGGCAATTCGTTCCAACTCAACAGTTTGTTTTTGAACAATTTCTGCTAAAAAATCTTCTTTTTCAATTAATTGGTCTTTTAATCTATCCAACTCTAATTCTTTATCAGAAACTTCTTGCATTCTATCTTCAAGTTGGTCTTCACGTTTAGAAAGTTTGTTTTCTATAGTTGCAAACTCTCTTCTGCGTTCTCTTTCATCTGCGTTTAATTGTTCTCTTTCACTATGCAAAGCCTCTTTTGCCTTAATTAAAGCTTCTTTTTGCATAATAGCTTCTTTTTCTTGTAAATCTTTTTTAGATTGTTCAGTTTGCTGAACAAGATTTTTGTACTTAACTCTTTGCACCGCAATTATTGCAATCAGTATAACCAGTGCAATTATTGCAACAGTCAATAATGCATTCATTTAGCACCTTTTCCTTTTCTATTTTTCTATATATACACGTAGTCCGAGCACATGTATCCTACTCGGCAACTATTAAATATTCTCAATAATCTTCTCTATCGCATATATTTTAAAAAATTTATTATACTACTACTGATTTTATCATACCATATAAAGCGATATTTGTACATAAACATTTTACATTTCAAGGGCGCTACTTTTTAAGCAGCGCCCTTGAAAAAATTAAAATCTTATTGGTATTCCAAAATCAATATACACATTAGGTCTATAGCTAACAGGCGGACAAGGCGGCGGATAATATCCTTCACACCAGCCTAGTCTACAATCATAGCCGTAAGGATAACCCCAATAGCTGCGCCTGGCTAACACCCCGCCGACTACGACGCTTCCCCTTCCATAATATGCTCTTGGAGGAGGAGGTGGTGCTCCCCAATCATATCTTCGCGGATTACCGTGTCCATGAAATCCCGAACCGGCATGAACTATTTCTCCTCTACCCATAGGACCGCCTGCATGAGGAGGAGGTACTGCGTTTGCAGGAGTTGCTAATCCTAACAGCGCAATTAAACTCAAAACTGATAAAACTTTTTTCATACTAACACCTCTTTCTTTTGATGTGTAAAATGCTTTACCCCATTCTTATTGGTATAACGATTTGAATAAAAGTTTTGTTCAATTTTAAACAAAAGATTAAAAAGAAATTTAAAATATATTTTTAAGAAAATTATAGGCTATCTTAATTTTATCATCGTCATTTTTTATTACATTTAATTTAGAAATAATGTATTCATACATTTCTTTGTTCGATTGAGCAGTTGAAAACTTAAATATTTCATATAATTCAACATCTAAAACTTTTGCAAGTTTCTCTAAAGTTCCAAGCGTCATGAAACCACGTCCGGTTTCTACGTAACTCAAAGAAGTTGTCGCAATATCAATCGCTTCTGCTAATTTCTCTTGACTTAAACCTCTTTGCAAACGCAAATATTTTATTCTATTTCCAAGTTTAATATTTATCTCAGATTTCATAACTACTAAGTAGTATAATTTTTATTTTTAGCAAAAACAAATAGACTACATATATAACACTATAGTTTATATATATTGACAGAATAGATTTAATCTAGTATGCTATATGTGTTGTATGTTATTATAAATATAAAATTAACAACTTTTTTCAAAAGAAAAAATATATAGCATTTTCATATTTGCACAAAAGTATAACAAATCTTTGGTGTAACTAATACCTATTTCATCCAAAATAATAGGGTTAAGCTCTCTACACCAAAACGCTTGAAGATTATTTAATCCTCAAGCGCTTTTTCTCTTAAAAAAGAGGGGCTGGCTTAAATAAGCCAGCCCCTCAAAAACTATTGTTCTAAAATATAATTCAACAAAGTTCTAACACCGGCACCGGTTGCGCCTTTGATAAACTCTTGTTGAGGTTTTTCAAGATAAGCAACACCTGCAATATCAATGTGAGCCCACTTAACATCTTTTACGAATTTTTGTAAGAACACACCTGCTGTTGAAGCACCGCCCCAGCGAGAACCCGTGTTTTTCATATCAGCAATGTCACTCTTTAAGCTGTCAAAATATTCATCCCAAAGAGGAAGTTCCCAATATCTTTCTCCGCTTCTATCTGCTGTTGAGATAAGATTTTTAACCAAAGTTTCATCATTGCCCATAATACCTGCTGCGTTTGTACCCAATGCTACAACGCAAGCACCTGTAAGTGTTGCAAGGTCAATAACTTCATCAACTCCAAGTTCACAAGCGTAACATAGAGCGTCTGCAAGAGTCAGTCTACCTTCTGCGTCAGTGTTATCAACTTCGATTGTCTTACCGTTTTTAGCAGTTAGAATATCACCAGGTTTGTAAGCACTACATCCCGGCATATTTTCGCATGCTGCAATAATTCCGTGAACTTCTACTTGTGGATGAAATTCTCTTATTATGCTCATAATGCCCAAAACGCAAGCAGCTGCAGACATATCATCTTTCATTGTAAGCATTGAGGATGCAGGTTTGATATCCAATCCGCCACTATCAAATGTGATACCTTTTCCGATAATTGCAATGCGTTTTTTAGGGTTATCAACAGAGTATTTCATGTGAATGAATTTAGGTTCTTGAGCACTGCCTTTTGCAACGGCTAAAAATGCACCCATGCCCATTTTTTCGCACTCTTCTCTGTTGTAGATTTTTGTTTCCAAACCAAAATCACATGCGATATTTGCAAGTTCAGTTGGAGTTGCAAGTTGAGCAGGCTCATTTGCTAGATTTCTTGCAAAACTCATAGCTGCTGCAATTTTTTCTGTTTTTCTTACAATGCCTTCATTAGCTTGAACGTAAATTTCTTTAACTTTGTTATCTTTCTTTTCAGATTTATATTTATCGAAAGCATAATCAGCAATAAATGCGCCCATTGTGAATTGTTCTGAGTAATCGAATTCAATTCCTTCCAGAGAGAATGCAACTTTTTTAGCTTCCATTTGCATGCATTTTTTTACAGCTTTGTAGATAGCTTCTCTTATTTTGTTAGGTGTAAAATCTTCTTTTTTACCTAAACCTAAAACAAGCACTTTTCTGTAAACTTCTTTACCGTAAGTCGGAAGAAGATATGTTTCGCCGAATTTACCCTTGAAGCCGTCTTGTTCAATAGCGTATTTGTTAGCAAGTTCACTAACTGTTTTTTCGCCTTCGAACATGTTTACAACAAGAATGTCGGCATCAATAGTTTTAACATCTTGAACAACTTTGATTTCCATAGTTCAAAACTCCTTTCTTATTTATCCCTATTTTAAGCAAGTTTCAAGAAAAATTAAATACGTTAATTAGATTATAATATTTTATTTACTTTACTTTGACTAAAGTGTATTATTTTATTATGTTACCAAAAGAAAACAGATTAAAGAAAAAAAGTGCATTTAATGCTACGTACAAAACAGGCAAAATAATCCGTCTAGACGGCATTACTTTATTTTGTGGGAAGAAAAAAACCGCAGATTTTCCAACAAAAATAGGATTTGTGGTAAGCAAAAAAATTCACAAGCGAGCTGTAAAAAGAAATCGTATAAAAAGATTAATGCGCGAAAGTATTAGGCTTCTGATAAAAGAAAATAAATTTTCAAGTGATTGCATGTCTTTAATATTTGTGGCCTCACAAAAACAGCTTAATAAAAATTTTAAAGAAGTTGATAATTCAATAAAAAAACTGGTTTCAAAATTATGATAGATGGAATTATTACACCTGCACTCCGTGATATTGATTATTTAGCACCTGCAGCTCCTTATCCTGTAATACCTTCAGGTATCACAGTTCATCAGAGTACACTTTATAGGTATGCGATTCCTACAGATGAACAACCGACATTAACAATTCTAGACTATATTCCTGACTACAACGGTAATTTTATTAAACCGGGGCATTACGAACTTGCACTTTCTGATGATAAAGAATTTTTATATCTCATTGAATCAAAAGATTTAGTTGCTGTTATTCCTATTTTCAAACTTGCTGAAAACGAAAAAGAACTAAGAAAGTATTATGAAAAAAACAAAGAATTATCTAAAGAAGATAAAGCTGAATTAAGACGCAAAAAACGTAAAGAAAAATTTCAATCCATAATTAATGCTAAATATGCAAAAACCGGTGCAACTCCACCTCAAGAATACGAACACATGGAAGCAAGTATAGAGTATGTTAAAGATGGCGGATATTATCTTATAATGTACGAAAAAGGATTTATACGCGCTTGGGGAGCAATTAAAGTCAAGCAAGATTAAAATTTATTTAATTCTAGATTTCATACCGAATTTAACAAGTGAATTTTGTAATGATTGAGGAAGTTTTGAAACAAGGCTTGCTATAAATGCGTCTTTGCCAACAGTATAAGAAAGTTTAGGATTTTTTGCTCTATCTGCTTTTAAAATTACATCCACAACTTTTTCAACAGGCAAGCCTTTTTTCTCATTTTTTTGAGCATTTGTAATCATAAAGCGCATTTCTTTTTCATAACCTTTACAATTATCGAAATACTTTGAATTTTCGCTTACAGATTTACCCCACAAAGGAGTTGAGATTACTCCGGGTTTAATCGACACGACTTTAATATTCTTTTTATTTTCCAACAATAAAGAATTAAAGAACATATCTAAGCAACGTTTTGACGCGCAATATGGTGAAATAAACGGAAAAATTCCAAAGCTCGACATCGAACTTATATTTATAATTTTTCCACCTTCTAATAAATCCATGAGTCTTTGTGTAAATTCTAAATGCCCGAAAACATTTACATCAAATTGCCTGCGAATTTCATTCATTTCAATGCGTTCTACAGGCCCTGCAACAACGCAACCTGCAATATTGATTAGTGTATCAATTTTGGTACATTTAGAAACCAGATATTCTGTTGCAAAACGTATTGTTTCAGGCTTTGAATAATCTATATAAAACGGATAAATATTAGGCGAAATTGCCCTTAAACTTTCTTCGTGGTCTTTGTTTCTATAACCTGCAAAAACCACATTCTCTTTAGCTAATTTTTCCAAAAGCGCGCGTCCGATTCCGGAAGCAGAGCCTGTTATAACATAGGTTTTAGTCTTCATTTATTGGCCTTATAATTAAAATTGTCGAAATATTAACTTGTAAAAAATCATGAGTTTCTATTGCACGTTGAGGAAATAATTTTGATTCTATTGTACAATTTTTAACTGCAATAAATTGTTTATTTGTATTAAGAATTTCTGACAAGAGTCTTGTGCGTTTTCCGATTTTTGGCATGAAAACATAACCTTTGATGATAAATTCAGCGGTTTCAATATAAACTTTTTCGCGCCAAGCGGATGTTGATAATTCTAAAATCTCGTTATTTTCCATTAATTATTTCCTTTTTGCAACTTAGCTCATATATGATTGGAACAATGGTAAGTACAAAGCCAAAGCCATTACAAGTACAATACTACCAATTACAATAAGCATAATCGGTTCAATCATTTTAGTCATAGTATCAATAATGCCATCTAAGGTTTTATCCAAGAAATTTACACCTTTTTCAAGCATATCACCCAAACGACCGGATTGTTCACCTGTTGCAACCATAAACAAAAGCATTTTTGGAACAATTTTTGTTGACTTGAAAGCTTGTGATACTTGCAAACCTTGTTGAACTTTAACAATTGCACCACTCATTTTGTTACGCATTACAGAGTTTGTTAATGTAATTACAGCCAAGTGCAAACAGTCTACAATCGGAATACCGGCGTCATAAGACACGCTCATTACTGATAAGAAGTTTGAATAATTTGAATACATAATCAAGTTATTCAAAAGCGGAATCTTTAATACGAACTTATCTAGCAGTTCTCTAGCGGGTTTCCAATTTACCATCATGTAACAAAATGCAATAAATGTAATTATGAAAATTGGAATTGTAAACCAATAAGTTTTCAGATAATCACCTGCATTAATCATAATAGATGTAATAAGTGGTAATGCTTTTTCTTGTTGTTCAAACATTTCCTTAAAAGCAGGGAATACAAATACCAGCATGACAATCGTGATACAAAATGCCAAAACTACAACGAAAGCCGGATACATCAATGTTCCAATAACTTTACTTTTGATATTTGCCTGTTTTGTTAGCAAGTCTTTAATACGCCCCAATGTTTTTTCCAATTCACCGGATTCTTCGCCGGCTTTAATCAAACCGATAAAAATATAACCGAATACTTGCGGGTATCTTGCCAGAGTATCTGCAAAAGTTGAACCGGCCATAATTTGGGTTTTTAAGATTTTTGACATATCGCGAATTTTCTTCTTAGCAGCTTCTTGCTCCATGAACATTAAAGATTCAACCGCTGGAATACCTGATGTCAGCAAGATTTGCAAAGTCGATATAAAGTCAATTTTTTCACTCAAAGATAATGCCGCAATTTTTGTAGCTTTTTTAGCTTTTGCATCAGAATACTCATTTACTTGAGTGGGCACTAAGCCCATTTTTCTAATAACTTCACGGGCATCTTTTAGATTAGATGCCGTAATTTGTCCTCTTACTACTTCTTTACCTTGTTTTAATGCTGTATATGAATATATTGGCATACAAACCTCATTTTCTTACTAATCACTTGCGTAACCTAAAACTCTTATAAACTCACTTGTTGTTGTCACACCATCCATAATATGGTTTAAACAAGAATATTTAAGAGTTTTCATTCCGGCTGCCACAGCTGCCTCTTCAATTTCGATATCGTGCGCACCTTGCGCAATTAATTTTTTTATTTCTCTTGTAATAGGCATAACTTCATAGATACCTAAACGACCTGTATAACCTAGATAACCACATTCTTTACAACCTTTTTTCTTATAAAGTTTTGTTTTTAAAAGTTTTTGTTGAATTTCAGGATTTGTAGAAATATGTTTTACTTCTTCTTCTGTTGGGAAATACCCTTCTTTACATTTATCACATAGTCTACGTACAAGTCTTTGCGCGATTACACCGGTTAAAGTTGAAGATACTAAATAGTCTTTTGCGCCCATTTCAATTAAACGTGTAACAGTTGCAGCTGCTGAGTTTGTGTGAACTGTGCTTAATACTAAGTGTCCGGTAAGAGCAGCAGAAATGGCAACTTCTAAGGTTTCAAAGTCTCTGATTTCACCGATAAGAATGATGTCAGGGTCTTGTCTTAAAATTGCTCTCATACAAGATGCGAATGTAATATCTGCTTTCGGGTTAACTTGCGATTGGTTAATACCTTCCAACTTAATTTCTATTGGGTCTTCAATTGTTGTAATATTAACATCTTCTTTGTTTAAAGATTTAAGAATTGTATAAAGCGTAGTTGTTTTACCTGAACCTGTAGGGCCTGATGTTAAAATAATACCGTTTGGTGATTGCACCATGTCATGGATTTTTTGAATATCAGTTTCAGAAGCGCCTGCAATAACCATTTTATCACCGGCAGCTTTTAAACTTACAGCTGGTGCTAAAATACGGATTACAACTTTTTCTTTTCCAGAGACAGGAAGCGTATTAATACGAAAATCATACATTCTATCATTATATTTAATAGAAAACGTACCATCTTGCGGTCTTCTGTGTTCAGCAATATTCATTCTTGCAAGAACCTTAAAACGCGTAATTACAGCTTGTTCTATACTTCCGGGAATTTCAAGAACTTTTTTCAAAATACCATCAGAACGAACACGAACTACATAGTAGCCGATTCTTGGTTCGATATGAATATCTGAAGCTTTTGCATCAATTGCATCTGTAATAATTTTATAAACGAATTTTGCAACATTACCGCTTGCATCTTGAAGTTCTTTTTCAACTTGTGTCCAAAGTGATTCTTCATTATTAAACTGCGCAGCTTCTTCTTCGATACTTTGAATAATTCTTTCTGTTTCTTTCGCAGCTTGTTCGCTCTTTTTTTGCATAAAATATTCTTTTAAATATTGATCATATTCAAAATAAGGAATACAATATACATTCAAAGAACGCCCTGTTGAAAGTGAAATCTCACGAATTGTATACTTGTCGTTAGGATTAACCATTGCAACAGCAAGCTTATTATTATCTTCCATTGACATGATAATTGTCTTTTTCTTTTCAACAAAATCATCAGGAAGGAGCTTTAATATTGAATTGTCAACTTTAATATTTGATTTAGAAATTACAGTAACGCCAAATTTTTTTTTCAAGTAAGAAACAATTTGTTCATAAGTTAAAAAATCTTTTTCATAAAAAATGGCATCTAGTGGAACTTTTTTTTCTTGCGCTAATTTTTGAGCTTCTAAAAGTTGATCTTTTTGTAACCAACCAATCGTAACCAACATTTCTTCCGGCGAAATCTCCTTCACTTCGTCTTTTTTTGCTTCTGCTTGCGGAGTTGCATCAGAAGAATTAATTAAGTTGTTTACATAATTATAAACTTCACTAAAAATAGCATCACTTACAGGTATTGGTTCCATACCTGCATAAGTTTCCACTTTTTTTTCAACAATTGAACGAATAGTTTCAATGTCTTTTAAATTTGATTGACTTATTATTGTATAAAGTTTTCCTTGTCTTTTATCAACTGGAATAAAACCTGATGATTTCATCAGGTTTAATTCAAAATTATTAACGTATTCTTTTTTAATACTGCTTTTTAATTTTTCCAGTTGATTAGACATAATCTTTATAAACTATCTGCAACAGAGCCTTCTCCGTCATTAATAATCTTAGGCGTAATCATAATTACAAGTTCAGTTTTAGATTTTGTTGTAGAAGAAGATCTAAATGCAGAACCAATTACCGGTAAATCACCTAAAACAGGAATTTTCTTAACTGTTTTCTGTTCGTTTTCTTGGATTAAACCACCTATAGCAAGTGTTTCACCATCTTTTATTCTAACATTTTTTAAATCAAGATTTCTTCTGCTCAACAATGTAGCTTGCAAATCTGTTCCTGAACCAGTTTCACTTGCAGTTCTTACTTCACCTGCAGGTGTAGCATATTCAGGTTTAATATTTAACGTTACATAACCTTCCGGAGAAATAAACGGAGTTAATGTCACTTTGATACCTTGGTCAGAACCAATTGTATAAGTTCTTTGAACTGCACCGGTTGTACCACTTGAACCAGCAGCTGTTGTAGATAAGAATTCAGACGTTACTTTTTCTACATAATCTTGAGTTAAATCAATAGTTGATTCTTGACCATTTGTAATCAATAATTTCGGATTTGCAAGCACCCTTGCTTTTCTGTTTTGAATTAAGTAGTTCATTTGCCAAGTAATGTAAGGGCCTTTGCCATACCATTGTTCGTATGGTACATAAGATGGTTTTTTGGATAATGTACCATCTGCATTCGGAATTAAAGTGTCAACTTGAATAAAATCTCTTGTACCCGGAGTTGCCTTTCTACCACCGGAAGTTGTACCTTCTGACGCGTTAAATTTCACGCCCCAATTTGGAGAGTTAATTTCCCAATTATTTGTAAATTCTTTTGAACCATCTTCAGTTAGTTCAACAATAGAAAGTTCTAAGTATGCTTGTGGTTGTTTAACATCATTTGTTTTTATGAAGTTTTCAATCATGTGCATTTGAGCTTCTGAACCGCCAATCATCATAACAGTTCCTCTTTGAGGATAGTATGAAATCGCTAGGTTTTGTAAGTCAAACGGAGCAACGGATGAACCTGAACCGGTTGCTGATACAGAACAAGCTACAACACCTTCGCCCAGCTTCAAATCACTACTTCCTGAAGAAGAACTACTTGCAGCTCCTCCGGTCATAATACCTTCGATACTAGCTGCACCACCGGTTGTGCCTGTTCCAGGAGAAACCGGAATAATACCGGCACTGCCGCCATTTGAATTTCCACCTTGAGAACCACGAGATGGTAGTAACATATTACAAATCATATCTGCCATTTCCGCAGGAGTTGTATGGTTAACTGCAAAAGTCTTTGTCAAAGGTTCTCTATCCAATTGGTCAATTACCTTTTGAACAATTGCAGCATCTGACGGCATACCAAATACGATAATTTCGTTGGTAGCAGCATTAACCGTAGCTGCATCTACGCTTGATAAACCTGCTTTTTTCATGCCAAATACATTCTGATTTAAAAATGATGCAATTTTTGCTGCACTTACATATTTAACAGGAAAAACCATCATTTCTTGCTTAGAAAATGATGCGTTATCAGCGTTATCTTTAGCTAAAACGATTAGCGTATTATTTTGTGTATAATAATTTAAACCGGCAATTTGCAAAACAAGATTAAATGCATCATTTATCGGCATATTTACTAAATCTAACGTTACTTTTCCTTCAACTGATGAGTGAAAAACAATATTCATACCGGCTTTGTCGGCAAACATTCTCAACACTTGTTTTACATCAGAATCTCTCAAGCTTAATGTGATTTTATCGTTTCTGTTTGTTAATTTAACATTGCCAGAAAGAACTGTTGCATTAACGCTTGGAGTTGAAGTATATGTTGAAACTGCAAGACCTGAAGGTGCCGTAAACGCTAATAATAACGCTGCTGACAGAAGTCTTTGTATATGATTATATCTCATCGTCTTTCCCCTCCGAATTTTTTACTTAAATTTGAAACGTCATTATGATTTACTGACCCTTCGGTTAAAATTTCACCGATGCCGGCGCAATAAGTATTGTTACCCAATTTAACGGTAACGCTGTTCTGTGTGATATTAAGCACTTTGTATTTATTTACAGTATCACCTTTTTTAACAAGGTAATCATTGCCCTCAATGTTTAAAATTGCTGAAGGACTAAATTTGTCATATAAAATACCTGAAACTATTGTGTCCATAACTCTTGCTGCATCAGAATTTTCATTAACAACTTCCGGTGGAGCTACAAGATCATAAGTTGGAACGTCACTTACAGAATTTCCACCTATATCTCTGTATGGCAAGAATGGATTAGCTTTTACAGTTCCTGTTGGAATAGAAATCAAATTCTTTTTAGCAGAAGTCGCAGTTGCAGGTGATGATGCAAGTGAAATCAAATCAACATCTTGCAAGTCGTTAGAATGCATCTTCTTTAGAATCATTCCACCAAACAAAATCGGCAAAGCAATAAACAATACCAAAAGAGTTAAAACGACTCTTTTGGGAGCTTTAGGACATTTTCTGAAAGTTTTCTGAATTAACTCATCTGCAGTTAATTCTGTAATATCAACTTTCTGTTCTTTTCTTCTTAAATATTTGCGCATATCTTTATTTTACTTCTAACTACTAAATTGCTCTCTTAATACTGTATCAAAAGTTTGTAGTATTTAAATCCTATGTTTATACTATTCCAGTCAGATTTATGTTTATATTATAAAATAAATATTACAATACTAACCTATCTTAATATTATCATACTAATCTTAATAATGCAACGTAAATTTGGTAGAGAAAATAATAAAATTTTTTGTATAATAAAATTGGAGAAGATTATGCTAAAAAAAATAATTTTAATAGTATTGTTATTAACTCAAACGGCAGTATTTGCCAATTACAATGACATTTATATTGCTGATATAACTTATGATTGGATAAATAAATCGGAAGTTGAAAAAGAAGCAATAATTTCTGAAGTAAAAGATATAATATTTGAAAATCCGATAGAAAAACAAACAAATTTTCGTTCACAGTTCAAAGATAAACTAAAAGACAAAAATTATATCGAAAATTATATGGCGGCTTCTGCCGGTTATAAAGAGTTTAAAGGTAACAATATTTCAGCGTTTTATTTTAAACATCTAAAGAGTCTATATATGTATGCTCTTCAAGATAAAAAAGATGTCTCTAAAGCTTATTATTATGATGCATTGGGTCACTTAAAATATATAGATTTCATACACGGCGAATACCCTGATTTTCCATACTATTCAATCCAATACAGAATTTCAGGAACACCTGTAAGCGCGATTTACTTTGTATCAAAAGATTGTCAATATTTATTTACCCCAAAAGGTGATTTTGAAGGAGTTTGGTACAAACATAATTTGTATAATAAAAAATCAGAAGTTATTTTAAAATGAACAACTTATTATTAAAGTTATGAGTATAACATTGTAACTTGAACATAAAAAAAATCATCTAAGATAAAAAAATAGATGATTTTTTTATTGTAAACTCCCAGAGATGGATTCGAACCACCGTTAAAAGAGCCAGAATCTTTCGTCCTGCCACTAGACGATCTGGGAACATTTACTATTTATTCCAAAAATATCTTTTCTTAACTTCTAAAGTAGAAGGTTTCTTTTCTACGCTCTTAATATTTGTTTCGCCATAAGTATATGGATCTGAGGCATCCATTGCGCCTTTATCATAAGTAAAGGAACCTTTTGCTTTACTTTCAGGTTGAACATTACTTACATTAGTTTCTCTATACTTATATCTTCTTTCATAACCGGCATTTGGAGGAGTGTTTACAACATCACTTGAAGCTCCTTTGAACACTTCACCATTTCTGAAAGTTGTATCATAAGGATTTGCAAAACCTGATTCTTGTTGAAGAGTCTTTCCACCGGGATCTTTACCTAAAAAATGTAATCTTCCTAAATCATCAGTATATACAGTAGAATTAGCCATTGCACAGGTTACGGAAGCGCAAACAGCTAAAAACAAACCTAATGAAATTAAACTTTTTCTTACCATTTTAAATTCTCCTTTTAGTAATTTCGTAACAGTATTATATTACAAAATAACTAAAAGGTGCATTTATTTTGTTACATTATTTTACGTTAATTTCGTTGGTAATGTCTTTTCCTCCATACAAAACAACACTCTTTGCAAACACGTAATCATATTTGTCATTCTGCGCTTTTTTAGTAATTTCTGCTTGAATATTTTTTTCTATATTACTAAGCTTTGTATTATAATCTTTTTCCAAAGCTTGTTTTTTCGCATTAAATTCTTTTGTATATTTTTCTTCTAATTGTAAAATCTTGGCGCTATCAGTTTCATTTGCAATTGCACCGCGCGCATTTACGATAATTTTATTAAGCTCGTCCATTTTTTTAGAATGCTCTTGCTTAAGCTGTTTAACCTGCGAAGAATTACTTACAAGCTTTTGTAAGTCGACAACTGCTACAGAATTTTCTGCTGCAAAAATATAATTTTGAAGCGCAAACATAGCTACCATTAGAAATAAAACTTGTTTTTTCATATCACTCTCCTTTTTTATATTTATAAAAAATTTGGATAAATATGTCATTATCCAATTGAGTAAAATGAATTAACTAAATTTAAGACTGCTAATTTCATCTTAAAAAAACGGACTGTGCAAATTACACAGTCCGTTTCTTTTCATAAACGAATTATTACAAAGAATTTCTATAAATTTCTTCTACGGCTTCTTTTGTTGCTTTTGTTGGTGCGATTGCAAGAAGTCCATCAAGAGATGGAGTTGTAAACGCTAAATTTACAAGATTTGGAACATCCGCATCTGTAAATCCTTCATCTTTCAATTTGTTAGGAACGCCAACTGATTTTAACCATTCATAAACACCTTTAGAAGCTTCGTCAGCTGTTTCAACTTTACCAACTACCGGCTCTAAAATGTATTTTAAAGTTTCAGCCTTTGCTGTAAATATGTTTTTAACAACGGCAGGAAGAAGCATTGCTAAGCCTAAACCGTGTGACAAATCATGTTTAACAGCACTCAACGGATGTTCTAAAGCGTGAGTATAGTGCAATAAACCATTATCAAAACATACACCGCCCATCATAGCTGCGTAAGCCAAGAAATATCTTGCTTCTAAATCTTCTGGATTTTCAATAGCTTTTGGCAAATACTTAGAAACAAGAGTTACAACTTCTCTTGCTAAAGTGATTGCATAAGGAGATGCAACAGTTGATGTCGCAGCTTCAATTACGTGGTTAACAGCGTCAATTGAAACAAATCTTGTTTGTTTTGGTGATAATTTAACCATTAAAGCAGGATCATCAATTGCGTAAGTCGGATAAATGCAATCATACGCAATTGCAGGTTTGTAGTCTTTTTCAGGAATTGTAACAACTGCAAATCTGTTTGTTTCAGTACCTGTTCCGTGTGTTAAATTTATTGCAACAATCGGAGCTGCAACTTCCGGAGTGAAAGTAAATTCATAAATATCATTTGCAGTTTTATCAGGATATTTTAACAAGATTGCAACAGATTTACCGGCATCAGTTGGAGAACCGCCACCAATTGCAATAACTGCTTTTGCGCCAAAATCTTTTGCAATTTTTGCAGCTTCGTTTACTGCTGTAGAAGTTGGGTTTGGAGTAACTCCATCATAGTTTATATAAGCAATACCGTTATCTTGTAATGCTTTTTCAACAACAGCCCATGCGCCTGTTGCTTTATAAGCGTTTTTACCGCTCATTACAATAACTTTATCTAAGCCTTTAGATTTGAAATCTTTTGCGATATCGTTAATTTTGTTAATTGCACCGCATCCAAAAAATACAGAAGTTCTTGTTCTGATTTCACGAACTTCATGAATATCAATATCTTTTTGCCACATAAAAATTCTCCTTTCTTAACACTACAAGATAATTATAGCCCAATAAACCAAAATGTAAAGTTTTATTAAGTTTCGTTACAAAAAAGCTCAAAATGTAGCGATATTGTAAATTTTAGCAAAAAGCATGGTCTTACCCCTTGCAAAATTTAACACAAAGTGTATAATAGGATGTATGAAATACGTAGAATCTAGTGTTCAAGCGTATAAGAGAGTAAGAGTGTATAGGAGATTTATCATGAACAAAGAAGAATTGGTAAAAGAAATTTCAAAGAAGACTAAACTTTCTCAAAAAGTTTCTTCAGATGTACTTTCTGCTACATTAGAAATCATTCAAAAAACAGTTGCTAAAGGTAAAAAAGTTACTTTAGTTGGTTTTGGTACTTGGGAAGCTCGTAAGAGAGCTGCTAGAGTTGGTAGAAACCCTCAAACTGGTAAAGAATTAAAAATCGCTGCTAAGACTGTTCCAGCATTCTCAGCAGGTAAAAGCTTTAAAGAACTTGTAAAATAGTTTTTTAGTTTAAGATTTATATTCCGCACAAACGAGTTTGTGCGGAATATTTTTTTACTCAAGTTTAATACTACATAAAAAATAAGCCAGAATAATTTCTGGCTTATTTTTTATTTACTTTCTTTTTTATCTTTTCTTTTATAAAAATCTTCTATGAATCCGGTATTAAAGTTTCCACTTATAAACACTTCATCTTCAACGATTTCTTGGTGGAAAGGTATTGTTGTTTTAATACCGGTAACAACATATTCTTTCAAAGCTTGATACATTCTACGTCTTGCTTCGTTCCTGTTTTGTCCCCAGCAAATCAATTTACCAATCATTGAGTCATAATATGGTGGAATTGAATATCCGGGATAAACATGAGAATCAACTCTTATACCGAAACCACCAGGGGCAAAATAGCCGTCAATTTTTCCTGGACAAGGCATAAAATCGTGTTCAGGATCTTCTGCGTTAATACGGCACTCAATAGCATGACCTCTCAAAAGAACATCATCTTGAGTATAGCCTAATTTTTTACCTGATGCTACAAGGATTTGTTCTCTTACGATATCTACTTGTGAAATCATTTCAGTTACACAGTGTTCAACTTGTACACGTGTATTCATTTCCATAAAGTACCATTTGCCGTCGTGGTCAAGCAAGAATTCACAAGTACCTGCGCCTTCATAACCGATAGCTTTCGCTGCACGAACAGCAGCTGAACCCATTTCTTTTCTTGTTTCTTCATCAATTGCTGGAGAAGGAGCTTCTTCTAACAATTTTTGGTGTCTTCTTTGAATAGAACAATCTCTTTCACCTAAGTGAATAACATTGCCGAAAGAGTCACCTAAGATTTGAACTTCAATGTGTCTTGGGTTTTCAAGGAATTTTTCAGCATAAATTCCAGGATTACCAAAGAATTTTTCAGCTTCCATTTGGCAAAGATTCATGTTTGATTCTAATTCATCGTCATTTCTAACGATTCTCATACCTTTACCGCCGCCGCCTGCAGTAGCTTTTAGAATAATAGGATAACCTGCTTTGTGAGCAAATTCTCTAGCTTGCTCTACAGATTCCAATAACCCCGTACCGGGAGTTACCGGAACGTTATTTTCTATCATTGTCTTACGAGCAGTTGCTTTATCGCCCATTTTACGCATGGATTCCGCAGAAGGTCCGATAAATTTGATACCATGTTCGGTACAAATATCAACAAAATCTGCTCTTTCTGACATAAAACCATATCCTGGGTGAATAGCATCACAGCCTGTCATCAATGCTGTTGAAATAATAGCTGGAATGCTTAAATAGCTTTGTGCACTTGGTGCAGGCCCGATACAATATGCATCTGTTGCCAATCTAACGTGTAATGACTTTGCGTCTGCTTGAGAATATACTGCAACCGTCGGAATGCCTAATTCTCTACACGCTCTAATTACTCTAACTGCGATTTCGCCTCTATTTGCTATTAATACTCGTTTAAACATAACCCTTCCTCTACGTCGTTAAGGCATTAAGTCTTTAAGGCGTTAGGTTCATTTTATTATAATGAACTTAAAGTCTTAAAGACTTTAAGACCTAAAGACTTTCCTATTCTACGTACATCAAAACTTGACCAAATTCGATTGGGTCGCCGTTTTTAACGCAGATTTGAACTACTTTACCAGCTTGTTCAGCTTTGATTTCGTTCATTAATTTCAT
>CAKVJE010000026.1 GCA_934754735.1 uncultured Candidatus Melainabacteria bacterium
GTAAGTTTTCTAATCGTCATTTTGACCTCCTTTGTAAATAACCTTTTCAATAGGTTGGCTTATAAGCTGGGCTTCCGCTTAGATATAGCTTATAGAAGTACAGCTTCTAAACTTTGTTTAACTCCTAAATTATGTTATTTTTCAGAGATTAAAACATTGCCGAAAAAGGGAGTCCGGTTGGGGGATTATTAGATTAGTTAAAATATTTTATTTACTTTAGTCTTCTTTTGTGAAAACTGAGAAGAAACGGTTTAATTAAAACGAAATCATCTTATTTACTTATTCCAATTTTATATAATAAGAATTACAATGTGTCTATGGAAAATTTACTTGAGATAAAAAATTTAAATTTGTTTTTTGACAAATATCAAGCATTATATAATGTAAATCTTAAATTGAAAAAAGGCATTATGCACGCCATTGTTGGAGAGTCAGGTTGTGGTAAAACAATGACGGCAATGTCTGTAATGAGATTATTGCCAAAATCGGCAACAATTAAAAGTGGAGAAATTATTTTTAATGGTGAAAATCTTTTAAATTATAAAGAAAAACAGATGCGTGAACTTCGTGGAAACAAAATTGCTCTTATTCCACAAGACCCAATGACTTCACTAAATCCATTGTACACAGTCGGAAATCAATTGGTAGAAGCAATCAGAGCGCATAGTAAAGTTAATAATAGGCAAGCATTAAGAAAAGCGCGCGAAGTTTTAGATTTAGTAAAGATTCCTGATATTGATAACAAGCTCAATTTTTATCCTCACGAATTTTCAGGCGGGATGAAGCAGAGAATAATTATTGCAATGGCGCTTGCCTGCAATGCAGAATTAATTATTGCAGATGAGCCTACAACAGCTTTAGATGTAACTATTCAGAAGCAAATTATGGATTTGATTGATGAAATAAAAAAAGAATTTAAAACGACTATTCTTTTGATTTCACATGACTTGGCACTCGTAAGTAATTATGCAGATGCTATTTCTGTAATGTATTCGGGGCACGTAGTAGAAGAAGCGTCTGCAAACGAATTTTTTAAGAATCCAAAACATCCATATTCTATTGCATTACTAAATTCTTTACCGGAAAAAAATCCGGCACTTAAACTAAAAACGATTGAAGGCGCACCGCCAAGTATTCAGGAAGAAATTTTTGGGTGCAAATTTCATCCACGCTGTGATTATTTTCAGGCAGGTGTTTGTGATAAGAAAGTACCTGCGCTTGAAGAAATCGCAATTTATCATTTTGTTGCATGTTTTTGGAAAAAAAATAATCAATAAAACAACCAAAAAGACGGCATCTCATAACTACCGTCTTTTTGTTAAATATTTAGTTGGACATCATAGAGCTTATCGTGCGAATTCGCCTGTGTAAAAACTCATTAAATTTGCCAATCTATGTTGCTTTTCTGCAACTTTTTCAATATTTTGCTTGATTTCGTCAAGCTCTCTCAATAATGTATTTAAATCTTTACGTCGTTTGCTCTCTAGGCGTTCCTCCTTAACTGTGTGCTGACGAACTTGTTCTGATTGATTAACCTCCTCATTGACTGTATTCACATCATCCAAATTGATTTCAATCCAATTTGGAGAAAAACATTTATTGTTGTATTCTTTTTTATTCATTGATACTCCTTAATTAGTTTTTTCCGGCTTGAATCGACTAATAAAATTTGATAAAAGCCATGCAAAATTTGTTGCTGCTTTTTTACATTCTAAATAATCTTTTTTAACTTTTTGAAATTCTTCAGAGTTGAAGTTGAATGTTGTCATCTCTGAATATTCAACTAATGCTTCATGTTCGTCCATACCATACCTCTAAAATCAACTGCTATACACAATGTTTTGTTTTGCTTTTTGTTTATTTCCTTTTGCTTACAGATATGTTATCGGCATTTTTTTTGAAAACTTTAGAGTTTTTGTTGAAGTTGTTACAAATTGTTACATAAATAGACTCAATAACTTGATTTTAGAGAGGTTTACTTTTCTTAATCGGATTAAGTTTTGTGAAGCAAATGCTATTTAAGTTTTCTACGGTTGGTCATCTCGCCCTAACCCTGTCTTCACCATTACTACTCATAATAATTTTTATTAACTGAACGACAATCGCGCCGCGAGCGTTTTTTAGCGAGCGTAAAAGTGCGGGTTTACCCGCTACATTTATTTAAACCACGCTCGTAAGAGCGTAGGAAATGGTAGTGTGTTTTCTCTTTCTTTTGGTCCTTTTCTGGGGTAAATACTTTCGGCTTGTAGGTATACTTACCAACTTGGAAGTGAAGTGAAAAATCTTTTTATTCGCAATAAAAGAGAAAGAAAAGTACATTTCAAAAAACTTTTTTATTTCAAAATGCTTCTTACTTTTTCTTCTTTATTGCGATAAAAGAAGAAAAAGTAAGCAAAAAGAAGAAATAACGCACCGTTTTCTACAACCTTACGGTTGTGGACCAAATGGATGTAGCGGGTAAACCCGCACTCTGACGCTCACTATCGCAGCTAATCGCTGCACATTCGCGGCGCGACTGTCGTTCAGTTAATGAAAATTACTATGAGTAGTAATAGTGAGGATAGGGCTAGGATGAAATAATGATTAAAAACTAACGTATTTAAATTCTCTTTTTGTTATAATAGAATCAAATGATATATTTAGACGCAGGAACAACATATTCTAAAATAATTACAGATGAAAATTGTTTTGATAATGAATTTTTAGTAGAGAAAAATCAACAAAACAATTATTACATCTTGCCTTCTAGAATTATAAAATTGCAAGGAATTGTTCCTACGCGCTCTTGCGGGCACATGTCAAATGCAAGCGAAAACGAAATTATTGCACTTGCGCAGGGTGCTAAAAAACGTGATATTTCTAAAGACGCGACTGTTTTGGATTTGGGCAGTCGTGATGCAAAGTGGATAAAATTTAAAGACGGTAAATTTCATGATATGGACTGGAATACATCCTGCGCAAGCTCAACTGGTGCTACTGTTGAAATGCTTTTGAAATTTTATGGAGTAAAAGCCAAAGAATTAGCTTTTGATGAAGAAAAGTTTGCAGTTACTTGCGGAATTTTTGGCATGGAAAAAATTATGGACTCTATTTCTGCCGGTGCAAAACCCGCTGAAGCCATATCTAAATTTGTTCACGGCATTGCTTTTAATGCGTGGAACTTTTGCAAAAAACCCGAAAAAATTTATTTGTCCGGCGGATTTTGTGCAAACAAATGTTTAGTTGACTCAATGAGCAAATACTGTGAAGTCGAACTTATGGGTAGATTCGTTTTGTGCGAAGGTTTAATATAATAAATTAATTAAAAATAGCTGTTAAAATTTTGTAGGCTAATTCTAATTCATCAGGACTTAGCTCATCTATTATGTTTTTCATGATAACCTTTTTTTCAACATCATTAACTTTTAAGTGCTCAAAGTCAAATAATTGTGGTAAACTTATTTGCAAACATCTTGAAAGTTCCGGTAGACTTTTAGATGGGAATGTGATGCCACATTCAATTTTGCTTAAATTTCTTTGATCAATACCAATTTTCTCGGCTAATTGTTGTTGTGTATATCCGCGCTTTTCGCGCAATTCCTTAATTCTTCTACCTAGGAGTTCTTTTATTCTATTCATGCCTTTAGGATAAAACCTATTATAAAAAATTGTAACGATACGGTTAGTGTAAATAGTATTGACAATATGAATATTGCATAGTAGACTAACTATATATTAACACATATTTCTGTTTGCTATTCAATGAAATATAGTGTTAAAATTTCATAACATATAAATAATAGTTGGAAGTATAAGGCTGATACCACATCATTAGCCTTTTTTATTGTTTAAGTTTAGTCAACTTTATAAAGATTTGTAAACTTTTTGTCACAATTGGGCAATTTTAATTTATGACCAGTTTTAAACAATGTACAGAAATAAGTGTAGTAAGATAAAGTGAAAGAAGGTAAAAATGGACCCAATTCAAAACAATGGAATGTCAAATTATGCAATGACAGTTCCACAACAACAAAAAAATGACATGCAAATACCGCAAGATGATTATTCATCAATGCCAATGGTTTATGATCCATCAATGGATGATAAAAAAAGTTCGGCTTCTAGTGGAGCTGGCATGAAAGCTTTGGCAGCACTTACAATTGCAGGTTTGGCATTGTGGGGAGGTCATGCTTGGGGTAGTAAAGGTGCAAAAGATAAAATTGAAAAAGCAATTAACGAAGCAAAGACTGAAATTAAATCTGAAGCTGATAAAGCAATAAAAGAAGCTAAATCTGAAGCGGATAAAGTAATAAAAGAAGCTAAAGCTGAAGCTGATAAATTAAAAACTGCTAATGACAAAGCTTATGAAATTGCAGACAAAGAATATACGGGCATTTTAGATAGAAAAAGAGATTTGAGAAAAGCTGTTAAAGAAGCTTTAAGACCAAATGAAGCGGAAGTTAAGAAAACTGAAGAAGCTGTAACTAAGGCTACTGAGGATGCGGCTGGTAAAGCAGAAGGAATGGCTGAAAAAGCTAAAGAAGCCGCAGATGACGCAGCTGAAAGTGTTAAATAATTAAAATTCGATAAAATAAGACAGCACCATGTCGGAAGATGTATGTGGTGCTGTTTTAATTTGCCTAAAAATAGAGCATAATAATGAAGGATTTGGATTTATAGTATAATTTTTTTATGGATAATCTAGAGCAAATTAAAAAGGCTGTCGAAATTGAGGTTAAGTATAAATATATTAATATAAACGGCAAAACGCGCAGTTTTGCTTCTTTTATTTGCTCTGAATTAAGAAAAGAAATTAAAGTTTCTAAGAATCCAAAATGGAAAGTTTTGCTTGAACATTTTGAACGTTATTCAATGGACACGCTTCCACAGCGCAAACGCTCATTAGAAAGACTTGTGAGTGTTATAAAAGCTGATATGGCACTAAAACCCGAAGTTGAAAAAGACAACACGCTTACTCTAAAATCAGATGTTATGTATCTAAAAGGTGTTGGGCCAAAAATCGCTTATATGTTAAACAAACTTGGAATTTATACAGTTGGTGATTTGTTGTATTATTTTCCGCGCAAACATGTTGATTATTCAACCAGAACGCGAATTCGCGATTTGAAAGTCGGTGAAACTACAACTATTTTTGGTACAATCAAGGCTGTAGAATCATTTACGACAAAAAATAATCTTGGTGTTGTTAAAGTTCGAATAGGTGACGGCTCCGGATATTTAAATTTAAGCTTTTTTGCCTCAAAAGCAAATAAATACACGCAAGAGAGGATGAAGACTCAGTTTCCAAAAGGTACCGGAATTATGGTGTCCGGTCTTGTAAAATTCAATAATTATGATAGAAGCTTGACGCTTGATAAACCGACTTATTCGATTATGGATGACGATATTCTCGACCCATCAAATATTAATATGGCAAGAATTGTGCCGATTTATCCATTGAGTGAAAAACTGAATATTAAAACTTTAAGGCGCGCAATTTTTAACACAATTCAACTTTTTAAAAACGACATTGAAACGGTTTTACCTAGCAAAATTATTGAAAAATACAATTTACTTCCGAAAAACGAAGCAATTGAAAATATTCATTTCCCAAAAGACAATGAAAGCTTGCAAAAAGCACGTTATACGCTTGTCTTTGAGGAATTATTTTTAATTCAACTTAAACTTGCACTTTTGCGGGAAGAAAATAACAAAAACCTTTCTGCCGTACCTTTGGAAATCAAAAAAGACGGACTTGTAATGCGATTTATTGAAAGCTTGCCGTTCAAATTAACTTCTGCACAACAAAGAGCGGTTAATGAGATTTTGAATGACTTGAATTCAACAAAACCAATGCAAAGGCTTTTACAAGGTGATGTTGGTAGCGGAAAAACCGTTGTTGCTACAATTATGTTGCTTGCAGGTATTGAGAACGGTTATCAGGCCGCAATTATGGCGCCGACGGAAATTTTAGCGCAACAACATTACAATAATTTGGTTAAATGGCTGACACCGCTGGGTTTGAAAGTCGAACTTTTAATCGGAAGTATCGGCAAAAAATTAAGACGCGAATCTGAAACAAATTTGAGAAACGGACAAGCAAATATTGCGGTCGGAACGCACGCTCTAATTCAGGATGGCGTTGAATTTGCGAATTTGGGCGCGGTTGTGATTGATGAACAACATAGATTTGGCGTAAAACAGAGATTAGCATTGAGGAAGAAATCCCAAAATCCGCAAGTTTTAACTATGACAGCGACTCCAATTCCTAGAACGCTTGCAATCACAATGAACGGGGATTTGGATTTAACGATTATTGATGAGCTTCCAAAAGGCAGAAAACCGATTATTACAACACTTACTAATTCAAGACGCCAGATTGCGGATTTAATCAGGCATGAAGTTGATAATGGACGCCAAGCTTATATTGTTTATCCGCTGATTGAAGAAAGTGAAACGCTTTCTGCCAAGGCTGCTACGATAGAAAAAGAGCGTTGGCAAAAAGAAGTTTTTCCAAACTACAAAATCGGGCTTTTGCATGGCAAATTGAAAAATGACGAAAAAGACGAAGTCATGGAAAAATTTAAAAATAAAGAGTATGATATTTTGGTTTCAACGACAGTTGTTGAAGTCGGCGTGGATGTTCCGAATGCGACTGTAATTGTAATTGAAAACGCCGAACGCTTTGGACTTTCTCAATTGCATCAGCTTAGAGGACGTGTTGGAAGAAGTGATTTGCAGTCTTATTGCGTTTTATCGTCTTCTACTAAATCTCAAGAAACACGCGCTAGATTGGATATTATGACGCAAACGAATGACGGTTTTGTAATTGCGGAAAAGGATTTGCAAATCAGAGGCCCCGGAGAATTTTTAGGAACTCGTCAGAGCGGATTGCCGGATATGATTATTGCGGATATTGTGAACGACGCTAAAATTTTGGAACTCGCTCGAAGTGAAGCCATTGAGTTTGTAAGAAACAACAATATTGATGACTATCCGTTGTTGAAAGAAGCTAAAGGTTTGAATTTCGATGGAGATTTGTTTGGCGCAGGATAAGTTTTTAAAAATATTGTTTTTTTGTAAATATTTGTAAATACTTTTATCTATTTTAGCAATTTTTTTTCTTGAGATGTATTAATAGAAACAGAAGTGTAGAAAATGAAAGGATAATATAATGGTTCAACCAATTAATAATAATGTTAATCGTTCCAGTTATAGTGGTGTAAATATAAATATTAGGAAACCGGAAGTGAATGCCGGCGATGGTATAGACACAATTCACACAGAAAATGGTGATTTTAGCGCAGTTAATATTAATATAGATAATCCTGTTGTTAATACAGCACCTCAAAAAAAGATTTATGATTATCCGGAAATAAATGGTTTTGTGCCTTTTGATATGGCGAATGTTCAACCAATTCCGCTTCCGCAAGGATTTTTTGTAGCACATCAAACTACAAATGTAATTTTACCTGAAATGGAAAACGAAATTGAATTAAAAGGCGTAAAAGCTGATGAAGTAAAGTCTCAAAATGAAGATGCAAAAGCTACTGATAAGCAACCAACAGAAGAAGCGGTAGCTAAAGAAGTTGACATTGACAAAGCTTCTGCTGATGAAACAAAAATTTTGCCGGAAGAAGAAAATGTTGAAACAGTTGAAGTTCCGGCTCCAAATTATACAACCGTAGAAAAAGAAAAAGGCGAAGCAGTTGTTAATAAAGCTGATGATACGGATAAAGAAGATGCAATCAATGATGATGTTAAGGTGATGGAAGCAGAAACTGAAAAAGCAGAAGAAACAAAAGGGGCAAAAGAAATTAAAAAACCGGAAATTCTTCCTGGAGAAGAAATTAAGCCTGATGTTGACATTCCGCTTGTAGTTTCAAACTTAACAAACGAAGATTTTGACGTTCAAGCCCAACAAATGGAAGAAATCGCAAGAGTTTCTTTAGATAATCCTGAAAATGCAATTCCATATATAGTAAGAGACGTTTTTTCAACTTTAATTGATATTACCCAAAAAGATACAGCAGAATTAGCAGCTCCAACTGACGAACAAATCCAAGCAAGAAAAAAGGTTATTGCTAATTATGTAAGCATGGAAAATGGCAAGACTAACAATAAACCTGCGCAAATGCCTTATCCAATGTCAGAAAGAGAAATTGCACTAGCTGATGAAATTTCACCAATGGAACAAGCAGAACGCAACAAAGAATACGCTTTGTATACAATGGCAATTTTAGCTAGAGTTTATACAGACGAAGTAGAAAAAGAAACCGGCAATATTGTTCCAATGACAGATATTCCTGGAACTTCTGCAATGGTTGATGCTTTAAGATACAATCCAAATTCAGGCGTAAAGATTGCAGCAATTGATGCTTTGAGACATATCAGCCGACCTGAATACAAGGAAGAAATGTCAACATTATTCTCACTTGCTCAAGCTGATACAAATCCGGAAGTTGCAATCGCAGCAACAAGAGCATTAAATAGCTTAGAAAACTAATTACACTTTCATATTCATTACACTACACCTAAGAGGATGACCTAATAAGTCGTCCTCTTTTTACGTTGACTTTTTATTTTACATAATTAAAAATTACGTAACTATTGGTTTTGGGTAGATTTGTGTAACAATTTGTAAATATTTCTTCAAAAACCCTAAAGTTTTTCAAAAAAATGCCGATAACAAAAATGTAAGCAAAAGGAAATCAAATCAAAAAACAGAAAGTACACAAACCCCAGAAAATTAGGAAAGGATTAAATATGCGTATCGAAAACGAAATGTTATCAAGATTCAACAAAACTCAAGATTTAGAAATGACAACTTCAAACATGTCATTATCACAAGAATTGGACTTCTTCTTTGATAATGTGCTTGACACAGTAGTCGACTATTTCAAAGAAGAAGTCACTGTTTAATATTAAGAGACTCAAAAATACACATTTATTCTAAAATTTTTCAGCCGTAAGTTTACTTACGGTTTTTTATTTTGTATAATCTGATTATGGCAATAAAAAGTTGGACAGATTATTTTTTAGATTTAGCAAAAACTTGTTCATCACGTTCAAATTGTTTGCGTGCGCAAGTTGGCGCTGTTATAGTAGGACAAGACAAAAAAATTAAGGCAACCGGCTACAATGGAACTCCATCCGGCGTTGAATCTTGCTACGAGCGCGGTGAATGTTACAGAATAAAAAACAAAATTCCTTCCGGAACTTGTTATGAAACTTGTCGTTCAATCCACGCAGAACAAAATGCGATAATTCAAGCGGGGCAAGACAGATGTCTTGGTGCTTCAATGTACATATACGGTCATAATTTTATCTGCATACTTTGTAAAAGATTTATCGTGCAATCCGGAATTGTTGATGTTTATCTAAAAAAAGATGACAATTCGCCAATTTTGCACGTATCAGTTGAAGACATTAGAAGAGAATTAGAAAATCCACAAGTTGTAAACCAATAAATCGAGAGGTTTAGTATGAAAAAATATTTTATTTTTGCGTTTGTACTTTTGGTAACAACGCTCGTTGTTTTGGCAGATGATATGAGATTTGCAAATGCTTTAAGAAATTGTTCATCGTCATATTCAGAATCCGGTACAGTACAGACTGATGGTATGAATGTAACTTCAAGCAAGAAAATTTTGGGTTGGCAAGGCGATAAATGCGTTTATCAAGAGAAAGTAAATTTTGCAGGGATTGATTCTTGCATAACTTGCAAGCTTTCAAAAAGCCAAGTTGCAGAATTGGTTAATGTAATGCAGGCTTACGCGGTTGTTCAGCAGTATTCAAAAGAAAAAGTTGATACATCAAATTTTTCCGAAGCGCAAAATAATCCTGTCGTAAAGGCTTGGAATAAGTATTTGCAAGATAGTTCGGTTTGTACGATTTCTACAAATAAATAATAAATACATATACTAAGGTGATTCAATTATATTTTCTTGCATATATATCTTGATGTAGTACAATTTCGATATAAGGCGTATATCGCTAGGTTATGTGTGTATATTTGGAGAAAAAATGAAAATCAATGCTATCGGACAAACTCCAGCATTTGGAAGAAAACCAAATGCTAAAGAAATGCAAGTTTATACAAGTTCGCTTAATCAAGGTTTAGAACTTTTGGGTAAGCAAGTTGACATTATTTTACATAACGCTTCAGCGCCTTCTGTTAAAGCTGAAAATGTTGGTATAGGTTCACTATTTTCTAGAACTTCTGTTAAAAAACTTTTTCCATTCTTAAAAGAACATGGAATTTCCGGAATTCAGCAAGAACCAAATGGATTAAGAAAAGCAAGTGATAATTCTCCATATGCTCCGGAATCAAGCGCAAAAAATATTCTTATGATACCGTTAGAAAAATTAACTTCTAAAGAATATGGTAATATTTTGTCTAAAGAAACTTTTGAAAAAATTGTTGCAAATAATCCTGACAAAAAAAATGTAGATTATGATTATGTAAGAAGCGCTTATGATATTGCATTAAAAGAAGCATTTGGCAATGCAAAAGAATCGAAAGATTTTTTGGATTTTAAAGCTCAAAAAGAAGCTAAATATGAGCAAAGCGCGATTTTTCATATTTTAAGCACAGTAAATGATGGTAAAAAATGGTCAGCCTTGGATTTGGGTTTATATTCTACAGCAGATAAGAAGAAAGCTGCGGCAAGAATTGCAGAAATTAAAACTCAATACAAAAATGACTATGACTTTTTTATCTTCAACCAAATGATTTTAGAAAAAGAAAATGAAAAATCAAATAAATTAGCACAAAAAACAGGATTGAAAATTATTGGTGATTCTCCGGTTGCGCAAACAGCAGTTGACGAGTGGGTTCATAAAAATTTGTTTTTACGCGGTAAAGCAATTGGTTGTCCTCCTGATTATTTTTCTAAAAATGGTCAGCGTTGGGGATTTAAGTATTATGATCCGGAAAAGATTTTTAATAAAGACGGCTCTTTAGGAGAAGCCGGTGAAGTCTTAAAACAAAAATATGAAGAATATTTTGCAAGTTTCCCCGGAGGAATTAGAATAGACCACGTTATTGGTTTGATTGATCCGTTTATTTACACAACAGCTTCTAAAAAAATGACGCCGCAAAATTCAGGTAGAATTTATTCAATTGAAGGCAGATATAAGAAACATAGCTTGGATGAATATGCTATGCTTTTCACAAAAATTATTATGCCTGCGGCTGAAAAATACGGATTAGATAAATCTTCACTAATTTGCGAAGATTTGGGTGATGCGACAAAGCCTGTTCAAGAAATAATGAAGAAATTAGAGTTATCCGGCATTTCTGTAACACAATTTGACCACAGAGGTGCAACAACTCCTGCTAAAAATACTATTATGATTGGCTCACATGACAACCAGTCTTTCTTAGAATATGTAGAAAGTAAATTTAGAAATGTTAAAGACAAAGGTTTTTTGAGAAAAACAAGACTTTTGGCTAGAGATACAGCGCCAAAAGATGCAACTACAAAAGAAATTAAAGAATATCGTGAAAGCATTAGAAAAGATAAACGTAATTTTATAGCAGCAAGTTTTGCGGAATTATTTACAAGTCCTGCAAAGCGTGTTCAAATTTTCTTTACAGACTTTTTCGGAATTGCAAAAACTTATAATCGTCCGGGGACAAGTACCGGTAATTGGTCTTTAAGATTGGGTGAAAATTTTGAGGAAGATTATTATAAAGCCGTAGCGGAAGGTAAAGCGCCAAATTTTGCCAATGCAGTTGCAACTGCCTTAAGACAGCGCGGATTGGATAAAGGTAGAGATGAATTAATGCATAATCTTGACGAGTCTGCTAAAATTATTGCGAATGCTTAGTTTAATTTAATATTTGTAGCTCTTAGGGCGTTTAAAATCGCAATGATTGAAACTCCAACATCTGCAAAGACTGCGCCCCACATTGAAACAAAACCTAAACCGCCCAAGATTAAGAATACAAGTTTTATGGCAATTGCAAAAACGATATTTTCTTTTACAATTGTCATAGTCTTTTTCGCTATCTTAATAGCAGATGCTACTTTTGATGGCTTGTCATCCATAATTACCACATCGGCAGCTTCAATTGCAGCGTCCGAACCTAAACCGCCCATTGCAATTCCAACATCAGCTCTGGTTAAAACAGGTGCATCATTGATTCCGTCGCCTATAAACGCCACAGCGCCTTTAGCGTGTGTAATCGCGTCTTCCAATTTTTCGACTTTGTTGGCAGGCAAAAGTTCTGCGTAGAATTTATCCAGACCGAGTTCTGCATTTACAGCTTCCGCTGTTCTATAAGAGTCTCCCGTAAGCATTTCTGTTTGAATTTTTAAGCGTTTCAAAGTTTCAATTGCAGATTTAGAATCCTCTTTTATTTCATCTGCAATTACAATATAGCCTTCAAATTTACCGTTAATTGCGACATAAACGACTGTTCCGGAAGTTTTTATCGGCTCAACATCAACAAGTTTTGCGTTGCCAATCAAAACTTCTTTATCACCAATAATTGCTTTAATTCCATGACCTGCGATTTCTTGGATATCACTTGGTGTAAGTAATTCACCTTGATAAGCTGTTCTAATAGCGTTCGCAATAGGATGAAATGAAGCTGATTCCGCAGAAGCCGCGTATTTTAGCAAATCTTGATTTTTAGAATTGATTTCAACAACTTTGAAATTGCCTTTTGTCAACGTTCCTGTTTTATCAAAAACAGTCGTTTTTACTTTTGATAGCGCTTCCAAGTAGCTGCTACCTTTTACGAGAATGCCGTTAGCAGAAGCACCGCCAATTCCTGCAAAAAACGTTAACGGAATTGAAATTACGAGTGCACAAGGGCAAGAAATTACCAAAAATGTCAACGCTCTTTCTATATAAAATGGAGGAATAAGTGCGATTATACAAGCAATAATTACGACTGCCGGAGTGTAATAGCGCGCAAATTTCGTTATAAAGTTTTCGGCTTTAGCTTTTTTTGAAGAAGCGTTTTCAACTAATTCTAAAATCTTAGAAACAGTTGATTCTCCAAACGGTTTTGTAACTCGTATTTCTAATAAGCCATCAAGATTAACACTTCCACTAACGATTTCATCTCCTGATTTTACGCTTCGTGGTAAAGATTCGCCTGTTAATGCAGATGTATCAATCGAAGCTCTGCCCTTTGTTACAATTCCGTCTAATGGAATTTTTTCGCCTGTTTTTACTGTTATTATATCGCCAATTTTTACTTCTTCCGGAGCAATTTTCTGCCCGTTTAAATTTGCATAATCGGGGCGGATATTCATAAGAGCGGTTATTGCGTCGCGAGATTTATCAACAGCTTTGTCCTGCATATATTCGCCGATTTGATACAAAATCATTACCATAACGGCTTCAGGAAACTCTTTTATACAAATCGCGCCGACTGTTGCAAGCGCCATTAAAAAATTCTCATCAAAAACTCGTCCTCTTATAATATTTTTCAGCGCTTTAATAAAAATGTCATATCCTATAACAAAATACGCTATTAAAAATAAAGGTTTAAACGTGTATCCTAAACTAAATAGGATAAGCGCGATTACAAGCCTAGGAATAACATAAGTTTTAGCATCTTCTTCGCGTTCGCACATAATTTGTTCCTTTTCTTTTATTATAGTTGAACAACTATTCAACTGTCAATATGACAAAAAGTTTTTGTTGCATTTCTTAATACAATTTGACATTTGAACAAGTATTCAACTATAATGAACAAATGGAAGTTATTAATACAGATATTATTGAAAAAGTTAAACCTAACATGCCTGACATGACGCTTCTTTATGATTTGTCTGATTTTTTTAAACTTATGGGCGATAGCACCAGAATTCAATTATTATTGGCTTTAGAAGAGAATGAAATGTGCGTTGGTGATTTGGCTTGTTTATTGAATATGACTAAATCTGCAGTTTCGCATCAACTAAAGATTTTGAGAAGTGCAAAACTTGTTAAGGCAGAAAAGCGCGGAAAGAATGTTTTTTATTCTCTAAGTGATAACCACGTAAGAACTGTGCTTGAAATGGCGTTGGAACATATTGGGGAATAGGTTTTGGGGGACATAATGGATTGCTTCGTCACCAGTTATAATCGTTGCTCCTCGCAATGACTTATCGTCAGACATTCCAGCGTGCCGTCATTCTGAAGCCGATTAGGCTGAAGAATCCAGCTTTTTAGAAACTTTTTTAAACTTTAAAAGGTTAATAACACCCTCTCCCGCCTTCGGCACCCTCTCCATGTAGAATTGAAAAAGGAGAGGGGAGCGAGACTCGTTTACATGAACGTCTTTAGCACATTCCCTCGCCTTACAGGAGAGCGGATTTTCGGTAGGGCGCAAGCCCGTAAGGTGGAGGTCGGACGTTACTCCGCCGACACCCCGAATAATCCAAGACAGGGTTAGGGTGAGGTGAAAATTAACTTTCCACTTTCAACTCTCAACTTTCAACTTAAAAAGCCCCCACCCGCATCTGTAAGGCTCAACAGAGTTTCGCCAACAGCTGCGGCCTCCCCCTATAAAGGGAGGCGATGTTCATGTGAAAGTCATAGATACGTCTTTTTGTTACAATATCTTAACATCCTACTTAAAAATCAGCATATTTTATTTTGTTTGAGTTTTTTATTATAAGATTGTAATGCATAGAAAGATGGTTGTATGACATTGATAAATAACAATTATTTAATTCTACCTAAAAATTCTCATATACCATACAAACCGGTATTTCGAGAGGAAACTATTTCCAATCCGCTCTCATCTCAACCAATATCGACACAAACATATCCAGCTGATACGATAGAAATTTCTACTACAGATAAAACAAAAAAGACAAAAATTTCCACCGCTTCTAAAGTTGGTTTGACAACTTTGGGCTTGTTAGGCGGACTTGCTACAATTGCAATTTATTCAAAAAGAAAAAATATAATGATTTACTTAAATTGTATGATGAAAAATTGCAGCTGCAAAACCTTGCATTGCATATAGATTTTGAAGAAGCTAAAACTGTTGAAGAAGGTATAAAATTTGCCAAAGAAGTTTTAAAGATTGAAGAAGTCGATAGTAATTTTACTCTTGATGCTATTAATTTTGCAAATAGAGGTATTGTAAAAGTAAGTAATGCAAACTACGGAAGATTATTTATTCCTAAAAAAATGCATTATTTTTACACAGAAGAAGATTGGGCTGCTGCTGTTATACAAAATTTGGAAGCTAAAGATTTTGGAGAACTTTATATAAACTCTCGTTTTTTTGAAGATGAATTCTTGGATAAATATTTGAAAAATGCGTTAGGTCTAAATAAAAAGACAACCATAGATTCATTAGAACAAGCAACTGAGATTCCAAATAAAGAATTGCACTATACAGCAATATATGACGAGCAAACGAAAAAGCTTATGGAAAGGTATAAAAATGATACAACTTCTTTGAGTATTACGGAAAAACGAGATTTAATAAATACTATTAATGAAGCTTATTCAAAAGAAGACGGAGATTTAATAAGAGCTCCGCTATCAACTTTAATGGGATGGAAAAATCAATTACTGGAAGCCGGAATAAATGTTGATATTGACGCATTTAAGAATTTAGATACCGAAAAACAAGCCGAAAAACTAAATGAACTGCTGATTGAATTACAAGAGAAAAGGGGCAGATTGGGTTATGATTCTTCTTTCGCGTCCGCAGACAGTATTATTTATCATGAGATGGGACATTTACAAGACTTTGCTAAAAATTTAAAAGAATTGTATTTTAAACTCATTAAACCTTCTAGAGCTGGAAATAATTGGAACGACATACAAAACAAACATATAGATGACGCTGGAGTTGAACTAATTGGCAATCGTTGGCAAGGTTTAACTTACGAAGGTTACAAGGAACTGTTTGAAAAAAATCCAACAAAATTCAAAAAGCGTTACCCTGATTTGTATGAATTCTTGACAAATCAAGAATACCAACAAACAGCGGGCAAGGTCTCAGGGTATGCTCAAACAGGTATTGGAGAATTTATTGCAGAAACTTATGCAAAAATGGTGCGCGGTGATAAGCTTCCTAATGATGTTATGAAGCTTTATGAAAAATACAACGGACCGAAGTTGGGTGGTTAGAGTTACACATTACAAAGGTTTATGACGTTTTATTGAACACCTACCCACCCCTTGAGGGAGGGTCGAAATCTTTGATTTCGGGGCGGGGTTCGTTTAATTAGTTTATAATACCCTCTCCCGCCTCCGGCACCCTCTCCATGTAAAATTGAAGAAGGAGAGGGGCGCAAGACTCGTTTGTTTGAACGTCTTTAGCACGTTCCCTCGCCTTACAGGAGAGGGTTAGGGTGAGGTGAAAATCAACTCTCCACTTTCAACTATCAACTCTCAACTTAAAAAGCCCCCACTCGCATCTGTAAGGCTCAACAAAGTTTCGCCAACAGCTACGGCCTCCCCCTATAAAGGGAAGCGATGTTCATTTGGACGTCATAAGCGCATCCCCTCCATTTGATACTTTTCATCCCCTCTCTCGGGGGAGTTTTCTGCTTCACTTCCAAGCTAGTAGTTGTGTTTACTCATTTGGAAGTGTGGTGTAAAAGGAGAGGGGATTATTAACCTTTTTAATTTTGAGTTTTATTGTATTGTTCTTTCAACTCTTGAACTTCGTACTTCAATCTGTTAATTTCACATTTAATCGGGTCTGGAATTCGGTTATGCATAAGAATTCCATCCGGATTCATGAATTTTTGTTGTACAATTCGCCCTGGAACACCAACAACAGTACAATGTTCCGGTACGTCATCTACTACTACAGAACCTGCGCCAACTCTTGTATTATCACCAATAGTTATGTTGCCCAGTATTTTTGCACCGGCTCCGATAATTACATTGTTGCCAATGGTCGGATGGCGCTTGCCATGTTCATTTCCTGTTCCGCCGAGAGTAACTTGCTGATAAATCAGCACATCATCCCCGATAATTGTGGTTTCTCCAATTACAACACCTTCTCCATGGTCAATAAAAAATCGGTTACCTATTTGTGCTTTTGGATGGATTTCGATTCCTGTAATGATTCTAGTAAGATATGAAATAAATCTCGGAATAAATGGTACGCCCCAATAAGCAAGTTTGTGTGCGATACGGTGCGAAATAAGAGCTTGCAGCCCAGGATAACAAAAAATTACTTCCGCAATATTCGTTGCAGCAGGGTCTTTTTCGTAAATTACTTTTATATCTTCTTTTATTTTATTTATCGCACGCTTGAACATTTTATACCTTTCTTGTTTATATTCAACAATTATAAATCAAGTAGGAGTTTTATTAAATAGCCTGAGTATAATATTCTAACTATAACTTTTAAAAGATTGTCTTTCGCTATTCAATATGATAAAATTCTATAAAAAAGTAAGGATATAATGTGTTTGTAGAGCCAAAAATTTCAATAATAATTCCGGTTTATAATGTCGAAAAATACTTGTGTGAATGTATAGATAGTATTCTTAATCAGACTTTTCACGATTTTGAAATTATTTGTGTTGATGATGGCTCTATTGATAAAACGCTTGAAATTTTACGAGATTATAAAAATAAAGATGAACGTATATTCATTCTTCAGCAACACCATAGTGGCGCTGCGGAAGCCCGTAATAATGGTATAAAACTTGCACGTGGAAAATATGTTCAATTTCTTGATTCTGATGACTATTTCGAGCCAACAATGCTTGAGGAGTTGTATAACAATGCAGAAATATATAATGCAGATTTGACAGTATGTTCAGCAAGAAAAGTTAATAATGATGGAGAAATTGTAGAAAGCGGAAACCCTTTATGGCCTCTTTATTTGGATAAAGTGCCGTTGAATCAAATCTTTTCACCAGAAGATTTTTCAAATGATATTTTTAATTTGTTTTGTGTTGTACCTTGGAACAAGTTAATAAAAAAAGATTTAATTGTCGATAACGACTTGAAATTTCAGGGTTTGAGTTCAAGCAATGATGTGGCATTTGGTGAGATAGTAAGAATTTGTGCCAAAAGAATTTTTGTAATAAATAGAGAATTTATTAATTATCGTATAAATCGTTCCGGTGCTATTTCAGAGTATAGAAATAAGAATGCTATGAATGTAATAAGAGCAGCTTTATGTGTGAAAGATTATTTGATAGCGCATAATTTGTATAAAAAATATAAAAAGAGTTATGTTCAAGCGTTTACAAAACATATAGGTTCTGCTATTTCTTCTTGTTCTGGAGCGCAATATCAAGAATTTTTAAATCAGTTAAAATCTTTAATGCCGGATGATTGGGTTTTGTTTAAGGATGCTTTGAAAAAGGATTTTATAACACTTGATTATTTAACTAAGTTTATTGGAAATAAGCGAGTTTTACTTTGGGGTGCAAGTTTATTTATAAGGCAAATTTTAGGACAAGAAATGAATGCAAATCCTAATATTCTTGGATTTGTTGATAGGAATAAAGCCTCTTGGGGAAAGACTTGTGGGCATTATAGGATTTATTCTCCGGAAGAGATTGCTTCATTAAAACCGGATGGGATATTGTTAACGGTATTTTCAAACAATAACGAAATTTATAAATCGTTGCAAAAAGAAATTGATGAGAAATATTCGGATATACAACTTTTGCCGAATATTTTTGAGGAGGAAGAATGTTGAAAATTCCTATAGTTTTGGCTAGTGATAAAAATTGTGCTTCGCAAATGTATACTACAATTTTATCTGCAATTGATAATAAATCTGAAAATAGTTTTTATGATTTTTATTGTTTAGTATCAAATAAATTTTCAAAACGAGTTACAAAACTTTTTCACCGACTCATTGAAAAAAATCACAATGTGAACTTAACATTTGTAAATATGAAAAATGCTTTTTCTGATATAGAAATGCAAATTTCACATATAACATCTCCGACATTCTATAGATTAAAAATTGCAGAATTGTTGCCACAATACGAAAAGGTTTTGTATTTGGATATTGATACCGTGGTGTTGCAAGATTTAAAAGAATTGTATAAAACGGATTTGGGTGAAAATTATATTGGAGGAGTGCATTCGGCAAGTTATGTAATTAATGAAAAGAATACAAAACAATATTACGATAGTATTGGCATTCCTGATATGAAATATTATATCAATGCAGGGGTTATATTGTGGAATTTAAAACAAATAAGAAAAGAAAATATTA
>CAKVJE010000027.1 GCA_934754735.1 uncultured Candidatus Melainabacteria bacterium
TTCAGAATCGGTGAAATTTCTTCTTCTAACTCAATTTTCGAATACGACAAATTGAAATGGATGAACAGCCACTACATCAAAATGTTACCAATGGAAGAATTAAAATCAAAACTTAAAAAGTATTTGACAAAATACGATTTAACAGAATTAACCGATGAACAATTCAACAGAATGATTGAAATCACTCGTGAGCCATTAGTACTTCTTTCTGATATTACAGACGCTGTTTCTTATTTCTTCGGCGGTGATAAAGTTGAAGTTGAACAAAAAGTTAAGGATGAAGTTTTGTCTACAGAACTTTCTCAAGATGTTTTGAAAACTTTTGTTGAAGAAGCTGCTAACTGGGAATGGACAGAAGAAAACTTACACCACAAGTTGGAAGAATTCCGCGGTAAATTCAAAGAAGAAAAAGGTTACAAACCTAAATTCACTATGTGGGCAATTAGAGGCGCTGTAACAGGTAGAACTTGCGGTGCTGATATGGTTGCAACTTTGGCTATTATTGGAAAAGATAATTCTATCAAGAGAGCAAAAACCGCAATTTTATAGAAATTAAATAAAAATCAGTGCAAAAAATTACACATAAAAAAATACGTTCTTTAAAGAACGTATTTTTTTATGCTTAACAAAATTTTTCAACGGCCTTAACAAATCCGTCATTCTCAACAGTATCAGTAATATAATCCGCTATAGATTTCAATTCATCAGTCGCATTACCCATTGCAATCTTAATTCCACCTGCTTTAAGAAGCGCAATATCATTATTTTGATCACCAATAGTCAATGTTTCAGCCTCATCAATTCCCCAATATTTCTGTAAAAATTTAACTGCGCAATATTTCGAACCTTCTTTATTAGAGAATTCCAAAAAATAAGGTGTTGATTTAATAATATACAAATCCGGAAAAATATTAGGTAATTCTTTTTCAAATTTATCAATTTTTTCAGGGTGGTTGTAATCAATCGCAAGCAATTTATTCACACTATTTTTTTCTACTTCACAAAAAGACTTTATTGTATATTTTGTATGCAAATTATTACAGTAACGCTCAATTTCAGGACATTTTGACTCCGAATACAAAATATCATCGTTATACAAATTCAAATGTATATTTTCAGACTTTGCCCAATCAATAACTCTTTGCGCTTGTTCTTCTGTTAAACATCTTTTATATAGCGTTTCACCGTTATATTTTACAAGCCCGCCTTGATAAGAAATAACAGGTGTATCCAGCCCTAAATCGTTTGCAATAAGTTCAGCTGCTGCATTCATTCTGCCTGTAACAAGAACAACTTTTATACCTTTTTGACAAAGCTCTTTTATACATTTTTTCACACCATCAGTAAAATTACCCTCAGGAATTAAAATTGTACCGTCTATATCAGTTGCAACAAGTTTTATCATAATATTTCCTCTTCAATCAAGATATCATGTCCTATATCTTGCATAAGCTCTAAATAAGAATAAAAATGCTTAGACATAGCGTTCAAATATTGACTCAACACTTCTTGATGTCCGTTTTCATTAATAACTAAATCTGTATAAGAATTTTTTCCGCTAATATAACCTTCTGTTGAAAGTTTAACAATTTTTCGAGAATCTTCTAAGATTTTTTTAGAATGTTCCATGTTTTCAGCAGAATATTTAAATACATTATAATCTTTTTTCAATTCATATTTAAGTTGATATTCGTAAGCTTTTTTGCTTGCTTTACTTCTTTCTAAAAAGATTTGCGCCTTTTGAATTTCAGGCGTAAAATTATATAAAATAGGCATGTCAATAGTTCCACCTACAAAAGCACCGCCAAAATCATTTGGTGCGCTCCTATGCGCTTGCCAAGCGTAACCTCCGGCAATACTTATATCAGGTACACGATTTCTCTTTGCCATAGTTACTTCAAATTCGGCTTTATTAATATTTTTTTGAGAAATTTTAACCATATAACTATATTGAAGCGCGATATTTTCCAAAAAATTGTATTCCGGAAGTTGAATATTCAAAAACGCCCAATTACCAAGCAATGATGCCTCTTTAGTATCATACATAACGCTATCATCACCTGTATTTAAAATTTTATTCAATTCAAATTGTTTTGCCAAAAGATTTGCTTTTGCACGATTTACAGCAATTAACTGTTGAGCATATTGAATATCGGCTTTCAAGTTATCTATTTCATAAGACGGATATTTAGGTTTATCAGTTGTGATTTGAACCAAATTTTTGAACAACTTTAAACGTTCTTCTTGAATATTATAAACTGATTTTGCGTAAAGAATATCAAAATAAGCTTGCATTATTTGCAATTTAAAATTATGTTCTGCTTGTTTTAATTCAGTTTCTTTAATACTGTATTCTTCAGTTGCGACTTTTTTTCTAATTCCGCGTTTTAAAACTTCAATAGGTAACGAAACACCGGCTTGAGAAGAGTTGCCTAAAGCAACATTTCCCATAACTACATTTGATTGAATTTGCGGATTTTGAAGTCGATTTGCAATTTTAATATCTTTTTCCGCAGCCTTAAGCTCCATTCGTTTAATTTTCAAATCGCAATTTTGTTTTAATCCAATTTGTATCATGCTGTCTAAATCAACATTTTTAACATTAGCAAATGTCGATATTTGAGTGGCTAAAATTAAAATAATTGTGAAAACAAATCTCTTCATACGAAAACATTTTAACATAAAAATATTTAAGAAAATTAACGTCGAATAGAAATCTCTTTTTTCCAAATTATGTAGAAATAAATTGCTAATATAAAATACACACTCCACATTATGACTGTCGAATAAACTTTTTCACCTTCCATTGCAATTTTTATCCACATAAAAGCTGCAAGTCCGTTAACAATCATCCAAAACCACCATTGTTCAATTGCACGCTTAACAGTCAAATACATGCCGGCAATTGATAAAACGGATGTAATTGCGTCAATATAAGGACTCTTATCTTTTGTTAAAACTAGAATGTATGAAGTAATTATGCAGGCTAAGATTGAAAGCAACACTAGAATAAACATCTCTTTTTTGTTTAATGAGATTTTTTCAATTTCATATTTATCGGATTTTAAATGCTTATGCCACCTAAAATAGCCTAAGATTTGCATTGGAACATAATATCCCATATACAAAATCAGATTCCCCCACAAGGCATTATGAAAAGCTAAATATCCATAAAAGCTTGAACCCATTACACCAAAAATATAACAAACAGGCGTTCCCTTCCCTGCGAGAATTGTATAAGTAATTCCAAAAAATGCAGATACAAAAGCAATTGGCGAATCTTTAAAAACAAAAACATTCAACAGTAAAATCAAGTATATAAAAATACTTCCGACAATTTCACCTTTTTTGAACTGTTTAATTAATTCCATATTTATGTTATCTAATAAAAATAGATGAAAGTAAATTCAAATATCACATTCAAGGGATTTTATACAAATAAAACTTTAAAAAAAGGATTAGAATTCGCAGCTGATAATGGTGCTCTTTTCGCCGCCGGAACGACTTTAGCCTGTTCTATGCTTATTCGTCCTGCTGTAATTATGGCAACTCCAAATACTGATAAGCAAAACAAAAAAATTGCTTGTGCAAAATCTATAGCCTCAAGCCTTACAGGTTATCTTTTGATGCTCGGAATTTCACGACCGATTGCAAATTCTATAAAAAAAATTGACAAAAATCCTGAAAAATATTTGAAACCTGAAACGATTAAAAATCTTAAGGAAGAAGGTGAAAATTTATATAAATCAAAAGCTTACACGCTTGCAACGCAAACTTTTAAATTAGGACTGGGAATGGTCGTAGCACTTCCAAAGGCAATACTGACTGTGGCCGGCGTACCGATTGTGCTTAATAAAATGTTTCCGCAAAAACAAGAAAAAGTCAGTCCAAATCCTTCATTTAAAGGCAAAAATGATAAAATCGCACAAAAAATCGGAAGAATTATTGACCAAAAAGGAACGCAGGATTTTTCAAAAAAATACAAAGACTCAAATTTTCCGATGCATATAATTGCTTTAACTGATGTTTTTTCTACGGGCGCATTTGCACTTGAAACAAAACGCTCTAAAAAAATTGAAGAAGATAGAAAAAATGCACTTATTTATAATTCAATAATTTCAACAGGATTAAGCATTATAAGCGGTTACTTGGTTGATAAATTATTGGATAAGCCGACCGAAAAATTTATCAAAAATTTTAAAAAAGCCAACAAAGGTTTGCCAAATTTAGAAAAACAAGTCGAAGGAATCAGAATTGCAAAGCCGATTTTAATTATGGCAGGAATTTATTATGCAATAATCCCGTTCATTTCTACATACTTAGCAGATAGAATAGAATTTTTAAAAAAATAGCATCTTTTCAAACCTTAGATTTTGAATTATAATGCAAATATGGATAAAAAGGTCATATCTACAAATAGAAAAGCTTTTCATGATTTTTTAATTTTTGATAAGTTTATTGCAGGAATAGTTTTAACAGGAACGGAAATTAAATCTATCCGTAAAGGTATGCTTAATTTAAAGGACTCTTTCGCAAAAATAGAAGATAATGAAATGTTTTTATATGGAATGCATATCTCACCTTATGAACAAGGCAACAGATATAATCACAAACCAGATAGAGTGCGTAAATTGTTACTTAACAAGCGTGAAATTTTAAAGATTCAAGACAAAGTAAAAAAAGACGGTGTAACAATTGTACCTTTAGAATTGTTTTTAACAAATGGTTTTGCTAAACTTGAAATAGGTTTAGCAAAAGGTAAAAAACTTTACGATAAACGTGAAGCAATCACGAAAAAAACTCAAGAACGTGATATTGCAAGACTTATGAAAAAATAATAAACCGGTTTAAATCGCCGGTAAGAAAAAGGGGTATAGCGGATGTTTAACAGAGAAAGTATTTTAAAAAGTTTGAATACAGAAAATTATTATATTGACAAGCATTCGCTTGATTTATTTCTGGAAGACTGGAAGATTGAATCAATCTACGAAGACGAAGATGGCTTAGAATTCTATGACGATTTAGCTCTAGAAAAAATCAAAAAAGGAATTTCCTTAAAAGCTCAAGGATATAGTGATGAACAAATTATAACAAAACTTAGCAGAATGGAAGCAAAGGTTGAAAGAACTCCAGAGCCGGCACAACCTGTTCAACCGATTATGGTTAGTGACCTTTTAAACCAACAAAATGAAAACACCGAAGAGGAAAACTCTTCAACCGAAGTTGTTGTTCAAGATGAAAAACAGCCGGAAGTTATTCCACAAGGCAAAAGTTTCACGCTTGACGTTTCTTCTCAAACTTTACAAATGCTTGCGGAAGCTGTTGCAAAAAAAATTAGCGACGATATCACAAATTCTGATATGGTAAACAAGTTGGTCGAAGCAGGCGGTTACAAACGTGATAACGAAATTTTAGCAAAACAAGTCAAAGAGCTTTTGGAACACAATAAAGAGCTCTCACAAAGAATTGAACAATTAGAAAGTCAACCATCGAAAAGCTTTTGGAATAAAATTTGGAACAAAAGATAGATTCTTCATTCTTATAAATTAATATATCTACAATTGACGCACATGCGCATTTTTTCTATAATTGAGTTGTAGAAAAAAGGGGAATTGTGCATGAAAAATTTTCTTAAATACTTAGGCATTACTGTTCTAGGGGTAATTGTTTTAGCCTATGCCGGATTTCTTTTTGTACTGCCAAATGTAATTAATTTGAATCAGTACACACCGGAAATCCAAAAACTAGCAAAAGAACAAGCAAAACTTAATGTTAATTTTGAAAACGTTAAAATCACAACTACTCCACTTCTTGGAGCTGGTATAAAAGCTGAAAACATATCAGTTAAACTCCCTGATAATTCGGTTTTATTTTCAGCAGATAACATTAAAACAAGAATTTCACTTCCAAGTCTCTTATTGCTAACCGTAAAAGTTTCTTGTCTTGAAGTTGAAAAACCATTTGTAAACTTAGAAATCATAAACAACGAAAACTTCAAAGTTGTTAAACTCGTAGAAGACTTGTTAAATGCAGGAAAAGAACAAAAACTTGAAGAAGGCAGACAAACTGTTCAAGCAGAAGCTGAAGGCTTTAAATTTAATCCTGCATGGATAAGAATAAAAGTTCCTGCTGTTAAGCTTAATAACTACCGAGTTCTTGTAAATGACCTAAAATCTAAGCATTATTTGGATTTAAAAGGTGAACAACTAGTTTTAGGTTATTTTAACGGTAAAAGTGCAAAAGTTAAAACTTACGCAGAATTATTTAGCGATGAAAACAAGAATATCACCGCAAATATTGATATAAACACATTCTTACCGCCGGTTGAGCCTTCTCTTGATTCAGAAGATGATCCTGCTGAAAGAATTGAAATTCCATTCGTAAACCCTGTAACAATGTACAGAAATTACGATTTGAAAGCAAATCTTGATACAAAATTGCGCATAAGAAATCATAGCGACAATTTAACTTCTTATGGTCATTTTGATATTAATAATATTAGTTTGAAAGTTGGTAATATAAAATTACCTGAAAGTTATTTTAGAGCTAAAACTTTTGGTTCAAATGTAGATTTGGATACAAATATCTATGCTGCGCAAAATCAAAACATCCAGCTTTTGGGTAAAGTAAACTACAGTCATAATCCTAAAATGGATATGAGTATCAAAACCGCTGATATCAAGTTTAACGACTTGATTATTTTATCAAAAGCGTTTATGGATTCATTACATATTTATAATGAATTGGCTCAAGTTAAAGCTACTGGTGCATTGCAAACTGATTGCTACATCAAAACCAACTTTAAAAAATTGACTTCATCTGGTTCAATTTTGGTTAAAGACGGCGGTTTAAGCGTTAGAAATATTGGTAACGTAATTTCTAAGGCTAATGTGAACATTAAACTTGATGATAATATACTTGATATAAGAAATTCAAGTCTTTTCGTCGGTAACCAACCGATTACGATTGACGGTAAAATAGACAAAAAATCTGTTGCTGATATCAATATAAGCGCAAAGAAAATACCTTTGCCTATTCTATTCAACGCATTCGCGCCAAGAAAAATCAGAAGCACATACAACTTTAAATCAGGCGATGCGTCTTTCGATTTAGGTCTGAAAGGTGAATTAAAGAAAGCTGTTGCCGGCGTTAAATTCGCTCTTGCGAACTTAAATATTTCAGACAAAAACATGGTTGTTACAAATAACAACTTGAATGGTGAATTTTTCTTGCAAAACAAGGCTCTAGCCGGAAAAATTAACAACAGTAATTTTGCTCTATCACTTCTTCAAACAAAATCAAGAATTGCTGTTCCGAAATTTGACTTGGAATTGGCAGATAATAATATAACTATCGGCGACAATAAAATTTTGTTCAATGACAAATCAACATTGAACTATGCCGGTAGTGTAATTGATTATAATAAATTAAAATCATTGAGCTTTACGACTTATGGTAACATTTATACTGATGATTTAATTAAACTTATCGGACGCGAATTCAAACCATATATTCACTCAAACGGTACAATTCCTGTAAAAGTAAATTTTGACGGTGATAAACACAAACAAACTCTTTTTGCTCAAGCTTTAGCTGACAAAACAAACTTTATTACACCTGTTGATTTTTCAAACATTAACGGTGCAAATACTTCATTACAAACTGTTGTTGATTTTAAACCTAATAGAATTAAAATCAAGAAAACAGGTTTATTTACAAGAAATGTAACTATTGACGAAGATGGCAATGAAGTTGTTCATTTAAACGAAGTTTTAGGCGTAGACGGTACGATTGCAGGAGATAGAATAAATCTTCTAAAAATTACTATGCCAAAAGCTTTAAACGGTAAAATTCACGTATTCCCTCAATCTAATTTTGATGTTAAAGGTAGAGCATTTGTGTTCGGTGAAACATCAAATCCAAGATTAAGAGGCGGATTTACTGTAACAAATCTTTCAATTCCTGAATTGTTATTAACTCTAAGGAATGCTGAATTAAAATTCAAAGGACAAGAAGCAATTTTTGACATACAAGATTTACTTCTAAACGGTTCTGATATTCAAGCAAATGGAACAGTTAGCCTGCTTCCTTCAAACATTTTGAATATTCTTAATCTTGACGTTAATTCAAGATACATGAATATTGATAAATTAATGAACGTTAGCGATAAGGCTATGAAATACGTTCCACAAAACAGCGGTTCAGCTTCATCAGCTTCTAGCGCAAGCGCTGATATTCCTGTAGTTATTAGAAACGGCTCAATCAATTTTGCAAGAATAATTACAGGCAACATTGATGTAAGAAACACAACAGGCAGAATTTCTTTAGCAAGAAATATTTTCTACTTAAGAAACTTGAGAACAAACGTATTCAAAGGTCGCGTAAATGGTAATATTTCAATGAACTTGCTTACAACCCTTTTGAACATTCGCGTAAACGGTCAGGGTGTTGATGTTGAACAAGCGCTTTTAGACGGCGCAAACATGAAAGACACACTTTCAGGTACTGCAAATTTCAGCACAGATTTATCTTTAAAAGGTGCAACTTATGAAGAACAAATGAAAAGCTTGAAAGGTAAAGTTAATTTCACAGTTAAAGACGGTCAATTTGGCCCATTCGGCAAATTGGAAAACTTGATTATTGCAGAAAACATCCGCGAATCTCAGTTCTTCCAAACTGCTTTAGGGGGCGTAATTAGCGGACTTACAACGATTGATACGACTCACTTCTCTGATTTGAGTGGTAAATTGAGTTTTAGTGATGGTATTTGTCATATTGAACCAATTACATCATTAGGTAATATTTTAAGCTTACATATTTTTGGCGATTTTGATATTTTGAGAAATTATGCTGACATGAAAGTTCGTGCAAGAATGGCATCACTTGTTTCAAATTTGCTTGGCCCAATAGGTGCAATCAATCCTGCTAACTTGATTAACAGTGCAGCAAGCTTGAATGTTGTAACTGCAAAAGCATTTTCTATTTTCTGTGAAATGGTTCCTGAAGATGAGATGGCAATTATTCCAAGCTTCTCTAATAAGTATGTGGATAATGCAGCAACTAAATTCCAACTTGTAGTAAGAGGTGACGCTGCAAAACCATTAACACTTATTAAATCGTTCAAGTGGCTTGCAACTGAAACTCAATATCAGGATGCAGTTGATTATGTAAACTCAATTCCTGAACCTATTGAAGGCAGTGAGGCTGAGACAATTGAACAAGCCGTTCAAGAACACGAAGCTCTTGAAGCCGAAAAACAAACGCTTAAATACAAAGTAAAACATTTGTTTGATAAAGATAAAGAATAAGCTTTGAATACTTAAATATAGCGCCTCGCAATGCGAGGCGCTTCTTATTGTTATAAATTAAAAAAGGTGGAAAACACTTGTTCCCACCTTTAATTCTATACAATATAAATTAAAACATATTAAGTATCGATATTTGTTGCATATACAGCATTTGATTCAATGAAATCACGACGAGGTTCAACCTTATCGCCCATCAAAATATCGAACAACTGGTCGCACATCATAGCGTCTTCAATGTTAACCTTCAACAATGTTCTTGTTTCAGGGTCCATTGTTGTTTCCCACAATTGTTGAGGCATCATTTCACCAAGACCTTTAAATCTTTGAATTGCCAAACCTTTTTGACCTCTGTCATCAACAAGTTTTTGTAATTGTTCAAATGATGTGATTTCAACTTCGCCGTTTTCAGTTTCCAAAATAAGCATTTTTTCTTCTTCAATCAAGAAATCTCTGATTAGCGGATAAGAATTCTTTAAACGCTTGAATTCGTTACTCTTAATGATATTTGCCGTAATTAATTCGTGTTCATTTTCGAACAAGTCTAATTGAATAGCGTATTTTGCAGTTTCAGCGTTATATTTTAATGAAACTTCGTAATTCTTAGCTTCTTCAATATGATAATTTTCTGCGTGGTCTTTCAAATAATGAGCCAAATATTCAACAACTTCTGTCATTTTTGCTTGGTCTTCAAAATCTTCAGCCTTAACATCAGAACGAATCAAACCTCTAAGAACAACTGAAGGAATTATGTTCAAAATAGGGTTGTTGTAAGACTTGTAGAAAGTTGCCATGTTTGATAACAATGTCAACAATTCGTCGCCAGTCTTAACTTTTGTTTTAGTTTTATCTGATAAGCTCAAAGACTTGATACCACGTTCTTTTAACATCTTGTCTAATGCATGTTCATCATACAAATATTCCGCTGTTTTACCGCTTGTAACCTTGAATAGAGGTGGTTGAGCGATATAAACATAACCGTTTTCAATAAGCGGTTTTGCATAACGGAAGAAGAACGTTAGAAGAAGTGTTCTAATGTGCGCACCATCAACATCGGCATCGGTCATGATGATGATTTTGTGGTAACGCAATTTGTCTAAATTAAATTCTTCTTCGTTCTTACTGATTGTAATACCAAACGCTTGAACCATTGATTGAATTTCATTGTTAGCATAAATCTTATCAAGTCTTGCTTTTTCAACGTTCAAAATTTTACCTCTTAATGGCAAAATTGCTTGGAACATTCTGTTTCTGCCTTGTTTTGCAGAACCACCAGCGGAATCCCCTTCGACTATGTAGATTTCGCATTTTTCAGGTTCTCTGTTTGAGCAATCGGCAAGTTTACCCGGAAGTGTTGAATTTTCAAGAACAGATTTTCTTCTTGTTAATTCACGAGCCTTACGAGCAGCTTCTCTTGCTCTTTGAGCCTGTAAAGTTTTTTCAATAATCGTACGAGCAAGTTTTGGATTAAATTCTAACCATTCTTGCAATTTTTCTTTAACAACATCTTGAACAGCACCTGTAACCTCTGAGTTACCAAGCTTTTCTTTTGTTTGACCTTCAAATTCAGGGTTTTCGATTTTTACTGAAACAATCGCAGTCAAACCTTCTCTAACATCATCACCAGAAAGGTTTTGTTCAGAATCCTTTAAGATTTTGTTTGTTCTTGCGTAATCATTTAACACACGAGTCAAAGCGTTTCTAAAACCTGTTAAGTGCGTACCGCCTTGGTGAGTGTTAATGTTGTTAGCGAATGATAAAATTGATTCATTGTAAGAATCAGTATATTGCATCGCAACTTCAACTTTAATTTTATCAACCATTTTCTCCATGTAGATAGGTTCATCAAACATAACAGTTTTGTTATGGTTAAGAAACGCTACGTAGCTTCCGATACCGCCTTCGTAGTGGAAAGTTTCATCTTTTCTTCCGTCTTTTTCGTCATGAAGAATAATTTTTAAACCTTTGTTTAAGAAAGCCATTTCTCTGAAACGAGTTGCAATAATATCTACGTCAATTTCTGTTGTTTCAGTAAAGATTTCCGGATCTAGCCAGAAAGTTGATTTTGTACCTGTTTTTGTTGTAGCGACAGTTTTTTCTACTTGAGAAGTTGGTTCGCCTCTTAAATACGTTTGTTTCCAAACATAACCGTCACGAGAAACTTCTACAACCATTTTTTCTGAAAGAGCGTTTACAACTGACGCGCCTACGCCGTGAAGACCGCCTGACACTTTATAACCGCCGTCGCCGAATTTACCACCTGCGTGAAGCACTGTGTGTACGATTTCTAACGCTGATTTACCTGTTTCAGGTTTAATGTCAACAGGAATACCACGACCGTTATCTTCTACAGTTACACTGTTGTCCTTATGAACAGTTACGTGAATTTCCGTACAATAACCTGCTAATGATTCGTCGATTGAGTTATCAACAATTTCATAAATACAGTGGTGCAAACCTCTTTGAGATGTTGAACCGATGTACATGCCGGGACGCATTCTAACTGCTTCCAAACCTTCTAATACACGTATATTACTAGCGTCATACCCTTGTGCCATTAATCCCCCTTATCAAATAAAAGCTCTTTTAGCTAATTTTAATGCGCGTTCTTTGCGCAATCTACTTTAAATAGTATAACACAAAAAAAATTTTTAGTTAATTAGAATTAATTTTTACAAATTACACACATCAACACTTGTCATCAGAATTTTATATGTTAGAATTTAATCAAATCCAACCAGATTAAGGAGTACGTATCGTGAAAAAAACAAGTTTAATACTTGCTACAGTTGCAATATTCACCTTTACAGGTGCTGTTTTTGCTGCGAATACTCCTATTGAAAGCTCAATAGAAGCTTTTACTCAACAGATTCAACAAAATCCGGACGCTGCGCTTGCTTATTCTAATAGAGCCTCTTTAAAGTTCATAAAAAAAGATGTACAAGGCGCAATTGCAGATTTTGATAAAGCAATTCAAATCAATCCGAATAATCCGGAATTATACTTAAACAGAGGTTATATAAAACAAGTAATAAATGACCTTAACGGCGCTATGGCTGATTATAATGCAGCATTGAAAGTTCGCCCAAATTTTGCGTATGCATACAATAATAGAGGCGTATTAAAAGCTGCAATGAATGATATTCAAGGCGCAATGGAAGATTACACAAAAGCATTACAGCTTAACCCTAAATACTCTGATGTTTACTACAACAGAGCAAACTTAAAATATATGTTAAGTGACAATAATGGCGCTTTAGATGATTACAACAAAGCAATTGAAATTAATCCTAAAGACGCAGAAGCTTTTAACAACAGAGGCGTTGTAAAAAAACGTTTAAACTTCAATGTTGGCGCACTAAGCGATTATTCACAAGCAATTGCACTTAACCCAAAAGACAGCATTGCTTATGCAAACAGAGGACGTTTGAAAAAATTGTATTTTGATAACGAAGGTGCTGCAATCGATTTAGATCAGGCAGTTGCATTGGCCGAAAAACAAGTATTTATCAAGAATGTTAAACCACTTGTTTCTAACGAAAATTATATAGCCTCTCTTCCTGTAGTTGAAGGAATTACGGATGATATCGTTCCGATTATTAAATCAAATCCGACAAGGGATGTTCAAAAAGCTAAGGAAATTATTGCTTACAGCACACCAAAAGTTGTTGGAACTACAAGAAAAGCTACAACAATTTCTACGCCAAAACAAGCACCAACAACGTCTGTTGCACAGATTGCACAGGCAAAAACTGCTGAGCCCAAATATATAGCGCCAAAGACAGTTGAAACACAACCTGTAGCACAAAAAGTTACACCAAAAGTTACTCCGGCGCCGAAAACAACAGTTGCAAGCGAACCAAAAATCGCATCTGCGAGCCCTGTTATCAGCGCAGGTATTGGAACTGTTAAAGCTACAGCAGGTTCTTCTGTAACAACAACTGCTATAAAATCAAATCCAACAACAAATGTTAAATTGGCAGAAAGCTATTACATCCGCGGACTTCAAAAATGTGTACTTCATGATTTGCAAGGTGCAGTTGCTGATTTGAATAAAGCGATTGAAAATAATTCCAACTATGCAGATGCATATTATTATAGAGCAGCAATCAGAAAAGAACTTGGTGATAACGAAGGATTTAAAAAGGATTATTCAAAAGCAATACAAATTAACCCATCATTACAAGCATTCAACGATTCTAATTGTTTGTCTTTAATTAATTAAATCTTTACAAACAAAAATCCATATAACTTTTATAAATCGATTCTTCATCAATTCCAATATAACGCAAAGTTATCGACGGACTGGAGTGGTTAAAAATTTTTTGTAATATTGCAACGTCACGATATTTTTTGTAATGATGATATCCAAATGTTTTACGCATCGTATGAGTACCAAAAGCAACTTCTGGATTCAATTTTTCGCATGTTTGTCTTATCACATAGTACGCTGTTACACGGCTCAAACGATTGTTAAATTTTGACATAAATAATGGCTCGTCATCGGATTTATCAACAATATAACTATCAAACATAAGTTTTAACTTTTTATTTATAGGAAATTTTTTAAACTTCTTTGTTTTCTTTTCGATTAATTGAATAAATTCTTTATCTCTTACATCACCAACATTTAGTGCAAGTAAATCTGATATTCTAAGCCCACTATTAATCCCTAATGTGAAGAGTAATAAATCACGTGGACTTGCAGACAAAATTGATTTAATTTTGCGTAAATCTTTCAGACTTCTAATCGGTTCTACAGCTGTCATCAAAAAAACTCCTTTAAATAAATGCATCAGTTAATTAAGCAATTTAAATACATTCATATAAAAGCTGGTAAAATAATAAGTTCTTATATAAAATTTATATATTTACAACTAGATAAAAGTGATGTATAGTATGCATGTGTTAAAAATATAGGAGAAATATTAATGAGAGTAAGTGCTATTCAAGGCTCAAACGGCATGTATGCAAAAAGAAACAACAAAATGCAATCACAAATCAGAAAAACAATGGAAGCTCCAGCTTCTGATATTCAACCACAAGCTGTAAGCTTTAAAGCTAATAGCAAGATGATTGCTATAGTAGGAACAATCGGAGCTGTTATAGGTGGCGCATTATTAGGTCCTGTAGGTATTGTTATTGGTGCAGCAGCCGGCGCAAAAGGAGCTGAATTCGCAGAACAAGATGCTGAATTAAAAGAAGAACAAAAAAAAGCAAAAAATAACAAAAAATAAGTATTATTTTTTTTAATACAAAGGCGCTGTCACCCTGTGACAGCGCCTTTGTATTAAATATAATATCTTATTAAATTATTTAAAAACTATCATCAATTTTACCAATAATTTTATCAATAAAAAGACAGAATTTTGATTGTAGATTAATTTTCAATTTATCCAATAGTGTTGCGTTTTTCAACCAAATTAATTCACAATAAGCATATTTATCATTGTTATTTTTGTATTCATGAATAAAACCAAGTGGTTTATAAAAATTATCAGCCAAGCTCTTTGAGCCTGCTGTTAAACTTATTCTATTAGTCAAAGTCTTAGCATAATTTATCAGAGAAGATCCTACTTTATTGTAATCCGGATTTACAGGTTTGGTTTCAATATAGTTTAATTCGCTTTTTCTTCTATGTAAATCTATATTCATTAATCCCAGAACTTCATCAGATTGTAAATTTTCAAAATTATTCTCTTGTGTTGTAAGTGCAAAAACTCTATCACCATAGTTATGCAAAGATTTTGCCCAGTTGATAAATTTACCGCATAGCCAATTATTTTTCCATTTTTTATTTATTTCTTCAAGAGCTTTTAAGTCTGACAGATTAAGTTCGACTAAATTTGCTTGATATGGCACATATTTATTTTTATTATTCAATTTCTGAATATTGATTTTATCAATATAAGACGCCTTAAAGCTAGTCGCATTATTCACGTTATTAATCATATTTTAATTACTCTGGTTTTGATTGGATGATGTTGGATACACATTTTAAATATAAAAGACTCTTATAAAAGAGCCTTTTAAATGGTGGGCAGGGGTGGATTCGAACCACCGTACACTCTCGTGAACAGATTTACAGTCTGTCGCCTTTAGCCACTCGGCCACCTACCCATATTAAATTTTCATTAAAAATGCCTTTGACGAGATTTGAACTCGTGGCCTCTCCCTTACCAAGGGAGTGCGCTACCCCTGCGCCACAAAGGCATGTTTCAGAAACTGTACTATTCACTCCTTGGAGTGCTACCTCTCACAAAATTTGACATTTAGTCAACTTTTGTTCGGCAGAGTCCCTGCGCCACAAGGGCTATGAGAGAAGTTTTTCTCTTCTATTAAAAAAAAGCCGGTAATAGGAATCGAACCTACAACCTACGGTTTACAAAACCGTTGCTCTACCGTTGAGCTATACCGGCGACAAAATTTATCTTATACTAAACAAATTTTATTGTCAACAATTTCGTCTAAAAATTCTAAAATTTTGCATAAGAACCAATAACTCTTGCGCTTTGGCATAAAGGTTCAAGTTCCGAAATCAATTGTTTAATAATTTCATCATGCTTATGTCCATCAAAATCAATGAACACAGCTTGTTCTTCGGCGTTGTTGTTCATCATTTTTGAATTAATTTGGGTAATATTAATATGGTATTTTACAAACACTTGAACAATATCTAACAAAGCACCTTGTCTGTCTGCCAAAAACAGAACTATGCTGGTTTTATCATGACCGGTTGGTTGAGTTTCCGCGTCACCAACAACAATAAATCTGCGTTTATTGTCTTTATCATCTTCAATATGTTCTTTTAAAATATTTAGATTATAAATTTCAGCAGTTTTATGTGTGCCAATAATTGAATATGTTAAATTATAATTATTTAAAAGTCTTGCAGATTCATCCATACTTTCTGCGACTACAATATTTAATTGTCTTGGCATTTCGTCTTTAACAAATTTTTTGCATTTTCCTAAAGCGTTTGGATTTGCAATAAGTCCTGAAAGACTGTAAAATTCTGTAGTTTTGGATAGAATGCAATCATTTACGGGAACGATTGTTTCAGCAAGAATTTGAATATTTTGATTTTTCGTCAAAATCAAATTGTCTATGGTTTCTCTTATAATTCCTTTATATGTTGTTTCTACCGGAAGAACGGCTATCGCGTTGCAATTTTCATCAATATAATCTATGCATTCTTTTATAGAAGTCAAAGAACGTTGGTATAAAAATAAATCGTATGCCTTAAACAGCTTATCTTTTGCGATTTCAGAATACGAACCGCCTTGACCGAGACATATAACTTCGTTAAAATCTTCAAACATTCCAAAACTCCTTATTTGAATATTATACAATAAAAATGAGAGAAAGGTGTAAGAAATATAAATTAATTGAAATGTTGATAAAAATGAGGTTTTGCGTACAGAAATCAGCATTTGTGCCGGAAAAAAAATGAGACCATTCAGTATTACAAAGTATGATAAGGATGGTAATTTTTGCGCTTTAGGAGATGGATTGGCAAAAGGCAAGGAATCAATCTTTGAAAAATATAGAAAAATAGAGAGCAATTTAAATTGAACGACATTCGCGCCGCGAGCGTTTTTTAGCGAGCGTCAGAGTGCAAGCTCTGCTTGCTAATCATCCATTTTATTAAACGCTCGTAAGAGCGTAGAAAACTGTTGCGTATTTTCTCTTTCTTTTCGTTCTTTTCTTTCTCTTTGCCTCGCAAATAAAGAGAAAGAAAAGGACATTTCAAAAAAACTTTTTATTTAAAAACAATTCTTACTTTTTCTTCTTTATTGCGATAAAAGAAGAAAAAGTAAGCAAAAAGAAGAAATTACGCACAATTTTCTACAACCTTACAGTTGTAGTTCAAATGGATATAGCAGGCAGAGCCTGCTCTTTCACGCTCGCTAAAAACGCTCGCGGCACGAATGTCGTTCAATTTTAGTCTTAACTCAATTTTTATTATCGAATTACATAACATATACAAGAATGACAGCACGCTTGAAAGCTTGACGCAAAGTCATTGCGAGGAGCAACGATTATTTTAGGCGACGAAGCAATCCATAGGTCTAAGTTAATCATTTTGATTTTGAATCAAACCCGTTTTTTCGCAAAGTTAACTTAAATTTCAGTTTGTGTTAAACTAATCTTATGAGTGGAAATTATGTACCGTTATACAGAAAATACCGTCCGCAAACGCTCGACAAGCTTGTAGGTCAAGAACATATCAAGAAAACACTTACAAGTGCAATAGAGCTTGGTAAAATTGCGCATGCGTTTTTGTTTACAGGGCCACGTGGTACAGGTAAAACTTCCACAGCAAGAATTCTTGCAAAATCTTTAAATTGTAAAAATGGCCCTACTATTCATCCTTGTGGTGAATGTGAAAGCTGTTTAGACATTATGAATTCTGTACCAATCGACGTTATTGAAATCGATGCGGCAAGTAACAGAAAAGTTGAAGATACACAAAGTATTTTAGAAAAAATCCAGTACATGCCTGTCCATGGAAAATACAAAATTTATATCATCGACGAAGTTCACATGTTGACAAACCATGCTTTTAACGCATTATTAAAAACATTGGAAGAACCACCGGAAAATGTTATTTTTATACTTGCAACTACAGAAGTGCACAAGGTTTTAGATACGATTAAGAGTCGCTGTCAAAGATTCGATTTTAGAAGAATTACGACTGATGATATCGTAAAACATTTGAGATATATTTCGAATGAAGAAAAAATTAACATTTCTGATGACGCGTTATTTACAATTGCTAAAAACTCTGCCGGTGGTATGCGTGATAGTATCTCGCTTTTAGACCAATTGAGCTTGTTAGGCGTTTCAAAAGAAATTACGTCAGAAGATGTTAACGCAGTTTTAGGTAGAATTTCGTTTGATGTTTTGAATAAATTAAGCGACAAAATAATTTCTTCATCTCCTAATGATGCGATAGAAATATTAAACGATATTTATAATTCAGGCAATGAACCTTTACAAATTTTGACAAACTTGTCTGAGTATTTTAAAAATTTGCTTATTGTAAAAAGTTGTAAGTCAGATTTATTAACTGAACTTACCGGACTTAACGAAGCTCAAATAGCTGAATTAAGCAAACAAAAAGAAGCTTTAGAAACTCAGCAGATTGTTTTCTTGCTAGAGAGAATCACATATTATATTAAAGAAGTTAAATTAGCTTCTAACCAGCATTTGTGGTTGGAAGTCGGTATGATTGATTTAGCAAATATGAGTGAAAATTCTACGCTTTTAGATTTGCAAAATCGTGTTAAAGCACTTGAAGGTGGTAATTTCACTCCGGCTGTGCGTCCACAACCTATCTCACATGTGACTCGTCCGGCTCCAATTCCTGTTGCGGAAACAAGGTCTTCTGCTCAAGCTGTTCAAGAAGTCGAATTAAGACACGAACAAAGACAGGAAGTAAGGCAAGAAGTAAGGCAAGAAATGTCGCACACTTCTCACGCTCCACAAACGCAACAGGTGGAAGATTTTACGCCTCCGCCAATGTCTCAAAAACCTAGCGGAAACGATATTCAATCTTTATGGAAAGCGCTTTTGATGAATGTTAAAAGTCCTTCGACTAAAGCATTGCTAAATTTGGCAACCCCTGTAAAAATCGCTCCGGATGGAGTTATTATTACATTTAAGAACGAGAAATTAGTAGCTCAAATTAATGATACTAATAAGAAACAAATGCTTGAAGTTAAGCGTCCTAAAAGCTGGCTCAAGAGTGTATCTGCTTTTGCTAATGGCGAAGG
>CAKVJE010000028.1 GCA_934754735.1 uncultured Candidatus Melainabacteria bacterium
CGGCTAAATGTGGTTTACTATCTATATCCTAAAATTTTAATGTTCTTTAAAAACTTTGCTTAAATCTATTTTATTTAAGTCCTTATTGATAATAACACCTGAAAAAATGATTGCAAGAAAAAATTTATACCGTTCATGATAAAATATTGATATGAAAAAACTTGCATTGCTATATTCTACATACACTCCAACAATAGATAGTATTATAGCTCATCTTAAAGATTTTGATGTAACTTGTTTAACCGCGCAGGACAACTTAGATACTTATGATTTAGTTGCAAATATAAATTATAAAAGTGAGATAGAACAAAATCACGTTGCAGTTCATCATTCTCTACTTCCGGCTTTTGAATCAAAAGAGCCTGTGAAAGATGCCATTTTGGCAGGTGTAAAAGTAACAGGTATAACTTTTTATTACACTAATCCTAAAAAAATTATTACACAATACCCGATTTTTATATCAAATGCTTCTCATTATGATGATGTTGCAAAAGAGTTAGAATACTTAGAGCAAACAATTTATCCTCTGATTCTTCAAAGGCTTTTAGAAAACAAGCCGTTTGAAATCCGCAATCTTTTATCTAAAGGATGTTCCGGTAACTGTGGAGGGTGTAATTCTTGCAAACACTAAATGTTCTTGTAGCCGGAGAAGGAAAACTTTTACCGATTATTCAGGATTCTAAATATCTAAAAAAACTTTATGTAACATCTGATGATGAAATAAATGGTGCTATAAACATTAAATTTAATACATTTAAAGAGCTTGCTATCAAGTGTAAATCTTTGCAAATTGATGTTGTGCTTGTTGAAAATGAAAAGTGGATTTTGCAAGGAATTGCAGATGTCTTAAGAAAGAATTTCGTTAATTGTATTGCTCCGACGGCTTATTGGGCAGAAACTCTTAGAGACAGTATTAAATCAAGAGAACTTTTGGTCGGAACATCAATTAATATTCCGCGAAAATTTCAATACCCAAAAGAGTTTCCGCTTTTAGTTCGCGGTAAAGGTTTTAAATTTGTAGCAAAAACTTTAAATGAAGCTATCGCATTAAAAACAAATATTAATTCGGCTTTCCCGTTAGAAATAGCGCAAACTACTTTCCTCGAAGAGTTACTGGAAGGTGAGGTTTTGAATATTGTTTCGTTTTTTGACGGCAAAACATTAAAAACATTTTCTGATGATAAAAATATAATTGAATATTCAAATGCTCTGCAAGAAATTTTGTTGTGTAAGAAAGCAAATTTTATCGGTTTTTTCAACTCTAGATTGATTTATAAAGATAACAAACTTTATAATGCCGGATTTGATTTAGACATATCTAAAATAGAATTAAATAAAGATTTATTGTTCATTCTATCTCTTGGAATTTATCAAAAATTAAATGAAATACTATAAATCATGTTGCTTTTTATGTTACAATTAATGCTTAGAAAAGGAGTGAGATGCTTAAAAAGCTTTTGAATTGCAAATTTCATTTAAGGTTTGTGATAAATCCTTATATTCGTTATAAAGCCGACAATTTAGGGGAATATTTAGGACTCAACGAAATTAAGCGTGATGTTCCGCTTGTTATTTCGCTTACTTCTTATGAAGAACGCTTCGATGATTTAACAATATCACTTTACTCTTTGTTAACTCAAACTGTAAAACCTGATAGAATAATTCTTTGGCTGAGTGATAAACTTACGTTGAATGATTTACCCTATGATATTACAAGATTTATTAAAAACGGACTTGAAATAAGATTTGTCAAAGATATCGGCTCGTATACCAAGGCTATTTATGCTTTTAAAGAGTTTTCCGAATCAATAATCGTAACAGCGGATGACGATATTTATTATCCTAAAGATTGGCTTTCAAAGCTTTATTATTCATATATAACAAATCCAAGTGATATTAGTGTTCATCGCGCACACAGAATAAAGCTGGAAGATAATAAAATTGCTCCTTATGAAACTTGGGAAAAACATGTAGAAAATGAAAGTGCAAGGTTTGATAACTTTTTAACTGGTGTCGGCGGTGTTTTGTATCCTCCGAATTGTTTTTCTAAAGAAGTTTTAAGAGAAGATGTTTTTTTGAATAAATGCCCATATGCTGATGATATTTGGTTTTGGGTTATGGCGTTAGTGCACAATCGCAAAATAAGAGTTGTAAAAAATCATAATTCAGTTCTTTATTGTACGGATATTTACAGACAAATTCTGCAAAACAAACGCACACTTTATAGAATCAATTCCAAAGGACAAAATGACAAACAGCTTGACGAATTGTTGAAGTTGTACGGGCAGAATGTAATGAGCAAAATAGGATTATAGCATGGTTGACTTTAATAAGATAAAGATTGACATGGTCTATACTTGGGTTGATAATAAGGACCCCAAATGGTTAGAAAAAAAACTTGCATACAGTAGTGAGTGCAAGGATAATGATGCAAATAACAATTGTCGATATATAAATAATGATGAGTTAAAATACTCATTACGTTCATTAGAGAAATATGCTAATTGGATTAATAAAATATACATTGTAACTGATAATCAAGTTCCTGAATGGTTAAATACAGAAAATGAAAGAATAAAAATCATAGACCATACAGATATTATTCCAAAAAATTGTCTGCCAGTTTTTAATTCTAATGCAATAGAACATTGTATTTCTAATATTCCGGAACTTTCGGAATATTATTTATACGGAAATGACGATACGTTTTTTGCAAATAATGTATCACCAAGTTTTTTCTACCATAAAGACGGATATCCATATTGCAGATTTAGTTACAAATTTGATAAAGATTTCGATTTTTATAATAGGATGTGTGCAAACACAGACGATTTAATAGAAAAAAAGTTTGGTAAATCCTTAAAGATGTTCTCTCATCATAACATTAATGCTTTTAGAAAATCTGATGTAAAAAATTGTATTGAGATGTTTAAAAAAGAAATAAATGAGACTATAAAATGTAGATTTAGAAGAATTGATAACGTAGAACAAACAATTTATTTAAACTATGCACTTGCGATAAAACACGGACATTATAGAGGTATTTGCAGGTTGGATATGTTTTTACCTTTTTATAAAAATAAAACTTATAATTATTTTGCTGAAAAATATCAGCCAGATTCTTTGTACTTAAATCCGCATGATAAACAATTATTTGAATTGTTAAAAAATAATAAAAAAATTGGGCTTTTTTGCATCAATGATACAGAAAATATTTCTAATGAAGAAAGAATTTTTGTGAAAAGTTTTTTACAAGAAACGTTTTCCCTAAAATCTTCTTTTGAAAAATTATAATTTGAGAATTTTCTTTTTTATGTAAAAATAAATACTTGTATAAGTTGGGAAATTCTTTTTTATAAACTCTTTTGTGTTGTAAATAATAAAGAAAAGCTTTTTATTTTTAGATAATACATTTATTCCAAACATATAAATATATTTATTATTGTGTGCTTTACATTGTGCTAATATTTTAAAATTAATATTGTTTGTAAAAATTTCTTTCATTTGATTGAATGAAATTTGCTTGTTATCATATCCTTTTTTACAAAGCTCAACTAATGTGTAATACAAATAGGATAATATTGCAATTTTGGAATTGTCATCTATTTCCTCGCTCATTTCTCTAAAATTATTTATGCTTTTAATTAGATAATTAATATATAAACAATGTTTTGACGTTAAGGAATTATTACGACTTGCTCTGTAGTTATATAAAATTCCATCGGTGTATAGAATATGTTTCGCATTTATGAATGTTTTTAATGAAAATTCAACATCTTCCATACATTTATAATCATTAAATAAAATGTTATGTTCTGTCAAAAATTTTTTTTTAAAGAGTTTACTCCAAGGATTATATTCAAACATTGGAAATAGCTCAGCGTTTCCATTCAAACCACATTTTTTTAAAAGTTTTCCGCATTGTCTATAACCTTTTGCACTTTTATTTGTATCTTCAAAAAATGTGTTATGATTAAATGAAAAAATTTCAGTATCTTCTTCTAATAAACTTATTGCTTTTTGGTATAAATCAAGTTCTAACCAATCATCTGAATCAAAGAAATGGATGTATTCTCCTTGTGATATTTGCAATCCTGTGTTTCTTGAATAACCCACGCCTTTATTTTCAGTATTTTTTATAATAGTTATTCTATTATCGTTTAAAGCAAAATTGTTTAGAATTTGCATTGACAAATCTGTAGAACAATCTTCTATACAAATAATTTCTAAATTTTTATATGTTTGATTTACTACAGATTCAAGTGCCTTATGTAAATACTTTTCAACATTATAAACAGGAATAATTACACTTATTAATGGTTTCATAAATCTATAATATCATAAATCGTAATTATTTTTTGAATGTAACCAGTTTTAATTTTCTATAGTATCCAAAAAAAGTTGGAAATAATTGTTTGATTTTCATCCTAAAAAAATTTTCAATACAAAAAATAAATTCATTTTCATACATTATTTTGTTATACATACCCACGTAATAACTCATATTACTTTCTTCTAATACTTTATAATCAATATATTTTTTAAATATCTTTTTTAACTCAAAATGTGAAATTTTAAAGTTTCCATAAGCAAGAAGTGCAGTATATGCCAATGTTTTATACATTTTTTTTAATAATTCTAACCGAACTTTCGTTGGAAATTCTTTAGTTATACAATCCGCTTTGAGAGTATCATATATTAAATATTCTATATAATCATCTCTTTTAGATACAACTGAACCTTGCCTTGCAATTCTATAATTAAGAATTTTATCATTTATAAATACTATAGTCCTTGCTTTAGGAGCTAAGTCTAAAAAATGTTCAACATCTTCAAAACATCTGCTTTGTTTGAACTTAATATTAAATTCTTCAAGCAGGGCTTTTCTTATTATTTTTGTCATCCCTACTCCAAGATATTGAATACACTCTGGGGTATTAAATATATTTATTATCCTGTTAGTCAAATCCTGCGGAACATCAGGAAATTTGTGTTTAATATGAGTAACTGCATTCACGCTATAATGCGAAAAAGTAATAATGTCAACTTCACCAAATTGCTTCAGTGCGCTAGCAAGTTTTGAAAGCCCGTCTTTTTCCAACCAATCATCTGAATCGAGAAAATAAATATATTTCCCTTTTGCATTATCTAAAGCAAAATTTCTGGAATATCCTGCACCCATATTAGTTTCGTTAGAAAAAACTCTAATCCTACTATCTTTGGACGCATATTTATTTATAATACTTAAGCTCTTATCTTTAGATGCATCGTCGACACAAATTATTTCAATATTGTTAAATGATTGATTTATAACAGAATTCAGACATTTGGAAATATATTTTGCAGAATTATATACAGGAATAATTACACTTATCAATGGCTCTTTTGTATTCAAAACCGGCTCCCAATATCCTTATACAATACACATAATGTATCATAAACAAGTTTGATGTAAAATGATAATATGACCAAAATTCTTTTTGACGCAACAGAGCTTTCATATTTTCTGGAAGAATCCGGGCATAGGGCCGGAGTGTTTTTCGTTGCGCTTAATCTTTTTAGAGAATTAAAAAAAAGAAAAGATGTGGAACTTGTTTTTTGCTGCAATTTTAAGAGATATTATTTTTTGAAAGAAGTTATTGAAAAAGTTGAAGAATTCCAAGGAATAGAGCTTCTTAAAGAGAATTCTTTAATAAATTTGGCGTTCGCAAAATTGAATTACTTAGCTGAATGTAAGCAAACAAAGCAATCCCCGCCCCTTGAGGGAGGGGAAGCAGTTCTGTTTGAGCGTGAGCGAAAACTAGAAATGCAGGGGTGGGGTCACTCAGCAAATAACCCCACCCCGAAATCAAAGATTTCGACCCTCCCTCAAGGGGCGGGTAGTTCCAAACTTAAATACGCAATTCTCAGTCTATCCAGATATTACGAGAATATTTTTTACAAACAAAACAAAAAAAACATTGAAGAGCTAAAAGATTTTGAAATCTACTTTAGCCCGTTTCAAGCGCCGTCAGAAGAAATCTTACATTCTAAACATTTGAAACGATTTAGGATGATTCATGACATTATTCCTATTTTAGAAGCGGGCAAAATTCCTACGAATAAAAGGCTTTGGTGTTATAGAATTTATAATACGATTAATCAAAACGATTTTTATGTTACGAATTCAGAATGCACAAGAAAAGATGTTTTAAAGTATTTTGATATTAAAGAAGAAAATATAAAAACTACACTTTTGGGTGCTGATGCTACTTTCACCCCACCCCTTAATCCTAACCTCTCAGGAAACAATACTCAATTGTTTCCTTCGGCAGAGTCTCAAGGAGCGGGGAAACCCACTAAATATGTATTTTCATTATGCACTTTAGGCAAACGTAAAAATTTAATTTTTGCTATCAAAAATTTCTTCAAATTTATAGAAAAGAATAAGATTAATGACCTTAAACTCGTTTTAGCAGGCGGAGTTTGGGAAAAATTCAAAAAAGAATTAACTAACACTATTGGCGACTTCGATCAATCAAAAATTGAGGTTTTAGGTTATGTTAAAGATGAAGAATTACCAAGGCTTTATTCAAATGCGCTCATGTTTATTTATCCTTCTTTGTATGAAGGATTTGGCTTACCTGTATTAGAAGCTATGAAATGTGGATGTCCGGTTATTACATCTAACGTATCATCGTTACCGGAAGTTATAGGACAAGCCGGAATTCAAATTAATCCGACTAATGATGAAGAATTGATAGAAGCTTACGAAAAAATGTATTATGACAACTTCTTTAGAGAGCTTTGTATTGAAAGAGGTTTAATAAGAGCTAAAAACTTTAGTTGGGAAAAATGTGCTTCAGAACTTCTTGAGTTTATTGAAACAAATGGTGTTTAAAATTTTATATAAACTTCTTTCTATGTTAATCACAAAAAAACGGATTTCTAGAGGAGCATTTTTTAGTAGATTAAATCGGATTTTTCTATAAGCATTCATATTTGAATATTTATTCTCAAACAAGTCTTTAACGCGTTCAGAATGTTGTTTGATGAGTTCTATCGGATAATTAGTCTGAGTTATAACTTTTTCCCAGCTTTTAACTTCTCCCGTAAAATAAAGTCCGTTTTTAATTATTGCAGTTTTCAGAAATGGAAAATTATCTTGTGCTATCAATTTATCCCATTTTTCAATTAAGCAATTATGAATAAATCTATATTTATTTATAAAAACAGCGCTCTTAAATCCGTTTTTATACAATAATTGACTTAATCCGACTTCATTGTTCGTAACGACATCGTTTTTTGCATTTTCAGCTTTTATACTATTGATAAAATTTTTAAAAATATCACTATTAAATACACTTTGTTTAAAAAGAATGAAATAACTTTGTATATGCGGAGCTATTGATGGCTTAGTAGGCGATTCTTCAAATTTGGTTATACCATATCGATTTTGTGTCATTCCCCAGAAATCACACTTTTTATTTTCCATTTCTTCAAAAATAGGTTTGAGCGGATAAAATGGACCATAACATGAATCGTTAACAAACAAAAGTTCTTCAAACTGCAAACTTTTTTCTTTAGCTAACAAAAAACCTCTTTTGTATGAGCCAAAATCATATTCACCATGCGTTTGTGCTAAGACAAAATCTGCGATATTATTAAGTTTATTTGTTTCGTTTGTGTCGAGATTGCAGTCTGAAACAAAAATTATTGTTTCACAAACTTCTTTTAGAGCTTTTAAATAATATATAACATAATCGTCAATTATACTATCTCTATCCCAATGTGCAAACACGCAAAGTCTTTTCATATTGCTATTTTAACACAGAAAATTAAAACTAATTATCAGACAATGAACAATATTATTAAAATTAACCGGCATTAACAATCGTATTATAAAGAGCACGTTTTCTTAATGAAATAGGCAATGTTCTTAGTTCAATACCTTTGTCAATAAGCCCCATAGTATTATTAGAAACAACATCCTCTATTCTGCTGGTTGTATTTGCAGATTTTCTCAATAAGTTTGATATAATCAAATCTAAATCATTTTCAGATGTATAAGGTCGTTTTAGCATTATATTATCCACATAACTCTTATCATTTACAGAACAAACATGACCATTTACCATAACATTAGAACATATATAACCACAGTCCGCAAAATGATTTTCTACCTTGATGATATTATTCATTCTATCAGTTATTGTATAAGATATCAACTCATTTTTTTCACTAATTTTATCAATCTTAATTTTTTGCGAAGAATCTTCATATTCAACAACTCTATCAAGAATATCATATTCATATCTTTGTTTAGTTACCATACCATTATCGACCGAAATATTACGTTCAATGATTCTTCCAAAAGTGTCATATTTATATCCTACTAATATATTTTTAGTCGGAGTCTTTTTACTAATCCTATTGATTTTTTTAACTTTATTATATTCATATTCAAAACAACATAATAAACTACCATCTTTTTTCATAATACTTTTCGAAATAAGCAAATCGTCTTTGTACTCAGATGAAGAATATAAAAGATTTTGTCGATATTGATTGATTTTATAAACACTTGAACCGGAATAAAATTCAGTTCTTACTAAATCATTATCAACTGTATAATAATTTATTGAAACTAAACGTCCAAAAGAATCGCGATTAGCTTCTATTTTGGGCAAAATTCCAACATCAACAACTGTATCATTTTCATCAAGATTATAATAACTATTTAAATCTTGCGGGATAGTAAAACAAAGATTTAATCTATTCATTAAAACTCCAATTAATGTGATATTAAATTTTACTCTCCTCATATATATAAAGTATATAAATGTTTAATAATTGCCTTATTTGATGATATTGTTACAAAACTAAATATTTAATTTATATCCGCCACCATAAATTGTTTCAATATATTTTTTCCCGTCTGCAATTTTATCGATTTTACTTCTTAAATGGCGAATATGAACTCTTATCGTTTCAACATTGTCGTCAGGTTCATATCCCCAAATTTCTTTTAATAAACGCGCTCCCGATACCATATTCCCATGATTTTGGAACAACAAATTAAATATATCAAATTCTATTGGTGTAAGTTTTTGTATTTTTTCATTAATCTGCACGCTATATGTTTCAGGCAGTAATGTAACTTCTTTATAAGTTAAAAGTTCTCTTACTGCCAATGATTTTGGAATTTGTTTTGTGCGTTTTAATAAAGCACGTACACGTACAATTAATTCATCTATTTCAAACGGTTTTGTTAAATAATCATCAACCCCTATATTAAATCCGTTAACTTTATCATTGAGTTCAGATAATGCCGTAAGCATAATGATTGGAGTTTCTGCAATCTCGGGACATTGTCGAATTCGTTGAGCAACCGTAAAACCATCAACTTCCGGCATCATAACATCCAGAATAATCAAAGAAGGTTCTTCTTGTTTTGCAAGAGCAAAACCCTCTACACCATTGAATGCTTGCACAACTTCATAGCCTTGAAGCTCTAAATTTATTTTTATAAGTTCGTTTATTGCATTATCATCATCTACTACAAGAATTTTTGTCATTTAATGTTTCCTTATTAATCGTAACTCATTTTTTATTTTCCCTTCGCCCCTTGTGGATGAGAGGGTGAGGATGAGGGGATTAAATAGAATCGTGGCAATCTATTATACTCTGCGATTCTTCTCCACCTTCCAATAATTGTGAAGGAATTTCCTTATTAGTATTTATACCATAATCTTTTAAAGCTTCAACCTGTAAAAATAAACTTGGTTTATTTTTATTTCCGCGTCTAAATCTGTTAATCGTCGTATTTAGTCTTTTATTCACGTCGTCAAAACGTTTTTGGACATCAACTAAATCATCGCAAAATTGTACGAATGTTTCAAAAAGATTAGTTCCTGCTTGGACGATATGATTAACACATTCACATTGTTTTTGTTGCGCGAAAAGCTGATTAACCAATCTTATTGTTGCAAGCAAACTCGCGGTTCCTACTATGATAACATTAGATTTATACGCAAAATTAATCAAATCAAAATCTTGATAAAGAAGTTGCAAAGAAGGTTCTACCGGCATGTACATAAGAACAAAGTCCGGTTGCCAAAGTTTTTCGGCAGATTGGTAATTTTTATTTGATAAATCCGTAATTCTTTTTCTGACTTCAGACTTAAAATCCTTGATTTTATCTTTATCATCCGCGCAAGCAAGGTAACTTGTAAGCGTAACTTTAGAATCCACAATAACATGCCTGTCATCAGGTAAATTAATCACTACATCGGGTCTTATAACATGTTCTTCTGAATCAGACAAACATTCTGACGTTGTTACGAATTGCTTTGTGTAATGTATCCCTTCTTTCATACCGCAAGATTGCAAAATCGTATCTAAAAGATTTTCACCAAAAGCACCTTTAACGTTTTGATTTTTAGTAAGTGCCTCTGTTAAATTTTTCGCCTCTTGTGCAATAGTTGCGCTATTTTTCTCCAAATTCAAAATCTGTTCTACAATCTTAGTTGTATTTTCGACACCTGCAAGATTAAACTTTTCAACCTTAGCTTTAAATTCACCCAGTTCATTCTTTAGAGGCATGATTTTTTCTTCCAAAGCTTCTCGATTTTGTTTTCTTAAATCTTCTTGTTCGCGCATTATCGCTTCATTAGCTATCTGCACAAAATCACGTTTTATAAGTTCTTGTAAGCTTTCATAATTTTTAGATTCTGCGCGCAAACGAATAAGCTCTTCTTTTTCAGAGCTTTGTTTTTTTATAAAAAATAAAGATGTTACTGATGCTGCAACAGTTGCACCGATAATGAATGAAACGATATTTTGCATTAATATCAAAAGCCCCCACCTGCATTCGTAGTTCGCTAAACGCTCACACGACTGCTCCCTCCCCCTATAAAGGGAGGGGCACCCTATTTATCTTCTGTCTTGTAATTTAGCCAACAATCTCAAGATTTCCATGTATAACCAAACTAAAGTTACCATTAACCCAAACGCGCCAAACCATTCGTAATCTTTTGGCAAGAAGTTTTGAGCACCTTTTTCAATAAAATCAAAATCAACAATCAAATTAAGAGCTGCAATTACACAAATAACCGCGCTTACTGCTATGCCCATTGTTGAAGAAGAATTTAATAATGGCACTTGCATATGAAAAAAGCTTCCGATAAAGTTTATTAAATATATACCAGCAATAGAAAGTGTTGCAATAAAAATTACACTTCTAAATTTATCAGTACAACTAATAATATTTGCTCTATATAAGATTAGCATTGAAAATAACGCTGCAAAAGTTCCGGCTACCGCTTGAGAAACTATCCCCGGATAAGAAGCTTCAAATGTTGCAGAAATTCCACCTAAACAAAGACCTTCTGCTACAGCATAAACCGGCACCAAATACTTATTTCTTGTAAAAGAAACGATTAAAGCAACTATAAATGCTACAATACCGCCTCCTGCTGTTAACATCATTGCTAAATCGGTATATCCTGCTGTCATTCTGCTCCAAGTAAATGCAGCACTTGCAACTACCAATAAACCAAGAAACGCCGTAATTTGGATTGTTCCGTTAACGGTCATTGGTGCACCGTCTAAAACTCTTTCTTGTTCCGTAAATTTTTCATTTAATATAGGGTTAGCCATATATCCTCCTTCTCTAATATCCTTGATGTAATTATAACATGTTCTTTGTTTAAATATAAATACTTAACATTTTATTAATGAATAAAATTACAACTAATTAAAGATTATTAAAGAACCATGGCCAATATCATAAGTATCATTGCGCCAATTTCCATTGCAGTAGACATTCGCTGACTAAACTTATTAGAATCATATTTTGAAGTAGACTTCTTAGCCTTGCTTACACTATTTAGACGTTTAATTCTTGTTGCGGTATCTTCATTAGAAAACTCCGTTCCAAAAGTTTCATATTCAAGTTGCGCAAGTTCGTCATTCAAATTCGGATTAGCAGGTAATGTTGCAGCACCGCCTGTCATGTCGCCATAGTTAGCATAAGGGCGTGAGTAATTTTTCTGACCAAATGGCATACTAAAACGATTTCTACCGAGCGCCGATAAATCATTTGTCGTTAACGTATCATTATCATAATAACTTCGATTTGTGTAATCATTATCAAAACCAGATTTAGCAATCGTATCCGGCATTACTTTAGCCTTTATTCTATCCATACGAGTAGAATAATCATCTACGTCATAAATTTTACCAAATATTTTACGCTCGATTGCAACTATACGTGAGTGAAAATCGCGCTGTTTGTAAGTTTGATTAAATATTTTTTGTTCAATTTCATCAACAATAGGATAATTTACAGAACTATCAGCTACAGTTTCTTCATTTTCTTTAAATGTATCTTCTGTAGGTTCAATTTCAAGACCGATTACGTCTGCAGAAATATCAGCAGAAAGTCTTTTTATACGTTTATTAATATCACCGGTCGAAGTTTTACCGTAAACAGTTTTTTCTAGTCTTGATACTCTATTTTGCGAGCTATCATTCGAATAATCAAAACCATAGATATCATTTTCTATTTTGGTAATTATGCTCTCGGACTTCTCAACCGCGGCATAAATCGGTATTATACCAACATTCAGATATATAAATAAAAGAAAAATTGCCAATATTTTTTTCATAGTAGTACCACCTTGATACCACTATAAATTGTGATTTATTCTATCTCTATTCAACTGTCAAGTTAAAATTTTTTTGTTTAATATTGTGAAAAAGTTTTAGGATAAGTGAGTATGGAATTAAAAAAGCTTAGACTTTTGTATTAGAGCTTTTGCACAATATTTTATCAAGCAAAATATACATAAAAGCAAGGACAAGAATGTCCTTGCTTTCTTAGGGTAAATATATCCCCTCAAAATTATAGTAAGTTCAATGCAATACTTGGGGTTTGATTTGCTGTTGCCAACAATGTCGCTGAAGCTTGTTGAAGAATTTGAGCTTTGATATAATTTGAAGATTCTTCTGCAACATCTGCATCCCTCAATGTTGACAATGAAGATGTGATGTTTTCAGTTTGAACACCAATTGATTCTACTGCTGATTCAATTCTGTTTTGAGCAGCACCTAATGTTGTTACACGACCGGAAATATTATTGATGACTTCATCGATTTTATCAAGCATTGAACTAGCTTGAGTACCTTTTTCCAATCCTGCACATTTTTTAGCTACATCCGCCTTTGCTTCACCAAATAATGTATTGATATCTGCTTTTGCAAACAAACTCTTATCTAAAACAATTTTACTATCGTCATTGCTGTATAGACCAACTTGTAAATCGATGTCATTTTTCATTGAACCATCCATCATTTTCAAACCGTTAAATTCGCAATTTGCAGCGATACGGTCAACTTCGTCTAATCTCGCAGTAATTTCTGATTGAATTGCCTTTAATGAATCTGAACCATAAGTTCCGTTTGCAGCTTGTTCTGTCAAATCTCTTACACGTTGTAAGTGTGATGATACTAGAGAGTAGGTATCTTCTAGTGTTGTCATCATGTCAGCTCCGGTTGCTGCGTTGTCTGCCGCTACATCCAATGAACCTAATTGAGTTTCCCAATTTCTTGCGATAGAATAACCTGCTGCGTTGTCTGAAGCGTGGTTAATTTTGTAACCTGTTGTCATTCTTTCAATCGCATTGTTCAATGAAGATGTTGCTTTGCTCAAATTTGATTGAACAATCATTGATGATAGGTTTGTGTTAATAGTTAGTGCCATGTTATACTCCTTTCTGGCTAGTCCTACTTGATGCTTCCTTGCATCCTATATTTTCTTAATTCCACAATTCAGATTTTAATAACATTTTTTTAAAATTTATTTACAAATTGTTACAAAATAGGTCTAAAAATCGCGTTGGTGCTATAATTTTTCATGAAGATAGGAGTGGAGATGGGAAAAATTGTTATAGATAACAGTCGTTGCAAGTCTTGCTATATTTGTACGACAACTTGTCCTAAAGGCTTGATTAAAAAGAGTAACAAAACAAATCGCCTTGGCGATTATATGGTTGAATTTGACGACCCCAAAGGCGAATGTATTGGTTGTGCCATGTGCGCAAAAAGATGTCCTGATATGGCAATTACAGAGGTTTATAGATAATGGAAAAAGTTTTAATAAAAGGAAATTATGCAATAGCGCAAGCAGCAGTAAACGCAGGTTGTCAATGCTATTTTGGTTATCCGATTACACCGCAAACAGAAATTGGTGAATATTTAAGCGGGAAAATGCAAGAATTGGGCAGAGCTTATGTTTGTGCAGAAAGCGAATTAGGCGCAATAAATATGGTTATGGGCGCAGTTGCAACAGGTGTAAAGGCTATGACTTCATCATCTTCTTGTGCGGTAGCATTAATGCAAGAGGCGTTATCTTACGCAGCAGCAGACGAATTACCTGTAGTGCTTGTAAACGTTATGAGAACAGGCCCTGGTTTAGGCTATATCTATCCTGCTCAAGGTGATTATAATCAAGCTGTTTATGGTGGCGGAAACGGTGATTATAAAATTATCGTGCTAGCACCGTCAACAGTTCAAGAATGTGTAGATTTAACTTATAGGGCATTTTATCTCGCGCAAAAATATAGAAATCCTGTAATTTTGTTAGCAGATGGACTTTTAGGTCAAATGATGGAACCTGCAAGCTTTGGAGAATATCCTTATCCTGAAGTAGATGTTTCATCTTGGGCTCTAACGGGTGCTAAAGGAAGAGATGCAAGAGCTATTTATTCTTGTGCGCCTGATGAAAAAGCTCAAATTCAGCATATCTATGATTTACACAAAAAATTTGACGTAATCAGAGAAAATGAAACAACTTACGAAGAGTTTAATACAGAAGATGCTGATGTTATTTTAACGGCATTCGGTTCTATGACAAGAAATATTAAAGCTGCCATGAATGTTTTAAGACAAAAGGGCATTAAAGCAGGATGTTTTAGACCTGTTACTTTAAATCCGTTCCCTGCAGAAAGAATTTCTGAATTGGCTAAAGAAGGAAAAGATTTTATTGTTGTGGAAATGAATATGGGACAAATGTTCAAGGATGTTAAATATGCGGTTAATGGTCAATCTAAAGTAGATTTAGTAAACAGACCTTGTGGAGAATGGTTAAGCGTTGAAGAAATAGTTTCTTCCGTAGAAAATATTTTAGAAGGGAGAAAAGAGTATGCAACAAGTATTTAGTATTCCAAAATCATTCAAAAAAGACTTTAAGTATACTTTTTGCCCAGGATGCGACCACGGTATAGCAATCAGACTTGTTGGCGAGGCTATAGACGAATTGGGAATTAAAGAAGATATCATTTCATCTACTTCTGTCGGATGCTCTGTATTTCTTTATAACTTCCTTGATATAGATGCAGTTGAAGCACCGCATGGAAGAGCTTTGGCTTCAGCAACAGGCGTAAAACGTGCAAGACCTGATAAAGTTGTGTTTACATATTCAGGCGATGGCGACTTCGCGTCAATCGGGTTAGCAGAATCTATGCATACAGCCTTGAGAGGCGAAAAAATTACAGCATTTTGTTTAAATAATACAACTTACGGTATGACAGGCGGACAATTAGGGCCTACAACGATGATGGGACAAGTTACAACAACTTCTCCTACAGGTAGAAACGCTGATTATTTCGGTTATCCGATTAAAGTTGCAGAACATATTGCTTTATGCGACGGAACAGCATTTTCAGCTCGTGTTGCGTTGGATTCTGTTCCACACATAAATCAAGCAAAACAAGCAATTAAGAAAGCTTTTCAAGTTCAATTAGACGGTAAAGGTTTTGGTTTTGTAGAGATTCTTTCTTCTTGTCCAACAAACTGGCACATGACACCGGAAGGCGCGCATGAAAGAATAAGGACAGAAATGATTCCTGAATTCCCATTGGGTGTATTTAAAGAAGTTTAAAATTTTACTTAAAATAACAAAAAGCCATTTATAATTAAAACTTATAAATGGCTTTTTATACTGCTTTTGTTATCAATTTCCAGTCATACCGTCTTTGCTTTTCTGGTAATTCTTTTTCATTTCTTCTTGACGCTGCATGATTTTAAGCATTGTTGCCATATCCATTTGTTGAATTTTGCGCTCATATTCGATTTTTTTAACCTTATCATCGAACCTTTTAGCTTCTTTTGCATCTTTTTCCTTAGCTTTAGCTAGTTCTTTTGCATGCTTTGCGTCAAACTCAACTTCTGAAACAGGTATAACGTCGGCTTCTTCTTCCATTCTATACCCTACAATTGATATAGGAATGCTTGAACCGGTCAAAGATTCCAGCCTTGAATTTTCTCCATAAACATCAATGCTCCAAGTTCCTAAGAATTTCGGCACATCTCCTGTGTATGCGTAAGCGCAAACTACAACGCGGTTTTCATTATTAGCATCAAAACCTAGAGGATAAATATCCCAACGTTTTTCATCAAAATCAACTCCACCTGCTTGCGCCCAATAATTTATAATAGCATCTCTGATTTGTGGCAACTTTTGAGCTTCTTTTCTATTAAAATCATATACCCATAAATTTGTCTGCCAAATTCCATCATGCCTGTAACCGATTTTTTCTTTGACTACAAGTTTTGTATTGTCGCTTGAAAAATCAATCGGTGTGAGCGTTCTAAAGATAAATTTTGTATCAATTGACTTATCGGTGGATATCAAAGGTTTATCAACTTTGTTTAAAATATTAGCTTTTTTTACTTTCTCAATATCAGAAAGCGAAGAATCAAGATTTATTAAAAACAAATCACAACTTGTGCAATCAGATTGCGCATAATAATAAACCGCAGGATAAACAAGTTTTGTAAAATCGCCTGAAACAATTCCTTGTGCGTTTATTTGTCGGTCAAAATTTAATTTTCTCGGCAAACTCAACTCAGGACTGCCAACGGGATCATTGTATTTTACAAGATGAAATTTCTTTTGCGGAACATAAACCATGTTTTCATCTTTTGGCATCTCTGCTTTATCTAAAATTTTTGCACTAATTTCACGTCTTGATTTTGCTCGAGATTCATTTTCGTACTCTTCTACCGTCATATAGCCTGATTTTGGCATCTTGCTTTTTTCGTATTTTTCAGTTTCACCGACTTTATCCACGTTATTTCTATAAATCGTTTCAGCAACAACTCTATCCTGTTTTTTCATAATCGGATATTTCATTTGATTGAAATGGATTTTTACAGCCATTATCATGCCGGCTAATGCTTCAAACATTAAACTAATCCTTCTTTCATGGCTGTAACGGTAGCTTGAGTTCTGGAAGAAACACAAAGTTTTTGCAAAATGCTATGAACGTGAGCTTTTGCAGTCGCTTTTGTAATAACTAATTTGTCCGCAATTTGAGGATTAGAAAGACCTTCAACCATAAGCTCTAAAACATCCAATTCTCTCTCTGTTAAACCGTAAGAATTATTTGATTTTTTTGGTTCAGGTTCTGTAACAACATTTGCACTTGGTTTTTGTAGATTTGAAAATACCATTTTTGCAATACTCGGATCTATCCAACCTACACCTTCATAAACGGATTTAATAGCGGAAATTGTTTGTTCAGGCGTTGCGCCTTTCATAATATAACCGTCAGCACCGGCTTTAAAAGCTTCAAATACATCGTTTTCACTATCGCGTGAAGTAAAGATTAAAATCTTAACGTCCGGATTAAAATCTTTTATGCGTTGAGTAGCTTCAATTCCGTCAATATTTGGAAGTCCAATGTCCATAAGTATAACGTCCGGTGAAAGTTCACGAGCCTTTTTAATTCCGTCCAATCCATCTGCTGATTCTGCTACAAGAGTAATACCTTCTGCTTTATCTAAAAGCATTGACAAACCCATTCTATAAAGCTCGTGGTCTTCAACTAACAAAGTATTTATCATACTAAACTTCTTTCTTTTTGAATAACTGAATCCGTAAGCAGGAATGAAAACTCACTGCCCTTATTTAACGCACTTTCCAACCAGATTTTACCACCATGCGATTCTATAATTTGTCTGGACAAATATAGACCTAAGCCGGTACCTGTTGAACGTTTTTTGCTCGTACCTTGTGAAAATCTTTGGAACATATTTGGAATATCTTCTTGAGGAATTCCTGAACCATTGTCAGACACTGAAAAAATCAGGTCGTTGCCTTCATTTTTTAGTGTTATAACTACTCGTCCGCCATTTTGTGTGTAATTTATCGCATTTCCGCAAAGATTGCAAATCACGCGTCTAATTTCACTTCTATCAGCATTTACGGTCAAATTTTTGTTTGTACATTCAATCTTAAATTCAATTTCCTTTGTTTGCGCAAGCGGTTGCAGTTCATTATAAACTTGCTCAACAAGATTATACATATTAAAGTTCGTTTTAGTTAACTCTAATTT
>CAKVJE010000029.1 GCA_934754735.1 uncultured Candidatus Melainabacteria bacterium
TAATATCTTTATTAAGCATATAATTAACATTGATATATTTTCCTGTATCTCTTAAAAAATCAAGAATATTAACATCCAAAACATCTAAAAGTTTGACAAAAGTTAGATATGTCGGATAATTTAGTCCGGCTTCAATGCGTGAAATCTGTTTTTCATTTAAACCAACTTTTTCCGCAAGCTCAAATTGCGTAAGTTGCTTGCTCTTACGATATTCTTTAAATTTGTTGCCAATAATTTTTTTATCTGTTTCTAATATCATTAAGTATCTCAATAATTTTGTTAATATTTTAAGACGTTAATGTCTTCTTATAAACAATATACATGTCTTATCTTTTTATTTGACAATAAGACATCCGTGTACTATCATGGCGATTAATTAGTTACAAAGATGTTGAATTTCGGAGTTTGAATTTGGAAGAGAAATTTAAGATTAGTATTGTAATTCCTGTGTATAACGTTGAAAAATATCTGCATCAATGTTTAAACAGCATTCTCAATCAAACTTTTCAAAATTTTGAAATTATTTGTATTGACGACGGTTCGACTGATAGCTCTCTAGAAATTCTGCAAGAATATAAACGCAAAGATGACAGATTTGTTGTTGTTCAGCAGAATCATTTTGGAGCCGGATTTGCAAGAAATAGCGGAATTCGAATTGCCTACGGCAAATACATCCAATTTCTCGACGCCGATGATTATTTTGAGCCGACAATGCTGGAAGAATTATATAATCACGCAGAAAAATATGGCGCAGATTTAACGGTTTGTTCTTCTAGAAAAGTTGATAACGAGGGTAATATTGTAGAAAGCGGTAATCCGAATTCACCAATCAATCTTGATAAAACTCCATTAGAACAGCCGTTTAACTGGAAAGATTTTAAGGACGATATTTTTTGTTTATTTAATGTTCCATCTTGGAACAAATTATATTTAAAAGATTTAATTCTCTCTAATAATCTTCAATTTCAAAATCTCACGAGTTGTAATGATGTTGCGTTTGGACATATTTCAAAAATTTGTGCTAAAAAGATTGTAGTTTTCAATAAAGAATTGATAAATTATAGATGTAATCGCTCTGGTAGTATTTCTGAATATAGAGCAAAACATTCAAAAAACATATTACTGGCAGCACTTCAAATAAAAGAGTTTTTAGAAAATAGAGGAATTTTTGAAGAACTGAAAAAAAGTTATATAAGAGTCATAAAATCACATATAGCTTGGGAACTTGGCCATTGTAATGACTCTCAATATGAAACTTTCGTACAAAATTTGAAAGAGTTAATGCCAAACGATTGGAAATTTTTTAATTCAGTATTGAGAAGAGATTACATCACTCCAACTTATTTAAAAAATTTTATAGGAAGTAACAGAGTTATGCTTTGGGGGGCAAGCTTGTTTATTCAAAAAGTTTTAGCTCAAGAAAACAAAAAGAATCAGAATATTTTGGGAATTATTGACCGTAATGAAGCTTCGTGGGGAAAGAATTGTGGGAATTATAAAATTTATTCTCCTAATGCTTTATCTGACTTAAAACCGGATGGCATTATTTTGACGGTTTTATCAAATAACGAGCCTATTTATGAATCATTAAAACAGGAACTTGCTGAAAAATATCCAGATATTGAACTTTTACCAAATATTTTCGAAGAGGAGATACTTTTTAATGTTTGATTCAAAGTTTTATAAAATATTAAATTTATACAAAGATAAACACATCTTATTTTGGGGTGCAAGTTTATTTTTGAAAGATTTTATTCAGAAAAATGATTTAAGTGAATTTAAAATCCTTGGGATTATTGATAGAAATAAAAAGAAAATTGGCTCTGAATTTATGGGCTATAGAGTCTTTTCTCCACTTGAAATTGTTAATTTTGAAAATGTTTGCATTATCAGTACAGTAAAAAATTCTTCTGATACTGTTTATAAAAAAATTGCAGATTTCTTAGAATTTGCTAATTTACAACAACAAGTTACTCTCGTTGAAAATCCTTTCTTGAATGGATTAGAAAAACTTGCCAGTAACCATATTTATTTAATAAATGATAAAAACGAAAAATACGAAGTTTCATATATAGAAGGACTTAATGTCATTTGGTTAGGTGAAAATAGCACAATAACTTTTTATACAAATGATATTCCACAAATCATTAATACAACAATCCGCATAAATAGCAATTCTCAAATAACAGTCGGTTTTAATTCTGATATAAGGAATTTGTTAGTAAGAATGGAACAAGAAGAGTCGACTATTTCTATAGGTAATAATTTTAGTATTTATCAAGGTGAGTTCGTTATAACAAGTGAAAGAGGTGTTAAAATTCAAATTGGGAATGACTGTTTATTTTCAACTCACATTTGTCTAAGAGCTACTGATGGACATACATTATATAATAATGAGACTAATAAAATTTTGAATCGTTCAAAAGGAATTATAATTGGAAATCATGTTTGGGTAGGGAATAGAGTTCATATTTTGAAAAATACCGTAATTCCGGATAATACCATTGTTGGAACAAAAAGTATCGTAAACAAACCATTTGAAGATACAAATACCGTTATTGCAGGTATACCTGCAAAAATAGTAAAAAAGTATATCAATTGGGATAGAAGAGGATTAGCGAATTTTATTGGAGAATATTATGAAGAGTGAAATTTCGGTTATCATTCCCGTTTATAATGCAGAAAAATTTATTATCAAATGCTTAGATAGTGTTATCAATCAAACATTTCAAGATATTGAAATCATTTGTGTTGATGATTGTTCTACAGACAATTCAAAACAAATTCTTAAAGATTATGCACAGAAGGATTTAAGAATAAAAACTATATTTTTTGATAAGAACAAAAAACAAGGTGCAGCAAGAAATGCTGGACTTGATATTGTACAAGGCAAATACGTAACTTTTGTTGATGCAGATGATTATATTGAACCAACAATGTTGGAAAAAATGTATAAAGCTGCAGAAAGAAATTATTGTGATTTAGTTATTGCAAATATTAAAAATGTAGCTCTGGATGAAAACTCCAATAATTTAAAAGATAAAATAGATATATATTACGATAGCAAAAAAAAGAATTCCGGATTTTATGTATTTGATTTTTTTACTAGCGATTTGAGAGTAGGACCAGTTGCAAAGCTTTATAAAAAAGAAATTATTGATACTTATAATATTAGATTTCCTGAAAAATTAATTCAAGAAGATGAAGCGTTTTATTGGTTTTATATGCCATTTGCAAGTAATATTTATAATATTAATGAAGATGTTTATTATAGACAAATTCATCAAAAATCTACAATGTATCAATTAAATTATTATCAACAAGGCATTTACGATCAAATAAGCATTTTGAAACAAATTCAAAAATTTCTGAGAAAACATAAATTATATAAATTGTATAAATCTAAATTTATTGAATATACAGAAATGAAATTAAATAGCATAGAAGACAAAGAAGTTTATAACAAATATTTTAATAAAATTATACTATTTTTACCTGAAATTGTACAAATTATAGTTACTGAACTTAAATTTATAAATCAGATTTATGCAAATCGTAATAAAAAAATTGTTTTCTGGGGTGCAAGCATATTCTTATCAAATTGTTTAGAAAAATATAAGATTAAAAGTAAAAATATTATTGGAATTATAGATAAAAATCCTAAAAAACAGGGTGAAAAAATACAAAATTATCAAATTTTTACCCCTGAAGCTCTAAAAGAACTAAATCCAGATGTTGCAATATTTGCAGTAAAAAATAATGCACACAATATCTATCCAAAAATAGAAGTTTTTCTTCAAAAAGAATATCCAAATATATATTTAAGCAAGAATATTTTTCCACCAAAAATCACTTGCAAACCAGACATCCCACAAAAGCACTTGGAACGTTTTTCTGTGCATTTGGTAGAACATTGCAATTTGAATTGCAAAGGTTGTAACAATTTTTCACCACTAGCTGAAAAGAAATTCGCAAATTTAGAAAGCTACGAAAACGATATAAAAAGAATTGCGGAATTAACAAATAAAAAATTAAAGAGAATTAATTTAATTGGTGGAGAACCATTATTACACCCAAATTTAATTGAATTTTTAAGGGTATCAAGAGAACACTTACCAAATACACGACTAATAATTCTTACAAATGGCATTCTTTTACCAATTCTTGGAGAGGATTTTTGGCAAGCATGTAACAAATACAATATTGCTATAGAAGTTACCAAATACCCTATAAAAGTTGATTTTGACAAAATTGAAGAAATTGCAAAAAGATATGATGTAGAGTATGGATATTTTTGCAACACAGGAACTGTAACTAAAACCAGCAATAGTTATCCTATTGATGTAAATGGAAAACAAGATATGGTTTCCAGCTTTAAATCTTGTGAATGTGCAAATAATTGTATATTCTTAAAAGATGGACGATTATATACTTGCGCGATTGCGCCTAACATCGAACATTTTAATAAACATTTTGGATACAATGTACCTTTAACAGAGAAAGATAGCATTGATATTTATAAAGCAAAAAATGAAAAGGAAATTATGAAATTTTTAGCAAAACCGATTCCTTTTTGCAAATACTGCAATGTTAAGGATAGAGTTTACGGCATAGATTGGACTGTTTCTAAAAAAGAAATAAAAGAATGGATTTAAACATATTGGAGAAATTATGATAAAAGAAAAGTTGTATGAAGATTTGTTTGATAAGATTCCTGAAAATTGTAATATCGCAATTTTTGGCGCGAATATTACCGGAGAAAAAATCTTCAATGATTTGGCAAAAATAAAACCTTGCGTAAATGTTGTTGGTTTTATTGATAATATTCAAGTTGGCAAATTTCACAATTTACCGATTTGGCGATTAAAAGATTTTGTAGACAAGATGCCAAAGAATATTCTTGTCGTTATGTCAACTACAAGAGATGATACAATGTTAATTAATATATTAGATTTATATGGTTTTAATATTATACAGCAAACACCTTTTGTTAGTGACTATTACAGAAATTCTTCTACTATTTTCACTGACGAAAATCTAGAGAAAGTACTTAATGTCTTAGATGCAGAAGAAGATAGAAATTTATTCAAAAATTTATTTAAAACAAGAGCCAAAAATATTAGTACAGATTTCTATGAAAAATATTATTTTCAAAAAGTTGCAACTAAGTATAAGATAAATTATGCATATAACAAACAATATCTTGATAAAATAAATAAAAACGCTGTAAAAATAGTATTTGATGCTGGAACAAATGATGGCATAAATGTAGTAGCGTTTAATTGTTCACTACCAAATTTGCAGAAAACTTATGGGTTTGAAGCAATTTATGATATTACAAAAAATCCTTTTATAGAAGAGTTTATAATGGATGGAAGACTGGAAATTGTACCATACGCATTAGGAGATTCTCATAAAAAAATCAATTTCTGCATTAATAAAGCCTTTAATTACTGCTCTTTTGGAGAAGAAATTACAGATAACAATGTGCAAATTAATCCGGATGAATGGGAAAAACGAATTGTTGATGTTGTTACAATTGACAATTTTTGTTTAGAAAGAAATATAAAACCAGATTTAATAAAAATGGATATTGAAGGTGCGGAACTGGCTGCACTAAAAGGTGGTATCAAAACGATTCAAAAATGTAGAACTCAATTGGCTATTTCTATTTACCATAATTGTGGCAAGGATTTATTTAGCATTCCTATCTACTTAAAAGAAAATCTTGAAAACTATAAATTCAGACTAGGACATTATTCTGCAACTAATTCTGAAACCGTGCTATATGCAATACCAAATGAGTTAGATTAAAAGGAGAGAATTATGAAAGAATTTGATATTTATGAACCAGAAGGCCCTAAAGAACAAAAAAAATTCAGATACGCTTTAGGAAAAACTAGCAAAAGTATGGTTATATGTATTGGTTTAAATCCAAGTACAGCAACAGATAAAATACCAGATAGAACTTTTAACAAGATTTGTAAAATCGTAGAACATAATGAATACGACGGTTTTGTGCTTTTGAACATTTGTCCTCAAAGAAGTTCTAATCCTAAAAATGTTGAATACAACGAAAATGATGCCACTAAAAATTGTAAAATCATCCAAAAATATTTAGACAAATATCCAAAAGCACCAATTTGGTGTGCCTGGGGAAATAATATTCATTTAGAAGAACTAGAAAAGTATCGTGCAAAGGTTGAAGAAATGATTTCTACAAGGGAATGTTTTTGCACATCTGTAAACAAAACCGGCGAACCAAAACATCCGTTGTTTGAAAAAGAAAACGCAGAACTTCAACATTTTACGTTTTCATCTTAAAACATAATGTGTTGAACGTCTTTTACCTAGGCGTTTTAAAATCGTAGATATATAATACAAGATACTTAATATAGCGGACTTGATTTAATAATTTCTAACTTTCTTTGTGTTAAAATGAATTTATGAAAAAAATAGCGCTTGTTAGTCACGGATGTGCAAAAAACTTAGTCGATTCAGAATTGATTTTGGGACTTCTTGCTCAAAATGGATACGAAATTACACTTAATGAAAACGAAACTGACACAGTAATAGTTAATACCTGTTCATTTATTTGTGATGCGGAACGCGAGTCTATACATTCGATTTTAGAACTTGTTGATGCGGGCAAAAAAGTTATTGTTACAGGTTGTTTAGCTCAAAAACATCCGGAAGAATTAAAAAAAGAAATTCCTGAACTTGCAGGTGTTGTTGGTGCAACAGATTTCACTAAAATCATCGAAGTTTTGAAAAAAATTGATAATGAATATGTTTGTGAAGTTAGTGAGAAACCAAACTATATTTATCCTGAAAATATTGAACGCCAACAGATTACAATGGGTGCAAGTTCATATATAAAAATAGCAGACGGTTGTAATTATCGTTGCGGTTATTGTATTATTCCATACTTGCGCGGTGATTATCATTCAAGAAAAATGGAAGATATTATAGAAGAAGCTAAAAAACTTGTTAAAAAAGGTGTTACAGAAATTATCCTAATTGCACAAGATACAACTGGTTACGGCATTGACTTATGTAAAAAGCCTATGCTTGCAAAACTTCTTGAAGAACTCAACAAAATCGAAGGTTTGGGCTGGATTAGAATTATGTATGCATACCCGACTCAAATGACTGACGAGCTTTTAGATACAATTGCAAGGTTGGATAAAGTGGTTAAATACGTTGATATTCCGCTTCAACATTCCCATCCGGAAATGCTTAAAATGATGAATCGTCCGTCGTTCGATTATCGACCAATGATTGAAAATATCAGAAAACGTATACCTAATGTTTCAATCAGAACCGCATTTATCGTTGGATACCCTGGAGAAACGGAAGAACACTTTGAACATTTGTGCGAATTCGTGCGTGATATGAAATTTGATAGAATGGGTGTGTTTACTTATTCAAGAGAAAAAGGCACTCCTTCTTATAATATGCCAAATAGAGTTGGAGCAAGAGTGGCTAAACAACGCTACAAAAAGCTTATGGAAATTCAACAAGGGATTTCTATAGAACGCAACAAAAGCTTTATCGGCAAAACAATTCCTTGCATAATTGAATGCTATGCAGATAATGGAGAAATTATAGCACGTTCTCAATATGACGCGCCGGAAATTGATGGAGTTGTAAATATTCAAACAGATAAACAAGTTATCCCTGGTGATATTGAGATGGTTAAAATTATAGACGCGACAGAATATGATTTAATTGGTAAAATTTAAAATAAATGTAACTCAGGCAAGACCTGATAATAACTTAGAGTTAAAACACATGAGGAATAAAATATGGAATACAAAGAAACGTTAAACTTGCCAAAGACTACTTTGGAAATGAGAGCAAACGCTACTAAGAAAGAGCCTGAAACTCAAAAGTTTTGGGAAGAACATGAAATTTACGAAAAAAACATTGCACAAAGAGATAAGGCAAACAAGTTTATTTTGCACGACGGCCCTCCATATTTGAGTTCCGAAAAAATTCACGTTGGTACAGCCTTAAACAAAATTTTAAAAGATATTTTGATTAAATATAAATCTATGTCAGGCTTCTACGCACCTTACGTTCCAGGGTATGACGGACATGGTTTGCCAATTGAAAATAAAGTTGTTAAAAACATTAAAGGCGGACGCGAAGCGGTTACTCCTGCTGAATTAAGAGCAAAATGCAGAGAATTTGCTTGGAATAGTTTGAAAGGTCAAGAATCAGAATTCAAACGTCTTGGCGTTTGGGGTGATTGGGAACATCCTTATTTAACTATCAATCCTGAATTTGAAGCTGAACAAGTTAGAGTTTTTGGCGATATGTATAAAAAAGGTTATATCGAAAAAGGTTTGAAACCTGTTTATTGGTGCGCTTCTTGCGAAACTGCTTTAGCAGAAGCTGAAGTTGAATACGCAGACCATACTTCAACTTCAATCTATGTAAGATTTAAGTTTGATGAAGAAGGGGTAAATAAAATTAAGCAATTAGTTGATTTGCCAAATGACAATGTTTATGCGGTAATTTGGACAACAACTCCTTGGACAATTCCTTCCAACATGGCAATCAGTATGCACCCAAGATTTGATTATACATTCTTCACATACAACAATGATGTTTATGTAATTGCTCAAGGCTTGTTGGCAAGCTTTCTTGAAGGTGTTAATTGGGAAGAAAAAGATATTAACGTAATCGGTTCTGTTAAGGGTGCTGATTTAGAATTGTTGAATACAAATCACCCACTTTATAACAGAAAATCACCAATTATTCTTGGTGAACACGTAACACTTGAAGCCGGTACAGGTGCAGTTCACACAGCTCCGGGACATGGTCTTGAAGACTATGAAGTTGGTTGCAGATACAATATTGAAGTATTTTCACCACTTGATAGTAAAGGTGTTTGGACAGAAATCGTTGGTGACAAAGATTTAGAAGGAATTCCTTACTATAAAGGCGGTAAAATTGTTATCGAGAAACTTCAAAATTGCGGTGCTTTGCTTGCAGCAGCTGACATTAATCACTCTTATCCACACTGTTGGAGATGTAAAAATCCTGTAATTTACAGAGCAACTCCGCAATGGTTTGTTAAGGTTGATAAATTCCGTGACGCTACATTAGAAGCAATTAAGGGCGTAAAATGGATTCCTGCAAGCGGTGAAGCAAGAATTTCTAACATGGTTCAAGGTCGTACTGATTGGTGTATTTCACGTCAAAGAGCGTGGGGTGTTCCAATTCCTGTATTCTACTGCGAAGAATGCGGTGAACCAATCGTTACGGATGAAACTGTTGAAAACGTAGCAAAAATATTTGAAAAAGAAAGCTCTGATGCTTGGGTTAAATACTCTGCAGAAGAATTGTTGCCAAAAGACTTTGTTTGCCCTCATTGCGGTAAAAAACACTTTAGAAAAGAAAAAGATATTATGGACGTTTGGTTTGATTCAGGTGTAACTTGGAGAGCTGTTGTAGAAAAACGTTCAGAACAATTGGGGCACACTCCTGTTGAAATGTATTTGGAAGGTTCTGACCAACACAGAGGTTGGTTCCAATCTTCTCTATTAACTTCAATGGCTGTACAAGGTAAAGCACCTTACAAATCAGTTCTTACGCACGGTTTTGTATTTGGTGAAGATGGCAGAAAAATGTCTAAATCTTTAGGTAATTACATAAGACCTGATGATATTATTAAAAATTATGGTGCAGATATTTTGAGACTTTGGGCAGCGTCAGTAGATTATAGAAATGATACTAAAATCGGCGATAATATTATTAAACAGCTTGCTGAAATCTTTAAGAAAACAAGAAATACTGCAAGGTTCTTGCTTGGTAATATTTTCGATTTCGACCCTGCAAAAGATTATGTGAAATACGAAGATTTGAAACCAATCGATAAATTCGCGCTTCACAAATTAAACAAGGTGGTTGAAGAAGTAACCGTTGCGTTTGATAATTATGAATTCTACAAGTATTTCCAATGCTTGCAAAACTTTGCAGCGGTAGACTTGAGTTCATTCTATCTTGATATCGTAAAAGACAGACTTTATACTGCGGGCAAAAAATCAGTTTCAAGACGCGCTTGCCAAACTGTTCTTTATGAAACATTACAAGTTTTGGTTAGAATTTTAACTCCTGTAATGCCTCACCAAGCAGAAGATATTTGGCAAAACACTCCTGAGATGCAACGTGGCGGATTAGAAAGTATTTTGCTTGCTGATTGGGTAAAATTAAATAAAGAATGGGATAACGCTCAATTAGAAGAAGATTTTACAAAAATCTTGAAGACAAGAGAAGTTGTAACTCGTGCAATTGAACCGCTAAGAGCAGAAAAGAAAGTTGGAAGCTCTTTAGAAGTTGCAGTTTATGTTAAATCTGATGATAGTGAAATCTTGAAAGCTAATGCTAAAGATTTAGCTGATATCTTCATTACTTCTCAAGCTTATGTGGCTGACGAAGCTCCGGCTGAAGTATTAAACGAATATACAGAAAACGGCATAACAGTTTGGGTAACAAAAGCGGAAGGTGAAAAATGCGAACGTTGCTGGAAGTTTAGAAAACTTGGCGAACACGCAGGACACGAAACAATTTGTTCAGATTGTTATGACGCAGTAACAGAATAGAAAAAGAAGAAATAAGGCGGTGATTAAAATCACCGCCTTATTTAATTTTTTAATTTATTATAAATTATAAAATTAAGAATTATGTAAAACTACTTCACCGGATTCTAGTGTTTTCTTAACATCAATAACTCGTTGGTTTGAACTTCCAACCCAATGTTTTTTGTTGTCTAACAATTCTTTTACAAACTTGCCTTCACAAACTACATCCAAATCCGCAATTTCAGGAATATCTTTGATATCTTCCCATAAAAATCCTGTATATAACCACATTGTTTTATCCGGTAATTCATTTTTAATTCTTTTTACAAGTCTAAAAACTTCTTCCCTGTTGAAAGGATGTAAAGGGTCGCCACCGGAGAATGTAATTCCGGAAACATGCGGTTTATTTAATGCTTCAAAAAGTTCATCTTCTGCCACTTTATCGAAAGGAAGTCCACCGCCGACATCCCATGTAATTGGGTTTTGACAGCCTTGACAATGGTGTGTGCAACCAGCAACCCAAAGTACAACTCTCAAACCGTCGCCATTTAGCATATCATCTTTTGTAATATTGTGATAGTTCATTTCCATAACTCCCTTTTCATTATGTCCATGTTATCACAACATAAGGGCATGTGTAAAATTATTACTTTTTATTTACAAATTCAGCAATTCCGTCAGCAATTCCTTTTGCAACATCATAAGCAAAATTTTCTGATTTATATAAAACTGAATCGCAAGGATTTGTCATATAAGCAGTTTCAACTAATATTCCAACATAATTATAAGGGCGAATTACAGCAAAGCTTGCTGTATGCACACCATCTTTTTTAGTTCCCGCAGAAGCACTAACTGATTTTTCTACAGTTTCTGCAAGTTTTTTTGAATTTGGATTAAAATAATAAACGCTTGTTCCGCGATTTTTATGAATGTTCATCGGAATATCGCCAATTGAATTTAAATGAACGCTCACAAAAATATTCGCATCATTTTTCTTTGCAATATCCACTCTGTCGTTTAAAGACACATTGCCATCGCATTCTCTTGTCATAACAACATTTGCGCCCATAAGTTTTAATCTTTCCTGCAATTCAAGAGCTATTTTCAGATTAATATCTTTTTCCGCATCGTTTAAACAACCGATTGCACCTTTTTCAGAACCGCCATGACCTGCGTCTACAACGATTGTTATATCTTCTAAGCTTTGTGGAAGTTCGCTTACCTTAAACGTATAAACCCCATCTTTTAATGTAATATTGTAATAATACTTTTCCGGCTTTGGAATATTAAGTGTGTAAACAGAACTGTCTGAAAGTTCCGGATTATAGATTTTAAATAAAATTTCTTTATCTTTTTCTTCAATCGTATAAGGTAGATTTTTTGAAAACGCAATTGTCTGAATTGTTGCATTCTTAAACTTTTCACTATTCATGTTAATAAAAGATGCAACTTCTGACGATTCAGCACAATCAACATCTTTTTTTGCAATCCAAGCAACTTTATCTTTTGATAAGAATACTCTGTAAAAATCACCCTTTGAACCATTGATTAAAATCGTTGTACCTTTGAAAAGATGTGCAATTCTGTTTAAGCCACCGTCAATTGGTGTACTTCTTAAAGGTACGTTGTCATGATTAACAATTGTTGGTTGTATGTCAAAATCTGTTATTGGAATTTCGTGCGCCTTGCAAGGTGTATTTTTGTAAAACTTATAAACTTGTGTATTGTAGTTAGAACGTATAACAACGCGATTTTCGCCTTCTTTAAGTTTTACAGAATGCGCAAATGCGCCATTAGAAGCTACATAAACCGGACATCCGTTTATTGAAATAGTTTCTCCGTTACAAGCTTTACCAACAAAAAAAGCATAATTTGTGTTAGAAATAGAACTTTTTTCATGTGGCAAAACAAGCTCATAACCAAAACTTTGAGCCATTCCTAGTAACAATAATAATAGAGTCAATAACCCTTTCTTCATAGCGCCATTTTAGTATAAAATTTCTCTTTTCGCAATTCTAAATGTGGTAAATTATTTTGAGATTAAAATATAAAAATAACGTGCAAACTTTACACTTATTAATAATTTGAAAAGATTTTAATCTTAGGTTATGATTAATATTGAATAATTGTGCGTGGGGAGTACATGGAAAATAATTATTTTGCACTACTAGCTAATGATGTGAAGAAGTTGTGGAACGGTTTGGACGGCAACCAAAAGCTTGGCATGCTTGCGCTTATCGTTGTTACGATTGCCGTTGCGACTTTTTTCTTATCTAAAGCTATGGAACCCGATTGGGTTGTTTTATATTCGGATTTAAACGAAGTTAATGCTATAAGCATAGTAGAAAATATGAAAAAGAACGGGTATCGTTATAAGGTATCAGAAGATCATAAAACGATTTTAGTACCGTCAAATGTTCGTGATGAAATGCGTGTTTTTGTTGCGGAAAACGATTTGATAAAAAATGGTGATACCGGTTTTGAACTTTTGGATGATATGCAATTAGGTTCAACAGATTTCAAAAACAAGTTGACTAAGCAAAGAATCTTCCAAGGCGAACTTACTCGTTCTATCGAAAAAATTCAAGGTGTTAAATACGCTAGAGTTCAGCTTGCAGAACCTGAACGTTCAATTTTTGAAGATAATGACGCAAAACCGACTGCGTCAGTTGTTTTGGTTTTAGAACCGGGATATAAAATAAAAAGTTCACAAGTAAAAGCTATTAAGAACTTGGTAGCTTATGCAGTTCCTAGAATGACACCGGAACAAGTATTTATTACAGACCAAAACGGTAATAGTTTGTCTGATGAAACTTCTAAAAACTCAACAGACATGGAAAGTTTTAAAACAAACTTGGAAAAAGATACGGCAAAAAAGGTTTCAGAAGTTTTAGAAAAAATTGTTGGCAAAGGTAATGTTTCTGTTCAAGTAAATGCGGATATTGATTTTAATTCTGCAAAATCTACGATTGAAAGCTATATTCCTGTAAATGATAAGGGTGAAGGTGTTGTAACAAGCTCTCAAACAGAGGTTGAAACTTATGAAAACCCTAATAATGTTCCTAATCCGAATGGCGTAAATCAGAGGAATTTGAACTATTCAAAACAAAAAACAGCTGTAAATTACAGCGTATCTAAAGAAGTTAAACAAGTTGTTTATGCTCCCGGAACGATAAAAAGACTTTCAATTGCCGTTGCGGTAAATAAAATTTTAACAGAGGCAGAAAAAGAAGAACTTAAAAATCTTGTACTTTCAGCGTCAGGCGTTGATTATTCAAGAGGCGACGTAATTTCTGTTTCAGGATTACAATTTGAAGGCGCAACGATTGATAAAAAGGCTCAAGAAGATTTTGCTAAACAGTATCAACAAGAGCAAACAATGTACTTTATTACATCTTCTGTAATTCCGTTAATTATTGTATTGATACTCGGTTGTTTTGCATTATTTATTTTGAAGAATTTTGTATCAAAAATGCCAACACCAAAGCATCAAGAACGTAAACTTCCGGAAGAAGTTGTTGAAACTCAAGTTGAAGAAGCAGAGCCGGAAGAAGCTTTGCCAAAAATTGAGTTGAATAAAAAGGAGATTAAATCTCAAAAAGAACAAAGTATAAACGAATTAAACGAAGCGGTTATGGCATCGCCGGAAGATGCGGCGAAGCTGATAACGTCGTTTATTAAAGACTAATAAAAAAGGCAATAAGTGAATAGGGGAATAAGTGAATAAGTTCGTATTAAACATATTCGATAGTAAACAAAGTTCAATATAAAAATAGTAGGTTGGGTTTTCAACCCAACAATAACATTCAGTATTTAACAAAGTTCAAATTTATCAATAACTAAAATGAACTTATTCACCTATTCACTCATTTACTTATTGACCTAAAAGGAAACGTAATGGGTATCGAAGAAATAAAAAAAGCAAAAGAAGAAGCAAAAAGAACGATTACGCGTCCAAGCCAAAAGGTTGCGGCGCTTCTTATCGCACTTGGACCGGCGACTGCTTCTGAAATTCTGAAAAATATAAAAGACGAAGATTTGTTGGAGCAAATCACGCTTGATATTGCAAATCTTGGTAAGATTTCTGATGAAGATTTGAACGAAGTTCTAACAGAATTCAAAACAGTTTTTCAAGCTAAAAACTATATCGCGCAAGGTGGTGTCGGCTATGCAAAACAATTATTGGCACAAACTTATGGTGAAGCTGAAGCAGGAAAATTGTTAGAAAAAGTTAACTCTATGGTTAACACAAATCCTTTTTATTTCTTGAATGAAGCAGACCCATCACAACTCGCAAACACATTTTCTTCTGAAAACCCACAGCTTTTGGCGTTAATTTTGGCATATTTAAGACCGGAATTATCAGCACAAGTTTTAGCGTTTTTACCTCCGGATATTCAAGCTGTCGTTTCTATGCGTATTGCAGATATGACACCTACAAACCCTGAAATTTTATCAACAATTGAAGATATTGTAGAACGTAAATTTTCTGCTTTGTTGGTTCAAGATTTTTCAAATGCAGGCGGTGTAGAATCTTTGGCAAACATTTTGAACTGTTGCGACCGCGGTACAGAAAAGAATATTATGGAATGGCTTGATATCGAAAATCAAGAAATGGCGCAGGAAGTTCGCGATTTGATGTTCGTATTCGAAGATATTATTATTCTCGACGACCGTGCTATTCAAAGGTTGCTTAGAGAAATTGATACTAAACAGCTTGCGCTTGCGCTTAAAGGTACAAAAGATGAAATTAAAAACAAAATCTTCAAGAACATGTCTGAACGTGCAAAACAAATGCTTACGGATGATATGGAATATCTTGGACCGGTTAGAGCGAAAGAAGTTCAAGAAGCGCAAACAGGTATTGTTAACGCGATTAGAAATCTTGAAGCAACAGGTGAAATTACAATTACACGTGCTAGTGTTGAGGATGAATTAGTTGAGTAGTAATAGAATAAAAGGTCAAGAAATTCAAATGGGCGACAGTTTTGTACTGCCGATTGAACAAACGCGGGTTACAAAACAACAGGCGAAAGTCCAACAAATTATCGCGGAAACAGATGCAAAAGCTCAACAAATTCTTGATTCTGCTCAAAATCAATCTCAAATTGTACTTCAAACAGCTAATACAGAAGCAGAGCGAATTATTCAAGAAGCGCGTAACAAAGCTCAACAGGAATATGAGTCAATCAGAAATCAAGCTTATCAAGAAGGATTTAAGCAGGGTGAGCAAGACGGTCTTTATAAGTTTCAAAATGACGCGCAAGAAGGTTTGAAATCCTTAGATACATTAGCAAGTAGTTCTTTTGATATGAAGAAAAACATCATTGATTCAGCTTCGCAAGATATCGTGGACTTAGTAATTGCAATTGCAGATAAAGTTTGTCATCAAAAATTTGATACGAAAATTTTGTATAGAATTACGTTGGATGCTATAAAACAACTTAATGATAAAGAAAATATTACAATTATTGTCAATCCTGAGCTTGTAGAAAATATTAATAAACTTGTGCCAAGTTTTAGAGGCGAGTTTCCAACAATGAAAAGTTTGAGAATTGTGGAAGATAATTCGCTTTCTGTAGACGGTGTTATTGTTGAAACTCCGGATGTAAGACTTGATTCGCGAGTTTCATCTCAGATATCAGAAATTGCACACAAAATGCTTACAGGTGCTGGTGATGAGCTGGAGTAAGGATAAATACTTAGACATAATTAAGGGCGCAAAAACGATTAAAGAAATCGGTAAGATTACTGAAATTATCGGATTAACAATTGAATCTGACGGGCCAAAATCTTCAATCGGTGATTTGTGCTACATTTATAATGATTATAACGATAAGCCTACAATGGCAGAAGTTGTTGGTTTTAAACGTGATAAAATTTTACTTATGCCTCTTGCTAATCCTGATGGAATTCATCCTGGAGCTTTGGTTGTAAATACCGGTGGTGCAATGAAAATTGGTGTTGGTAATCAGCTTATCGGACGTGTTTTAGACGGTTTGGGCAATCCGATTGATACATTAGGTGGTATTCGTTTTTCAGAATATCGTTCAACGCATGCAGATGCAATTAATCCGCTTAAAAGAAAACGTATTTCAGAACCTCTTTCTCTTGGCATACGTTCGATTGACGGATTTATGACTGTTGGCAAGGGGCAAAGAATGGGTATTTTCGCCGGTTCCGGTGTTGGTAAAAGTACGACAATCGGTATGATGGCGAAAAATACAACCGCGGATTTAAACGTCATTGCTCTGATTGGTGAACGTGGACGTGAGGTTAAAGAATTTATTGAAGAAATTTTAGGGCCTGAAGGTATGAAACGCTCAATCGTAATCGCAGCGACATCTGAACAACCGTCTTTGGTAAAAATTAAAGCCGCATTTGTTGCAACTTCTATAGCTGAGTATTTTAGAGATAAAGGTTTGGACGTGCTATTTATGCTGGACTCTGTAACTCGTATTGCAATGGCACAAAGAGAAGTTGGACTTGCAATTGGTGAACCGCCTGCTACAAGAGGCTATACACCATCAGTATTTGCAATAATGCCTAAACTTATGGAAAGAGCCGGTACGAATGAAGTCGGAACAATTACAGGGCTTTATACAGTCTTGGTAGAAGGTGATGACTTTAACGAACCGATTTCCGATACAGCGAGAAGTATTTTGGACGGGCACATAATGCTTTCAAGAGATTTGGCGCATAAAAATCACTATCCGGCGGTTGATGTGTTGCAGTCTTTAAGTCGTGTAATGGGAGATGTTACAACAAAAGAACACAGGCAGGCAGCAGGTGTTATAAGAAATCTTTTAGCTGTACATAAAAAGAACGAAGACTTGATTAACATTGGTGCTTATGTAAAAGGTTCTGATCCAATGTGCGATAAAGCTATTGCTATTATGGGGCAAATTGATGGTTTCTTAAAACAATCAACTGATGATAAAATCGATTATGCTGAAACGGTTAACCATTTGTTGCAATTGGGACAATTGGCCGGTGCAGGTTAATTTACAAAATTTATATAAATAAAAACGCGTTGAGAAAATTCAATCTCAACGCGTTTTTAATAATTTGTTTAAAATTACTTACGCAAAAAGTCCGGAATTTGAATGTCAGAGAAGTTAGACATTGTAGGAGCTTTTGGTTGTTGCGTATTGTTAAATGCGCCTGAGAAAAATTCTGCTGCGCTGATTGAACGATTTTCAACTTTTTCTTCAATAGGCATTTGAGATTTAAGTTCAAAACCAGTTGCGATAACTGTAATTTGGATTTCACCTTGAATGTTATCATCAACAACGGCACCAATGATTACTCTAGCATCATCAAGAACTGCATCATTAATAATATTTGTAGCATCAGTTACTTCGTGCAATGTCATGTCAGGGCCACCTGTGATGTTAACGATAACACCAGAAGCTCCGTTGATTGAAGTTTCAAGAAGTTGAGAATTGATAGCAATCTTAGCAGCTTCAATTGCTCT
>CAKVJE010000030.1 GCA_934754735.1 uncultured Candidatus Melainabacteria bacterium
AAAAAAGAAAAAGAAATTTACTATTGATACCAAAAATATGGGTGTAAATATTGATAAAAACGAATATTACGAAATTGTAAAATCAAATTCTGCGCACCCAGAAAAAGGCTTAAGGTAAACTCTGAAAATACGTACATGATAGAATTATGTACAATTCTGTCTGATATATAAATTTAATAAAATTTTTTAATACCACAAAATTAACTTTTTACCCCAATTTGGTTCATTAATTATCTAACATTTTTGTATCTTTAGCAATTTTAATTCTCAATTAATAACTTTAAGACTTTGCATGTTTTCAATTTTAGTATACAATATTCATACAGAATCGGAAATCAACATGAATATTTTTAAAACATTCGAGACATTTTTAAAAGAACCCCTAAGCATTCTAAAAGACAATTTTGTGCAGATTGTAAGCATTCAGACTGCAAATATTTTTGAAAATAAACCTTCAATTGATGTTTCTATGATGAAAGGAAAAGCTCAATTAACTGTTGTGAACAATGAAAAAGTTTATAATTTATTGTCAATAGTTACTCATAGAGCAAAACAAAAACAAGATGCGCTTAGGGAAGAAAGGGATAAACATGAAACAGCTTAATGCGAATTTTATTATTAGTGCAGAAAAACTTTCTCAATGTCCCGATTTTCCATTTCCTGAATTTCCGCTTCTTGGGCGTTCAAATGTAGGCAAGTCTTCATTTATCAATGCTCTTTGCAACAACAAAAAACTTGCTAAAACATCTAACACTCCAGGGAAAACCAGACTTATAAACTTCTTTAATTTTTCGGATAAATTTATGATTGCGGATTTACCTGGGTATGGCTATGCAAAAGTTTCTCGTGAAGCTCAAGCGCGTTGGCAAAAATATTTAGAAGAATATCTTTTAAACAGAAAACAAATAAAATCTCTAATTCAATTTATTGATGCGCGTCACGATATTCAAAAGAACGATTATCAAATGCGCGAGTGGGTTGAAGCGTATAATTTACCTATTTTTACAATTGTAACCAAAATTGATTATGTTCCAAAAGGAAAGCAACAAAGTGTGCTTGCAAAAATAAGACGCGAATTTTCCGGAGATGTCTTACCGTTTAGTTCTGAGGATAGAAGGTTTTGCGAGGATACTCTTGAATATTTATTTAATTTGTGTAAATAATAGAAATATATTTTTAGCTTAGGGAGTACAGAAATTAGGTAGTTTCTGCGCCCATGAAGAGGAAAGTTTAGTGTTAAAATTGCAGGAAAATGTTGAATTGAGACAAATATCATTGACCGGTACTCGAGCATTGATGTTAGTTGGACTTTTAATGAAAGCTCCGCGTTCGCTTGAAGAAATCAGGGAAGCGTTCATTGAGATGAAAATCATGGAACCGGAACATTCTGATGATATATTAAGAATTGACTTAAATACTTTAAGAACTATGGGTTGTGAAATTTCAAGGTCAAGCGCAAAAACAGGTTTTAAGTATGTACTTCAAAAACATCCGTTTTCACTAAATCTTACTCATGAAGATGTTTCTTTGCTACATAAGATTTATAGAAAAGTTAAAGATAATTCTGACATGTCATTGTTGTTAAAATACGACGAATTATTTAAAAAGCTTGCATTTCACGTAGCAGACAATGAAATCCGCGAAGAGCTTTACGGTATTTCTGTTTTAAAAAATTTTGAAGTTGAAGAAATTAGTATCTTAAAAGACGATTGTGCAAAAAATCGAATTTTAACTTTAGTATATAAAAACCCTACAGCAAAAGAGAATGACAAAAAAGAAGTTTGTGCACAAAACCTTGTATTTCAAAATGACAAAATTTATCTTTACGGTTACGATTTGGGCAAAAAAGAATCTGTTATTTTAAATATCAAGAGAATCAAATCAATTCTTTCTCGCAAAGATAATGACGATGATTTTGAACGTAAGGAAGTTTGCGTAAAATTTGTTCTTAAAAGCTTTGGCGTAAACAATATTTTGGAAAACGAAAAAATTATCGAAACAAATGAAAATAACTATATTGTTGAAGGTAAATATCATAATGAGTTTGTCGCAATCCAGAGATTACTTTCTTTTGGTGCGAGCGCAATAGTGTTAGAACCGCAAGAAATTAAAGCGAAGATTATACAAAAATTGAAGGATATGAGGGAAAATTATAATGGCTAAGAAATTATCTCAAAAGAAAAATTTATCTTCAATGCAGGTAATCAAAACTTTGCAAGTGCTGTTAGAAGGCAACTTCACTATGAGTGAGCTGATTGAAAAACTTAATCAGAATGAGGAAGAGCCTGTTTTCAACAATAGTGTAATCAGTAAATACATAAATACTTGTCGATTTTGTGGAATCGAAATCCCTAAAATTCACAACAAGTATTTTGTTACAAGTATGCCATTTGGTTTAGAACTTACTAACATAGATATCAATTTGCTTGAAAGCATGCAGAATCTTGTCAAAAACGAGATGACAAAAAAATACAACAAGCTATTTAACAGTTTTATAGAAAAATTAAATCGTTATTCAAATAAAAAAATTGCTAGAGTAGAAAAAGCGACTTATCAATTAACTTCTGAACTTTTTGAAAACGCTGTCGCTGACAGGCGAAAAATACAATTATTGTTTAAAAATCGTGTTATTATGGAGTGCATTCCAATAAAAATAACAGAAGTTAAGGGTAAAACTTATTTTAATGTTTTCTACAAAAATAGAGAACGAATGATAGACTCAGCAAGAGTTTCCGGATTGGAAGTGATGAAGCAAAAATTCTTGCAAAATTTTAATGACGAATCTGTAATTTTTTTAATTCGTGACGATTTGGCTGCAAGATACGATTTGAGAGAAAACGAACAATACACAAAAACTGATAGAATTGGCTGGAAAGCAATTTCTAATCGCGGAGAAAATAAAGAAGTTTTGTTATCAAGATTGTTGCGATATGATGACAAATGCGAAATAATTAGTCCTAAAACATATCGCGATGAAATGAAACAAATTTTAGACGGTGCACTTAGTAATTATGGAGAAGTGTAATGCTTCTTGCGATTGATATAGGGAATACAAACATTACGCTTGGCGTATTTGAAGATGAAAGCATATTAGAAACATTTCGACTTGCTTCTGATAAAGAATTACCGCAAGAAGAATATGAAATATTATTGCATTCTTTATTCAAAAAATATGATATTTCTGCATGTATTATTGCGTCGGTTGTTGATGAATTGAGCAAAATTCTGAAAAATGCGGCTGATAACGTTTTTCATTTAAATTCAATGCTTTTATCGCCAAAATTGAATTTGGGCATTAAAATTAAGTTGAAAAATCCAAAAGAAGCCGGAGCCGATAGGATTGCAAATGCTTGCGGAGCTTACGTTTTGTATTCAAAACCTGCAATTATTGTTGATTTGGGTACAGCGACAACTTTTGATATTATTAATAAGGAAGGCGATTTTGTGGGCGGTGTTATTATGCCGGGGCTAAATTTGCAATTTCGTGCGTTAAATAAAAGTACTTCTAAACTTCCAAAAATTGAACCGGATACAGTAAAAAAGGCTATAGGAGATAACACGGTTGACGCGATACTTTCGGGCGTAATTCGTGGTTCTGCGTGTGCAATTGAGGGCTTGATTGAACAATGCGAAAAAGAGTTGGGTGAAAAAGCTTGTATTATAGCGACAGGTGGTTATTCAAGTTTAATTGCAAAATACATGACAAGAAAATTTGATTTTGTAAATCCTTACTTGACACTTGAAGGATTGAGATTTTTGTACGAATTGAATAAATAAGATCTGTTAAAATCTTATTTTTTTCGTTATATAATCAATTATGAAGTAAGGAGTTAGAATTGTGGCAATTGATATATGGGATAATAATATTCCAGTTGAAAAGAGTTCTTATATATATGATGAACATGTCGAATATTATAATCTTGAAACATTTAAACTTTTACCAAATAAATTAACAATGTTAGACTTGTTTTGTGGGGCTGGAGGCTTTGCGGAAGGTTGTTCTTGGGCGAATTTTCAATCAGTATTTGGTATAGATCACTTTAAACCTGCCATACAAACCTGGAAAAAAAATCACAAAAATTCAATAGCATGTCTTGGTGATATCACTAAAATTAATCCAGATGACATAAAACAAATGCTTAAAGAAAAAGGTGTTAATCATATAAACTTGATTACTGGTGGAGTTCCTTGCCAAGGTTTTTCAATTGCAAACAGAAAACACAATGACAACGACTCCCGAAATTTTTTATTTTTAGAATATATGAAATTTATCAAATGCTTTAACCCCGATTATATAATACTCGAAAACGTTTCAGGAATGCGAAGTACTGCAGGCGGACAATTTGAAAATGAAATAAAAAAATGCATGGAAAACTTAGGTTACAATGTTTCAATAAAATTAGTGAATTCTGCAGACTATGGCGTTCCTCAGTTAAGACAACGTTTACTTTTTGTTGGTGTGAAAACAAATTGTGGACTCGTTTCTAAATATATTTTTCCAGAAGGGCAATTCATTGGGAAACATAGAACTGTTAAAGATGCAATCTCAGATTTACCATCATTAAAAAATAATGAAGAAATTTGCAAGTATAACTCTGCTCCTCAAAATGATTATGAAAAGTTGATGCGAGGACTTGGATGCATAAAAGCAATAAAAAAAACAACCAGATTATTTAACCATAAATCACCAAATCATCCAAAAGAAACGATAGAAAAAATTAAAATGACAAAACCTGGAATGCCAATGTATTCAAAATTTAAACAACGTATACGTCTAAACATGAGTGCCCCAAGTCCAACACAACTTGCGGGAGGAATAAGACCACAATTTCAATTTGGTCATCCAATCCAAGATAGAGGACTCTCAATTAGAGAGCGTGCCCGAATTCAAAGTTTTCCTGATTCATATGAATTTGTCGGAGGCATAGTACAAGAAAGAGTACAAACAGGAAATGCGGTTCCTCCATTGCTTATATATAATATTGTAAAACCTATTGCTGAAGATATAACAAGGAGCTCTAAATAAAGTGTATAGAATTTGGTATAGTACAGAAAGCTTTGCTGATTATATAATAAACAACACCGTTTTGACTAATTTTGACAATGTTGTAAAAAGCCGATTATATGAGAGTGATGCAAGTAAACCAAAACACTTTCATACAATGCCGGATCACATACGGAAGATACTTTATTTGGATGCTTGTGATTTAATTGTAGAAAAAGATAATGAACCGGTTTTTTCAATTGAAATATCGAGTGAAGCTGGAACTGGGCACAATGCCTTTCAAAGATTTGCAAGAATTGCAGCTTCCGTAGAGAACAATGTACCGGCTTTATATATATATCCAGAAGGAGTAATCATAACTAGAAAAAATGCCAAGCCAACTTGGGATAAAATAAATCCATTAATTTTTAAAGCATTGGACTCTGTAATGAGTATTTATAAAATACCCACCCTATTATATTATTTTCCTTCAGATATAAATGAATATTTAAATATGCCAGAAGAGGCACCGAATCTTTCAAAAAAAGGATTACATTACGATAATGACATTATTAACTATAGTGGATGTCCCGATTCTCAGTCTGAAAGTATGCAAAACATGTTTAAAAGTATTAATGAAATATTAAGACATACTGAAGAATCAGGTGTTAAAAATGCTAAAGATAAGCTACTGAGTAACATTATCATAAGAGAACAACAAGCATTTATGCAAAAGGAATTTTACAACAAATCTAATAATAAAACCATTTATGAAATGTCGCCTTTAACGGCAGTTGAAAGAGTTAAAACTGAATTTTTATTAAAATATCTATCCAAATATGAAGATACACAATACAGAATTGGGGAATTATTAAAAAACCGCGAGTATACATCTATATACAAAATAAATGCACATTTTAGAGGTGACCCATATCCTGGAGCTTTTGCAGCCATAGACTACCTTATAAGCAGAGAAGGCAAAACGTTTGAAGACAGACGTGATAATTTAGTTTTATTATTTGGGAAACTATATGTCGATGAAATTAATCAAACATTAAATATATTAAATGAGCGCAATTCTACTATTAAAGATTTTTTTAATGATGTAAAAAATTCAAGCAATCATAACTTATTACAGAAAAATTATGATGAACTAGTCAATTATGAAATTCCAAGATATTTAATGCAAGTAAGATATGGTTCTACATATTCAAAAGCAAAACATATCCGAGTGTTTTCATATTTTGCAGATGCAATATTGTTTCCAGATGGTGCGATATGGAGAGATGCCTAGTGAATGAAGAATTAATTACAAAATCAATATTGAAATGGTTAATTGACAATCAATGGCAGATTTTAAGCTACGATTTTCCACAAAGTGGTACTGGTCATGTTTTTCAATGTAATACTTCTAGTTCTAAAAACAAAGAATCTATCATTCCTGACATAGTTGCAATTAAATGTAACACCTGTGTTTTTTTTGAAAACAAAGATAGATTTTGCAAGAAAGATTTTCTTAAACAACAAATGCTCATAACAAACAACCAATATAGCGAAGCCATAGAAAAATTTTTAATAGGTTATAACATAGAAAATATTTATTATGGAATTGGTTTACCAACAGCTAAATACTCTTCCAAACAATTAAAATATAATGCATCTGTAGATTTTGTAATTGGGGTAAATAAAGATAAAACGATAAACAGCATTTATACATACAACAATGATATATTTTTATAGTACTGAATTATAGAATATACTAAAATCTTTGTACAAACAAAATATCATATCAATTGTGTTCTGTAAAAGAACCGCGTTTGGTGAATTACCCGAGAGAAAATAAAAAAATAGCAAGGGAGAGACTCGAACTCTCGACCTCTCGGGTATGAGCCGAACGCTCTAGCCAGCTGAGCTACCTTGCCATATATTCTCTATAAAATTGTTACCCACTTATTCTCTCATAAACATTTTTTAATTTCAAGCGAAAGTTTTTGGGGGAGGTTTTAAATTAATTGACAATGGAAAGTGGAAAATGGAAAATTATATTAAACTTTCCATAAATAACTACGTTCAATATTAAACATATTTATTTTTTCGCAGTTCTAAAACAATTTTCCATTTTCCACTTTCCATTGTCAATTTCTCCTCCTCCTCCACCTCGACAATTTTTTCCCAACATGCCAACTTCGTTACAAAACTTAACTCTTTAAAAATATCATGTAAACATGCTCATAACATGGCTTGAGCATGGTTTAAATCGCCAAAAGCATGTGATAACCGACTTTTAGCATGCCTAGAAATGCGCAATATCAATATTTACAGCCATTTGCAAAAAAGTTAAAAAACTTTACAATTAGCTTCAAATGGGTTGTAAATGTGCTCTCAACCAATATAATAATATTAAGGGTTAAGGATTGAGAGCCTTAACAAAGTAAATTAATCACAAATATTAAATATAATTTTCGGGGAGGAATAAGTGTTCAAGAGTCGTGATATGGGGAGAGCGATTGCTGTAAAGAGATGGACGCCTACGGCGTTAGAATGTTATAAACGTGGTTGTGTGTGCGAAGGTTGTTTTTACAGCGATTTTTTCAGCGCAACAGCACAAAAATGTCAGATGAAAGCCGCTGTATTAGAGCTTGTTAGAACTATCGGAACGCCAAATGTAGAACTACCACAAATTTTAGAGTAGGTTTAATTTAAATTTTTATACAAAAAGCACTTTAAAAATCAGTCAAAATGTAGTACAATAGAAAGGTAGTACATTAGGAGGTGTAAATGCATATACACGTAAACGGTAAAAACATTGAGATTACAGATGCTATCAAGGCTTATGTAAAGGAAAAAATTGGTAAGGTAGCAAATCACTACGATCAAATTACAGGTATTGATGTAGTTCTTTCTGTAATTAAAAACCCTGCAGCAACAGGAAAACACGTGGCTGAAGTTTCTTGCAAAATGAATACAGGTGTTGTTCATTGTGAAGAATCTGCAGAATCTATGTATGCAAGTATTGACTTATTGGCTGACAAATTGTCAAGACAAGTTCAAAAGTTCAAAGACAAAGCTTTATCTGCAGGCAGCAAAGAAACTATCAGAAACTCAGAAGTTAAAGAAGAAGCTGTAGAGAGTTAGTATTTGGGTATAAAATGATTAACAACAAAAAAGTTGTAGTAATTATGCCTGCATACAATGCAGAAAAGACTTTAGAAAAGACTTATAATGAGATTTATCAAAATTTCGTCGACGAGATTATTCTTGTCGACGATTTCTCTTCTGATGAAACAAAAGAAGTCGCTAAAAAGCTTAATATTACTACTATCGTTCATGAGAAAAATAAAGGATACGGCGCAAATCAAAAGTCATGTTATAGGGCTGCTTTAAAGGCTGGCGCGGATATTGTAATAATGGTGCATCCGGATTATCAATACACTCCAAAGCTTGTGCCTGCAATGGCTTCTATGATGGCTTTTGGCGAATATGATGCTGTTATTGCATCGAGAATGCTTGGAAATTCTGCGCTTAAAGGTGGAATGCCTTTGTACAAATATATTTCTAACAGATTTTTGACGAAATTTGAAAACTTGGTTATCGGCGAAAAATTGTCAGAATATCATACGGGCTTCCGTGGATTTACGAGAGAAATCCTCGAAAAATTACCATTGGAAGACTGTAGCGACGATTTTATTTTTGATAATCAGATGTTGGCTTTAATCTTATATCGTGGGTATAAAATAGGCGAAATTTCTTGTCCTACGAAGTATTTTCCGGAAGCTTCGTCTATTAATTTTTTACGTTCTTGTAAATATGGTTTAGAAGTTTTGGGAGTTAGTTTGAAATACAGGCTTGCCAAAATGGGGGTGAAACAACCTTTGTTTAACGGCATTGGCAAAGTTTTGGATAGCGAAAAAGAAATTATTTATTATTATAAAAGTCAACCCTAGCTGTAAATTTAACTAATCTTTTTTTTGTTTTTAAGTTATAATTAAGACATTAAACACAGGAGTAAAATAAATGGCAAAGGGTAAAAAAATAAAAGTTGCGTTTCCTCACATGGGGACGATTTCAATTGCGTGGGCAGCAGGACTTAAAAAAATTGGTGTAGAACCTTACGTTCCGCCTTATACAAGCAAAAAAACTTTGTCATACGGAACTAAAAACTCTCCGGAAGCAATTTGTCTTCCTTACAAACTTATTTTAGGCAACTTTATTGAAGCAATCGAAGGCGGTGCTGATTACGTTGCTATGATTACTTCTCCAGGAATTTGCAGACTTGGTGAATACGGTAATAACATCCAAAACACACTAAAAGATTTAGGCTATAAAGCTAATTATATTGAATTGTCATTGTATGATGGAATTAAAGGTTTATACAATTTCTTGAAAGAAATTTCAGGCAAAAACGACCCGATTTTAATTATGAGAGCTATCAACATCACCATTCGTAAAATTTTTGCGATTGACGATTTAGATAGAGCGCTTGCATATTATAGAGCTAGAGAAGTTAAGTTTGGCGAAGCTGAAAAACATTACAAAAAAGCTTTAAAAATGATTGATAAAGTTGATTCAACGCTTGATTTGAAACACGTTTACCACGAAGCTTTAAAAGAAATCGAAAAAACAGAAATCGACCCAAATAGAGAAGTTTTGCATGTAGATTTAACAGGTGAAATCTTTCTTGTAAACGACGAATTTTCAAATCAAAATATCGAAAGAGAATTGGGCAGAATGGGCGTAGAAACAAGAAGAAGCCTTACTGTTGGAAGCTTCTTAAAAGACGCGATTATACCAAAAGCTTTCAGACCGCCTGAAACTCACTTGCAGAGAGCTGAAAGAATGGCAAAACCATACTTGATGCGTGATATCGGTGGTGATGCCTTAGAATGCGTTTCTGACGTAGTATTTGCAGATGTTCATGGAAAAGATGGCATTATCCACATTTCTCCGTTCACTTGCATGCCGGAGATTATGTCTCAAAATATTTTCCCTACAATGAGAAGCGAACATGAAATACCTATTTTGACATTGATTATGGATGAACAGACAGGTAAAGCAGGCTATATTACAAGACTTGAGGCGTTTGTAGATTTGATGAGAAGAAAGAAACGCGCAAAGTTAGGCAAAAATAAAACAAGAATTTAGATTTGAGATAAGAGATTTAGAAAACATAGAGAGGATTAAGAATGCACTACCAAGGTCTAATTAACAAGTACAGAAAATACTTACCTGTTACAGAGTCAACTCCGATTGTAACTCTTAACGAAGGTAACACTCCGTTGATTAAAGCAGACAATTTGGCAAAGAAAATTGGCTTAGAAGCTAATATTTATTTGAAATTTGAAGGTTGCAATCCAACAGGAAGTTTTAAAGACCGTGGTATGACAATGGCTGTAACTAAGGCGAAAGAAGCAGGCGCAAACGCTATTATTTGTGCGTCTACAGGAAACACCTCTGCATCAGCTGCCGCTTACGGCGCAAAAGCAGGAATTAAAACATTTGTACTTATTCCGGACGGTTATATTGCTTTAGGTAAGCTTTCTCAAGCGATGATGTACGGCGCTGAAATTATTGCAATTCAAGGCAACTTTGACCAAGCACTTGATTGCGTTAGAGAAATTTCTGCCACTCATCCGATTACTTTAGTAAACTCAGTAAACCCATATAGAATTGAAGGTCAAAAAACAGGCGCGTTCGAGATTTGCGACGCTTTAGGCAAAGCTCCGGAATACCACTTTATCCCTGTAGGTAATGCAGGTAACATCACAGCTTACTGGAAAGGTTACAAAGAATATTTTGCAGAAGGCAACATTAAAGCTTTACCGCAAATGATGGGATTTGAGGCAGAAGGTTCAGCTGCCATAGTTCGCGGAGAAAGAATTTTGAAACCTGAAACATTAGCAACTGCAATCAGAATTGGTAACCCTGCAAGCTGGAAACAAGCAGAAGCAGCAAGAGATGAAAGCAAAGGTAAAATCGGTTGCGTTTCTGATGAAAAAATTGTTGAAGCTTATAAAATGTTAGCATCATCAGAAGGTATTTTGTGCGAACCGGCAAGTGCAGCTTCTGTTGCAGGCTTAATTCAAGCACACTCACAAGGACTTGTAAAAGAAGGAACTGACATCGTTTGTATCCTTACAGGTAACGGACTTAAAGACCCTGATAATGCAATCAAGTATTCTAACGCGGATGTTAAAAAGACATCTTCTGAAATTAATGATGTTTTAAAAGCAATGGGTATCTAAAATGTTAAGAAAAGAATTTGTTGACGCAAAAAGAATTGTAATCAAGCTCGGTACAAATGTTTTAAGAAATGCTGACGGCGAAGTTGCGATTTCTCGTATTTATTCGTTTATTGAAGACATGTCAAAGCTCGTAAAACAAGGCAAAGAAGTTATTTTGGTAACTTCCGGCGCTGTTGGTTTGGGCAAAAAGAAATTGAATTTGGATTCAACCGCAGAAGACGGTGTTAAGCAAGCTTGCGCAGCAGTTGGTCAAAGTCGTTTGATGTCTTTTTACGAAAACGGTTTTGGGATTTACGACGTTCCAATCGCGCAAATTCTTTTGACAGAAGATGATTTTTCTCTTAGATACAGATATTTGAGCCTAAGAACAACTTTGAATAAAATTCTTGAATTTGGAGTTGTGCCGATTATTAACCAAAACGACACAGTTTCAACAATCACCATGAATCCAATGATGGCAGGCATGAAGGTTTGTTTCTCTGATAACGATAAACTTTCTGCACTTGTTGCAAGCGAACTTGACGCGGATTTGTTAATTTTGCTTTCTGACATCAACGGGCTTTATACCGCTAATCCGAAGGAAAATCCTAATGCTACTTTGATTAAAGAAGTTGACGGAGTTACAGATGAGATTATGGCGCTTGGAACAGACGCATCTGAAGGCGGTCGTGGCGGTATGAGAACTAAACTTGAGGCAGCAAAACTTGTAACTCGTTTTGGTGGTCGAGTTTTGATTGCAAACGGTAAAATACCTTATGTAATTAATAAAATTTTTGATGGCGAAGATATCGGTACAATGTTCTTGCCAACAAGTGAAAACCTGCCTGATAAAAAGCGCTGGATTGGTTATGCAACAAATATTATAGGCGGACTTGTAGTTAATAATGGTGCTAAAAAAGCAATATTAGAACAATGCTCAAGCCTTCTTCCGATTGGAATTTTGAATGTTGTGAATGATTTTAAACAAGGTGAAGTTGTTTCAATTATGGATGAAAATAATGTTGAATTCGCACGCGGTATGGTTAATTACAGTTCACAAGAATGCCGTAGAATTGTAGGTTCGCATTCTAATAATATAGAGAAAATTTTGGGTTACAAAAACTACGACGCTGTAATTACAAGAGATAATATTACGGGATTGGTTTAAGTTATTGGTGCAAAAAATTGCACCCTACTTTTCAATAAACTCCTACTCGAATTTCTAAGTTAAGTACGCGATTACGAGCATTAGCACCTCTCCACGGGGGAGGTCGCAGTCGTTCGTGAGACAGAGTCGAGCGTTACGAATGCGGGAGGGGGCTTATGAAGTTACAAACAAAATGTAGTTAATGGTGCTTCTTTCAATTTAGAAAAGTAGGGTGCAATTTTTTGCACCAATAATATCAATAGCTCTAGTTTCATGTTACAATATAAAAAAATAGAGGGCTTGCTTGATGAAATTCAGATTTTTAATTTGTCTGTTATTATTAAATTCTTTGACAGTTTACGCTACAGAAGCAACCGATTTTCTGGTTGATTTATATTCAAAAGAATACGACCAAAACGTAAAAATCAAACCATACAAAGAATTCAAAAATCCTTGTGAACAAAAAATTGGTGATAACTATATCTCCGAAATAGTTTATGGACAAGCAAAGTTTAAGATGAAAAAGGTGCGCACACAAAAAGTTTCATATATTTGTGTTATGGATGAAAACAAACAACCATTTTGGGGTTATGTTATTCCCAGATAGGTTATTATAAATTAAGAGGATGATTTTTAGTCATCCTCTTTGTTTAATTAGTCATCTTTCTGCAACTTCTCAGCAGCTGCTCTTGCTTCTGCTTCTGTCGGATATATTTGTGATGTTGTTTTCGTTTTTACAACAGTCTTTCCATCTGAACCGTACCAAGTCTTGGTAGCTTTCCAGCCATCTGATGTTCTTGTTGTTCCGAGCTTCGTACCATTGCTTTTTATTGTTGTTGCTCTTGTTATAGGTTTATCGTGTTGTTTAATATAAGCCTCTCGAGCTTCTTCTGAGTCGAACATTTTAAGCTTACCTGCGTTTTCAGGCAACAAATATTCAGGTAAATATAAGTTTGCAGGAATTACGTTGTCTGAGTACTTAATACCGTTTATGTCTTTAATTGCATGAACAATATCAATGAATTTAACATTTGGATTGTTCTTTCTACAATCAGCATACAATGCAGCTAAACCATTCCAAGTATGTTTGTTTGCTTTATGGTAATTTGCCTCATTTGGTTTATCACTAAATTGTTCTTCTGCCTTTACATCAGTTTTTTCTTTTGGCTCAGAAACCGAAGTCGCTGGAGTAGCAGGTGCCGCCGGAGTAGCAGGTGTTCCATCAGTACTAGTAGTTTGAGGAGGTTTAGCTGTTTCATCCGGTTTTTCAGCGCCGGTGTTTTGAGAAACAAGTTGCGCAATTTTGTCAGGATTTTTCATTAAATCATCTGCACCGATTGCCAATTCATACTTATTTAAGAATGAACTATCACCAGCCATTTCGTTCAAAGCGGCCTTGTATGCTTCAACATTCCATTTGCCGTCTTGAACAAATTGGTCTGCCAAATTTTTCAAGCTTTCTTTTTGTGCACTGGTAAGTTTCTTATCAGCATCAATTAATCGTTTATATTCATTGATATTTTGAGTTTTAAATTGAGTAACAGCAACAGGAAGTTCGCCTTGATCGTCTTGGAATGCATTCTTCAAGAAATTCAAGCCATAAGTTAAACCTATTTGTCTAAATAATACGTCTAACAATTTTCTATCGACTTTAACTTCTGTTGGAACTTTGTCACTTGTTTCACCATGTACTTTAAGTTCAGTAGTGTCGCCTTTTAGACTCTCATGCATATTGAACGATACTCCAACAAGCTTACCGTTATCATAAGTCATTTTGATATCTTTAGGATTAATACCTTGTTTCAACAAGCTATTATACAATTGTCTACCATCAATAGTAACGCCATCCGGAAGTTTTAAGTTAAGATTAACATCGACATTTTGATTAATCAATGTTTCCAAATTAACTGTTGCAGTGTAAGGAAGTGTTACATCTTGAACGCCGTGTCCTGTAAGTTTTGGACTGCTTAGTGCGACACCTGCAGCCATACCTAACGCCGGCGCAAATGTATCAACGGCTGAATCTAGAGCAATTTTAACCCAGTTTTTGCCTTCAATCTTGAAGCCGCAAAGTTTGATAAGGTTCTTGACTTCTTTATCAGATAATTGGGCACCTGTATCTGCTGCAATTTGGTTTACAAGATTGGCAACTTCAGAATACGGATAATAATCCTTTTTCTGTTTATTTGCAACTAAGTCTGCTCCAACTCTATCTCGAATTTTTACAGCAAGAGGCTTGATATCATACGTTCCATTGTCATTTTTGGTAATCAAACCACCCTGCAACAAGCTTTGAACATTAGCGTCATTTTTAACTGTATCTGCAAGTTCTTCAAAAGTATATTCTTTATCAGTCTGAACAGCTACTTTATTTTCAATGCCGACGCTTCTGCCTTTCGCTTTTGTTGCTGATGTCTCAAATTTCAACCTATCTGCAGTCGATAATTCACCTCTAAAAGCTTTTCTTGTGTACTTGTCATGATTATCGCCAAGTTCTTCTTTGGCAGCTTTTCTAACTTTTCGATAAGAGGTTAGTTCTGTATTGCCTTTTTGCTTGTCCATGGCTGCCCAAGCTTCATTTCGAGCTTCTGTCATAACAACAGTTTTTTCGAAATTATGAACTAAATCTTTATAATATGAACCGTCAAATTTTGAGTTCTTCTTAATAGATTTCATTGCATCTTCTCGACTCATTGTGTTACGAAGTGTATTGTATTCTTGCCTAATATCGTCTAACTCTTTTTGTTTTTGGAATGTTTCAGCAACGACTACAAATTGTTTCAAAACATTCAATTTAAAATCTTTAAATTGGTCTTTTTTATTTGATTTTATAGAATCCTTAACTTCGTCATAAAGTTTTTCAATATCTTCTTTAGAATTGAATGTTTTTGTACCTAAAGCTTGAGCGACATCACGCATAGGCTGAATCAATGATTTATAGTAACCAGCATCAACCAGTTGATTATCTTGCGCCAACTTATCTGCTTGTTCGGCTACAATGCTAACCATATCTTCCCAAGATACACCTTCGTCATCAGCCATAACTACAGATCCTGAAAAAGCATTAGCTAGATTTGTAATCGCAGATGTTTCCATTGCTTCTTTGACTTTTTTGCTAGATGCAACTGTAGAATTAGTGGAAGTTGCAGCATTTGTTTGTTCTGCAGTCTTTGCTTGTTGAGTAGTTGTTTCCGTTCTGGTTTGACTGAAATCTGCGCCAAAAATTGCATTTATTTCTTCGTCAGTTTTACCGGCTTCTTTTGCTTTATATTTTATAAAATCTTCTTCAAAAGCTGAGTTAATCTTACTATCTTTTGCAGTTACGGTATCAGTACTCTCATTATCTGCTTGTTGTGCCCAGATTTTCCAATCACCAGTTAGTTTTGAAATATCTATATTTGTCATTTTTGTTTACTCCTTGGTGTTAATTTTGTACTAATCTATGCGTCTGCCACTTAAGTTGTAAGTATGACCGTCATTGCCTTGAATTACAACTTTGCCGTTTACTAAGACTTTTTTACCGCGAGGGCCTTGATTACTACCTGTTGTTACATCTGAGATACCGGTTATATTACGTCTTGGAGCTTTAAGAATAGTATTCAAATCTCCTAAGATGCCTTCGTGCTTGCCATCATTTCCGCAGTTACATTCACAAGTAACTTTGCCGGTAACATCAACTGTAACATTTACATCATGGTCTTTAATAGCCTCAAGCAATTCGTCCATTCTGTTGTTAAACAATTTTGACAAATCTTTCAATACTTGCATTAATTCAGAATCATCGTAACCGCCTGTTTGATTTTTTAGAGCATCTAAAATTTCATTTAATGTAGCTTCTGTTTTTTCATATCTTTCGTCACCTTTTTGACCTTCGACATTTAGTTTATCTAATATTGCTTTACCTGTGACGTTAATAAGGTCAAGTTTTCCATCCATGCCGGATAAAAGCTCATTGTTTTGTTCACCTAATTTTATCAATTGCGCTAACATGTTTTCTATACTTGATAAGTCCACATTGCCAGAGCCGTCAACTTTGATATTACCCATTGCGTTAATAATGTCTTTGGTATTTGCGTCCATGTTTTCTAAAACTTTTAGTAATAGACATTTTAAATCATCGGTTTTTCCATTACCTTGATTAATTGCTTTTAAAATTGCGGTCAATTGTCCGGAAACATCTGCCCCCAAATCTTTAATAGCATTTAAAATAGCTAAGCTTAATTCATTATTTTTAGATGTTTCATTTTTAATTTGCTTTAACAATTCTTTGATATCATCCATACTTGCACCTTGTTGTACAAGCTGAGCTGCGATATTTAAGAAGCCGTTTTTAACTTCATTATTTACACCATCTAATTGTGTTTGCATTTCTTTTATTGCATCAAGAATTTTTAGAGCTATTTCATTATTTTTAGATGCCTCACCCTTAATTTGGTCTAATAATTCCTTAATATCATCCATATTTGCACCTTGTTGTACAAGCTGAGTAACAATATTCAAGAAACCGTTTTTAACTTCATTGCTTACGCCAGCAAGTTCTTTATTCATCAACTTAATCGCTTCAAGAATTTGTTTACTAATTTCATTGCCTTTTGCAACTTCATCTAAAATCTTACCGCTTGTTTCTGCATTCTTGGAAGTATCAGATTCAATTGCTTTTAAGATTTCCATCAAATCATCCATCTTCATGTCGCCAGATTTAATTTGTGCAAGAATATTGTTTAGTAAATTAACCGTTGTTCCTTGAAATTCACCAAAATCTGCCGATAATTTGTTTAATACATTTGTTAATGTATTTAACATAGCAATCTGTTCTTCTTGATTAGAAGATAGACCTTTAATACCTTCAATAATTTCATCTGTCTTTAAATTCATATTATTAAAGAATTTCAATTGGTCTTCTGCCATTTTAATAATAGTACCTTTCAAGTCATCAATTTTTGAATTAGTTTGACCAAGTTGTTCGAGGATTTTGTTTAAAGTTCATTCGATAACACTCAAATCAACATTACCAACGATTTCGTTCAAAATGTTTTTAATAAATTCTGCAAGAAATTCTTTAATATCAGT
>CAKVJE010000031.1 GCA_934754735.1 uncultured Candidatus Melainabacteria bacterium
AGACAATAGTATAAATCTCCGTTTGCTTCTTTTTCTAATCTTGTATGAAGAGTTTCAAGTATTTCTTCTGTATTACCTTCACTCAAACAAATTTTTGTAAGAAGTTTATACGATTCAACATCATTTGAATTATGTTCAATGGTTTTGTATAAATACTCTTTTGCTTCTTCTATATTGCCTGATTTATAAGCGATTGAACCAAGATTAAAATACGCCCAACTATAATCAGGAGAAATTGCGAGAACTTTTTGATAATTTTCGATAGCAAAATTCGTTAGGCCATCGTTTTGATAAATATAACCTAAATAAAAGTAAGCAAATATATCGTTTGGATTAATAGACACCGCTTTTTGAAAACAATCCGTTGCAAGATTTTTTTCTTCTTTATGAAAATAACAAAGCCCTAAATTAAAATAGCTGTTTCCGTCATTTGGGTCAGTTTCAAGCACTTTACGAAACGCTAAAATAGCTTCATCCCATTCTTTTAGTTCAACTAAAACATCGCCTAAATTATAATAAAAATCTTCCTGAGGAGAAAGTTCGACCGCCTTTTGATAACAATTACGAGCTTTTTCAAAATCTTTAAGTTTTTCGTAAACAATGCCCAAATTATAATAAAGTTCGGCATCATCTGGAAAATACTTTATTAAGTATCTCAAATTTCCTTCTGCTTCTTCGTTAAAACCGTTATTCACAAGCAAAATAGAAAGTTCTCTTCTTGCTTGAAAATTTGAAGGATCATTTTTTAAAATATTTTGTAAAGCCTCGATATCATTATCCATACATAAATTATAACAAAATTAAAATCGCATGCAAAGTATTAAAATAAGAACTAGAAAACAAGTTCTTATTTTACAAATTATATAAATAAGCATTTTGGCTACCAAAAGTAGGGTTATGAATTTTTTTACAATACCGTATCTTATAAATAACCAAATTAAGGAGAAAATAAGAGAGGTAATAATCATGAAACAAATAATTCCAGAAAAAAGTTCTGAAAAAGTGGCAAAATTTTTAAAAAAGCATTCTTTGCATAAAAGAGATTTTGCTGAAATGATAGGCGTGACCTTATCGTATGTTTACAATTTGATTGATGAGACAGTTCCTTTTTCAACTCGAGGAACAACTATTGAAAGAATTGCAACTGTTATGGACATTGAACCGGAGGAGTTTTCGGAATATCGAATTCCACAAGAGCCAATTTTAATTGATGAATCAATTGAAACTTTAAAAAGTTATATAAAAGAAAATAAACTGTCTATTGTTCAATTCTTAAAAGCCTTTCCACGTAAAAAACGTATTGATATTGTAGATATTTTGAGAGGAGCTTTGCCTGTTCCAATTGATTATAAAGAATTAAAAATGATTGGAAAAACTCTAAATATGCCAGATGACGAGATTTATTCAATATGGGAAGGGAGAATGAAACAAGTTCTTGAATCTTCTGGCATGAATATTTACTCAAATTCGGGCTTAGTAACCACCATGTTTGATTGTGCCAGAAAATTCTTAGATACTGTAAAATCATAAATTCTTTTTAATAGAGTGCGCACACATGCGCACCTATTTTTTGCTTAAAATTTAAAATACTACTCCACTATCTTTATGCTAAAATCATGGTATGAATATTTTAGAAAAATTAAAGGGAAAAGTTATCGTTTCTTCTCAAGCCATGCCGGATGAGCCTTTATACAAAGAAGAATGTATGAAAGCTATGATGGCGTCTTGCGTTAACGGTGGAGCAGGCGGTTTAAGAGTTGCAGGTGCTAGAGATGTTAGAAATGCTAAAGAATTTGGCGTTCCTGTAATCGGTTTGACTAAACCGGACGGACTTCCTGCAAATTGGAAAGAAATTGTTTATATTACTCCGGGGTTAAAAGAAGTAAACGCGTTAATTGAAGCCGGAGCTGATATTATAGCATTTGATGGCACTTCTCGTCCGCATGACAATTGTAGTTTGGAAGATATTGTATCAACAATTCATAATGCTAATAGGCTTGCTATGGCAGATATTTCGACATTAGAAGAAGGTATTAATTGTGCTAAATTAGGCGCTGATATAATTTCGACAACTCTTGCCGGTTATACAATGGAATCTGGAGAACCTACACTTGGACCTGATTACGAATTATTGCAGAAGCTTGTTGCGACGGTTAACAAACCTGTAATTTTGGAAGGACGAATTTGGACTCCGGAAGAAGTAAAAAAAGCGTTTGAACTCGGTGCGCATTGTGTTGTTATAGGTTCAGCAATTACCAGACCACAACTCATTACAAAAAGATTTATTGAAGGAAAATAGTATGAAAAAAGCTTTAGCATTTGATATTGGCGGAACTAAAATTTATAGCAGTATTATTGATGAAAGCGGAAAAATTATTTCTGAAATTGATAAATTCCATACGCCAAAAACTATTGAAGGTATTTTGGATGTATTGAAAACGCAAATTACAAAGTTTGAAGACGAAGTGGATATTATTGCAATTTCTACAGCTGGAGCTGTAAACAATGAAAACACTGCGGTGAATGGCTCTACAGGAAATCTTGTAAGTGGTTATTCTTCTATAAATTTTCAAGAATTAAGCTCTAGAAAGAAAGTATTTTTAGAAAATGATGCTAATTCAGCGGCTTGGGCTGAATATAAAATAGGCGCTTCAAAAGGTACAAGTGTTTCTGTAATGTTGACATTAGGTACCGGTGTTGGCGGAGGTATTATTATAAATAATAAACTCTTAAAAGGAAAATCAGGTGCTGCCGGTGAAATGCACTTTAAAATGTATCCTGATAAGCGTAGAAAATGCTCTTGCGGTAGTTGGGATTGTTTTGAAGCTTACGCGTCAGGAACGGCTTTAAAAGTTGATGCAGAAGAAATGTTGAATAATCCGAATGTTACAACTTATGATGTAATAGATGGAATTAAAAATGGTGATAAAAAAATGCAAGAAGTTTTTGACCGCTGGATAAATGATATTACAATTGGCGTTAACGGATTGGTAAATCTTTTTGATCCGGATTGTATCGTTTTTTCAGGTTCAATGGCACAGTTTGTTGATGTAAAAAAAATGGAAGAAATTGTTAACAATGATATTGTAACTTCTCCAACCTCAATACGTCTTGCAACGGCCGGAAATTATTCGGGCATGATTGGTGCGGCGCTTTTGGCTTTTGAAAGAGAGGCTGAATAATTATGGGAAAAGCCAAACAAAGAAGCTTAAAAAAGGGAATTAATGATAGATTTCAATATATGACGCGCGAATCAGCATTAGAATCTGTTATTAAAAATATAAATAATAAAGCAGATGTACTTGATACGATTACTCTTTTTGGATTTTCTGCAGAAGAAATGTTGGAAGCTGGAGCAGAATACGAGGACGTTATGGCTTTAGGCGGACTTGTAGACTAAAGGAAGCAAATCTAACCTTGACTCAATAATGGATTATTGATTATTTTACATATACCACTACAAAACAATTAATTTTAACTATACAGCGATTTACGAACCCAAAATACAAAATGTAAATTGAACAGTATTAGTTATGCACTTTTTATACATTTGTAAAGTTTTGTTAAGATTGCTTTAAAATTTATCAATTTTTAAAAGTAAAAATACTTTATTAATATGTAAGGTTAAAAAATAAAGATTAATAGTAGGAGGTCATTATGCTTGGTTATGGCATAACAGGAATTAACGGATTAGGAACATTTGGACTAGGTGGTTCAAGCACTTATAGTTCATATTATGATCCGACTACGATGGGCTTAGCTGGTTCTTATGGAATGGGTGAGCTTTGTTCTCCTTACGGCACAATGGGTGCAATGGGAATGATGGGCGGAATGTACAATCCAACATTTATGGCATCATATATGCGTGAAATGAATCAAGCTCAACAACAAATTGAAATTGATAAGTTAAATCATGCCGGCACAATGCATAATTTACAATTACAAAATCAAACAGTTGCTTTTTCAGATACAGACAGAGCAATTTTTGAAAAGGCAATGGTTGACGCCTCTATTAACAAAAGCATTCAAAACTTAGCTGTAAAAGTTAAAGAAGGTGATGCTGATGGTATTTGTCAAGCATTTGATGAAGCAAAACAAGCACTTTATACAAAATACAGCGATTATTTTAAAGCAAATGCTAGTAGAATGAATCCGGCTGACAGCGTAACTAATTATATTGAAAATCTTTATACACAAATTGTTTCAAAAGACAGAGGTGAAATCGTTAGTTTGAGAAACGATATCAAAAAATATGGTGAAACAGCATTTGAGCATGGCTTCTGGAAAAACTTCCACGGTAAAGATTATCACGATAAATATTCTGAAGAAACTATAAGCTATGTATTTGGAACTCCGGTTGATAATAAATCTGGTAAAGACAGAATGGAAAAGATTGGAGCTTACGCTGAAAAAGGAACTGAATTAGCAGCAGCTGCCGCAATCGGAGCTGTAGCTTTACCAACAGCTGTATCAGCTGCAAAAGGTGTAACGGGTTCAGTGGTTTCAACTGTATCTGAAAAAGGAGCTAAATGGTTTGCTGAAAAAAGTGCTTTCAATAAGAAATGGGCTTGGGCAGGTGCAGCACTTGCAATTGCAGGTGATTGGTTGTGGCAACAAAGTAGAGCATAATTTAAATAGTCATATAATCTTTCTTTTCTTAACCGAAGCTAAACATAAAATTGTTTAGCTTTTTATTTGAAAAATTTCCTTGACATAAAATCTTGATATTGTAATATAGTAATTGCGATGGGACGTCGCCAAGTGGTAAGGCAGCTGGTTTTGGTCCAGCCATCTCGGAGGTTCGAATCCTTCCGTCCCAGCCAATTAAAAGACTCTCAAAAGAGAGTCTTTTTTATTTGTTATTTAAGAAAAGCATATAAAATTTATTGTATTTTTTGAGTAGTTTGGTTGGAAGTTTTTAAAACGTAAGTTGGGGTTTCTACCCCAACAACACTAAATTACAGGCTGTCGGAAGTCGATTGACTATCTCAATTCCAAATTACTCACTTTACTCTTATAACGGTCAGAGGTGGATGTAATTTTGGTGCAAAAAATTGCACCCTACTTACTTTTAAGCCATTATCTACTTACTTACATCGGTATTTCAGCAGTCATACAATGTATTCCACCTAACCGATCAGCAAGTATATCCATTATTGAATTATCATATTCAAAACCTCGTGATGGAAATGTTACTGTAAATATGTCATTATTATTCTTTTGGGCTTTTTCTTTTGTGCCTCCAGAAACAAAATGAATTTTTTCAATATTTTTTACTTTTGCTTTTAAATCTTTTTCAAACAATGTTTCTAAATATTCTAATTCTGGACATGAACCTTTAGTTGAATTTGTTATATACGAAATTTTATTATTTTTATTTATAAATGCTAAAGCATTTATAAAATTAATATTTTCAAAATAAAAACCTCCTATATTTATTGGAATAAAACCGTAACTTTTTAACATCTCAGAATGGTTTTCTATGTGTTGCGAAGTAGAATAATTTCGAAGTTTTGCTATAAGCTCTTTACTATTAGGAAATTTCTTTTCCAGTATATCAATATTTTTCAAATTTTCACTGAAATTATTTACAAGTACATATGGATATCCTATCGGACGTATAACTTCATCAATATCTCTAAAAAATTCATTTATAGTAAATACATTTTGAGGCTTAATATCTAATAATTTAGAAAAAAGTTCAATAGTCGGTTTATCTCCAAACTTGTCAAAAGAAGATTGATCATAGATTTCTGTTGAATTTACAATTGCCCATTTTTCGTCATTGTCTTTATATCCAATATAATAATTTCCACCACGCGGCATGAATTTTTCAGATTTAATTTTATAATTACCAATTGGAGAAAATACTGATGAGCATAAAACTTTTTCTTTAGTATTCTCTAAAATAGTATCAACTCCTTTTTGCCTTACAAATGCTTTTCTGTCCTGTCCCCATATTGAAAGTTTAAGGTCGGAAGTTAAATTTTCTGATATTTTTTTTGATATTTTCGTATTATTTTGGTTTATAAACAAATCTAAATGTTCTTCTTTTGCAATTTTTGTCATTTCATTAAAAATTTTTTTTTCTGCAGGTGTATTAATTCCTTGCATATAAAAACCTTTTAGACGAGTAACGTCATATCCTTTAAAACTGTAATTTTGATTATTGTTTAATAACTTTACTTTCATATTTAATTAAAAACACGAACAATTTTTTTTTTGCTAAAATACTCAAACTCTCTGTTCAAAATCATCAAACCGACTGTCTTTTTACATTTATGTAAATAGCTGAGTGGTTTGCTTAGAACAGATGGTGTGATTATTTTGGATGATTGGCTTGTTTAGTTTAACTTGTTCCAAGTTATCTTTTAGAAGACATTATTGTTTCAATGAAGCAACTTAAGTTGGATGAAAAATATAGTAAATTTTACATTTTGTTTCCAAAATATCAAAAAATAGAATTCGAGATTTTAATTTTCAAAATTTTGAGGAAATTTCAACAACTCACCAAAAAAATGATTCATACTATGAAGATAATAAAATTGCAGACCTTGACCCGATGGAACGAAAAACTATTTTAGAAAATTGGTAATGCGAATAATCGTAAAAGATATCATGTTTAATACTTTTATTGCTGAGTCTTAAAATAAATAAAGAAGATTAAAACAGGAATTAAAGCTTTTAATACAAGCATTTTAAAATGTGTGCACCATACAAATAATACCTGCATCTTATAATTCTGTATTGAGTTCTACTGTTCTTTGAGCATTTCTCATATCTTCATTTTTACAATTAATTTTATAAATTATCATTACTTATGCAAATTTGTAATATTTTTCATAATAAATTTGAACATTGTTGGCTAGTTCCGACCTATTAAAAGACTCTCGTTTGATGTCTTTTTTTATAAAGCATATTATATGCTTAACCAAAATAACAATTCGCTATTTTGATGTTGGTTTATATATAAACAAATTACTACCAATTTCCTGTTGTTTAAAGCCATTTCGTCTATAAAATTCTTGAATACTATCATCTGATAAAGAGAAAAGGAGTATTTTTTCTCCTTTATAAAAATTTTTCAGATTATTCAACATAGTCTCACCAATTTTACAAAAATCACCCATTTTTGCTTGAATATTTTTCGGCGCTTTTAATATATAATCTAAGAAGATACCCTGCCCTGTCTTACCATTTGGTAAAACCTCAACTAAGCCTAATACTTTTTCTGGGTCGACGTTCTTAAAACCTTTATTTTGGGTTGTAAGAGCAAAAATATTACCTTCTTCAATATGCTTTAAATAATCTACGAAGTCAAAATACATACTTTCTGCAAATGGATGTTGCCAAGACTGTTTAATATCTTTTAGCGCTTTTTTATCGTATGAATTATTTAGACTAAGTTTTATAAAAGAAGCTTCTTGCGGAATCGTTTTGAAAGAATTCTCTGCTCTTTTGAGTACTGTTGTTTTGGAAACAAGACTAGCTTTAAAATTGACGTTAGACGAATTAATCATAACATTTACCTTCTGCTTGTGTAACACACAATAAAGTAAAAGCTGTGAATTCTAAAAATTGCTACATTTTATTCGAAATATTAAGATTCTTTAAGGTGTTTGAAATGTTTGTAAACATATAAACATCCCAAAATACCAAAAATAACAACAATAGCTACATCAAACTTATGCCAAATATGTTTAAACGCTTCCATGTTTTCACCCATTTTTACACCAACATAAACTAAAATGTAACTCCAAATTAAAGAACCCAAAAAAGTTAGTGTAAAAAAGATACGTTTTCTGGCTCTTAAAATACCGGCTGGAAGTGAAATAAACGTTCTCACAACAGGTAGCATTCTACAAAAGAAAAATGCCCAATCACCATATTTGTCAACCCACGCATCAGCTTCCTCCAAGTCTTTATGCGATATTAAAAAATATTTTCCATATTTTTCTACAAATTTTCTTCCACCAAAGAAACCTAAATAGTATGATGGAATTGAACCTATTATACAACCTAATGCACCTGCAAAAGCTGCTATATGAATGTTCATTTCCCCTTTGCTAACAATATAACCTGCGAACGGCAAAATAGCTTCACTTGGAAGCGGAATATTGCAAGATTCTACTGCCATAAGCAAACTAATTCCCCAAGGACCCATTATAGTAATAATATGTTCTATAAAATTAACTAAATACGTAATTATAAGATTAATAAATTCCATGCTACTCTCCTCTGATAATATTTTACCATAAAATGCAAGGGATTGTTTTTAATTTTCCAGCATAAAAGTAACAGGCCCGTCGTTAATTAATTCAATATCCATCATTGCGCCAAATTGTCCGGTTCCGTATTTTATTCCATAGGACTCAACTTCTTTTATAAACGCCTCATAGAGTTCGTTCGCAATTTCAGGAGATGCTGACTTATCAAAGCTTGGACGAGTACCTTTTTTACAATCTCCACAAAGTGTAAATTGTGAAACAATAAGCATTTCTCCATTTATATTTTGAAGAGATAAATTCATCTTATCATTTTCATCAGCAAAAATTCTCAAATTAACAATCTTTTTTGCCATTTTCTGAATATTCTCTAAGCTATCGCCTTTTTCAATTCCGACAAGAGCCAAAATCCCTTTATCAATACTTGAAAAAAGTTTATTTTCTATTGTTACAGAAGCCTTTTTCACCCTTTGAATTAAAACTTTCATTATATCTCCTCAATAACTTTAGCTAAATTAGTGTCAACCCTGTTTACACGTTTTAGTGCAACATCATAATATTCGAACAACTTTTCATTAATATTTGAGACTGATTCAAACGTAAATTCGCGCATCATTTTCATTTCGTAATCTAAATCCAATTTTACACTTGTCGTTATAAAATCATAAATCTTATTCTTATCTGCAAAATTTGAACTTAAATCTAAATAATTCATAGAAATCTTTTTCAAAGATTTTAAAATATCAGCATTTACACTACGCGCTCTATTCAAATCATTTTTTAAAGAATTACTTTGTCTTAGTCCTACGTCAAGCATTTTACAAGCTTCAACAAGACTTGATTTTTGCTTTATTAGTTTTTGTTTAATAGCTTCGACATCATATTTATAATCGACAGAAAAATCTCGTTCTTCAATTGTTTCAGAGTTTTTTAGAGCGTCTTCTAACGCCATATTTTTAAAGCCGTCAATTTGAGCACCAACTAAAGACGCGTTAATATATTCTCTATCATTAAAATGCTGTGTATATTCGCTTAATGGCTTAATAAACGCGGCATAAACAGATTCTGTAGGAATCATATCACCATTAACACCTTTTACATAATATAAAGCTGAGTTTAAATTCTTAAGTCGTTCGATTGCAACTCGTTTTCTTATTTCTGCATCAGGAGAATTACTTAAAGACTGCGCATAATGTTCAAAATCTCTTGCTACAATTTCCCAACTATTGAATTCTTTGTTAAATCGGCATTCCAAATCCTTATATGCAGAATCTTTGCTGTAACATTGACCTTCAATATACGCTAAATCTTGACCTACTAGAATTATTTTAGAGCAACCCAGTATCCTTGCGCAATTTAATGAAGTATATGAAACAGTACCTTTTGACCAATATTCTTGCAAATCAATATCCGCTATTTCATTCCACAAGGCGTTAACAGGAAGATTTGCCGCAACATGTGAATAGGTTTGTTTAAATTTAAAATTTCTTAAATTTTTATTCGCTGTAGGTTCCGTTATAAAATTAATATCACTTAAATCTAATCCTGCGAGTTGTTTTGAAGCATCGTAAGATTCAATAATACAAACAAAATCCGGCTTTATACCATGTGCAAAAACAGTTTTTGCTGCAGTTCCGACCACAAACAAAATATATTTGTCGCGATATTTTTTCAAGACTTCAATATCTCTATCTAAACTTGGGCCTGCTGAAACAACGACTGCAGTTTTTCCTACACAACGATTTTTAAGTTCCGCAAAAGGAATTTCACTTAGCAAATTAGGAATATTGTTGATTAAACTCAACGTAAGCCCATAAAAGCGTTGCTTTGTATATTTTAAATCGAGTCCAAACATTCCAACTATACGCTGTAATTCTTCTACTATTTTTACAAAATCATCGGAATTTAATTCCCTATATGCTGTAGTAGTAAGTAATAATGGCGTATTTTTTGTGTTTGAACGGGTATAAATATAATTACCGACTTGGTCTAAATTATCAGTAATAAAAACATTACGTTTCAAAATATCATTAGAAAAATCAACCAAAGTAAATGCTATTTTCATTATGTTCAAATCAGGTTCATACAAAATAACCGTACCTTGAGATTTTAAACTTGCAACTTGAAATAGATAACCTAAACCTAATCCATAAACTAAATGTATTGCAATCGGTGAATTTTCTGCCATTGCAAAAATTTCTTGAGCTTCTCCTAGCGGATTTTGCGGATTATGTAAATACAAATTTTTATAAAAAAGATTGTAAGCTCCATTTTCTTGCTTCAATTCAGGAACTTCTGTCGGAATATAAGTTAGAAGTTTTTTAGCAAGAGCTTCATTTTTTTGCGCAAGCGCGTTTATGTTTTTTTGAAAAATGTTGTTCATGTTTTTTCTCTCTTAAATGGTTAAAAAAGCAGTTGTCTATAAGCTGGATTCTTCACCCTAATCGGGTTCAGAATGACGCCACACTTGTAATCACATGCTAAGTCATTGCAAGGACGAATAGTCCGAAGCAATCAATTTAGTATTTATTTCTGTTTCCCTCTCAACTGCCCGCAAGCTGCGTCAATATCGGCGCCGCGTTCAAGTCTTACGGTAACTTTTTTACCGGAATGTTCAAGCAAATACTTAAACTTCATAATATCGCCATTTGAAGGCTTTTTATAATCATTTTCAATTACCGAATTATACGGAATCAAATTCACATTACATTTCAAATCTTTTAAAAGGTGCGCCAATTCTTTTGCAACAGGCTGTGTATCATTGAATTTGTGTATCAAAATATATTCAATCGTAATTCTACGTCCTGTTTTTTCAACATAATTCAAAAGCGCCTTCTTGAGTTCAGGAAGCGGATATCTGTTTTCAATCGGCATAATTTCTTTTCTCAAATCATGAGTTGGTGCATGCAAAGAAATAGCCAAAGTTGATTGCAAACTCAAATCTGCTAAACGATTTATCCCAGGAATAATTCCGCTTGTAGAAATTGTAATTCTTCTTGCGCCGATTTGAAAATCATCATTAAATATTTCAAGTGCTTTCAACACATTATCAAGATTCAAAAGCGGCTCTCCCTGACCCATAAATACAATATTTGTAACCTTCAAACCTGTATCACGCTGAATTGTTAAAACTTGTTCTATAATTTCTTTGTAAGTTAAATTTCGTTTAAATCCGCCTTTTCCAGTTGCACAAAAAGAACAATTTACAGCGCAACCAACTTGAGAACTAACGCAAGCAGTTAAATTTGCACGGTTATCAAAACGCATCAAAACGGTTTCAACGCATTCTCCGTCGGGATATTCAACCAAATACTTAATTGTACCGTCTTTGCTGACTTGTTTAACCTTGATTTTGGTATCAGTTACACTTGCAATTTTTTTCAATTCTTCTCTAAAATCTTTAGAAAGATTTGTCATCTCATCAATTGTTGACACAGATTTTGAATAAATCCAATTATGTATTTGTTTTGCTCGAAATTTTGTTGCATTCATTTCTGCCATCAAGTTTTCAAGCTCTTCCAGTTTCATGCCTGCTAAAATCATTATTGTAATTTTTCCTTATAAAATTCTATGATATCGACTTTTGCCTTCAATAACATCGCTTCATGCGCAATTTCATTTTTCCAAGCATTGAAAGAACACTCAGAGGGCAAGAGTTTAAGCGGATTATGTGGAAAATCTTTGCAAATATCAGGTCGATTTTCATAATCAGAACAAAGATTTCCAGAAAGTTTCGGACAATAATAGTAGTAAATTTTATCTTCAACTACAATTTTATTCAAAAGCTCAAAGTATTCCGGATTAGCTTTTTTTGCATCTTCATCCGATTCATAAGGTACAAATACAGACACAAAATCTTGCGAAAATTTATCACCTCGCATAGCTCTTTGTTTAAGCTGAGCATAAGAATATTCACTTGTTGCAAGTTTACAGCAAGCAGCACACTTGTTACAAGAATAGTTATTTTTCTTATCCATCATATTTTTGTAAACAACTTTAAGTTTCTGCCTGTAATCACCTGCTAAGAATGTCAAAATCTTTAATTGCCATTCTCTGTATTCACAATTCATCGGATAAGGAGTAAATACATCCTTCTTTTCGATTTTGCAATCCTTAACCGTACATTTTTCACAAGGATTTTCCGGTTTGAATTGATTTACCTCACGCCTAATGCTTTCAGCAGCTTCTATAAAAATTTGTTCATAATTATCTTTAAGATTATCAAACTGAGAATTTAGCGAATTATCTTGTGGCTTTTGCGCATTATTAAATGCTTGCGAATTTGTTGAAAAAAAATTATCCATACAAAGAATAGTAGCACAAATTGCCGACTTGGACAATGTTAATATGCGTTAAACGGATAAAATAATTTTGTAAGTTAAAAATTGAAAGTTGTTTGAAAAGTCAATAAGTGAATAGGTGAATAAGTGAATAAGTTCGTTTTAGCTATTGTTCCTTATAAACCTTGTTAAACATTAAATATATTTAATACATCTTTCAACTTTCCATTTTCAACTTTCAACTCCAAATTAATTCCAAATCAATTCTTTCTTAACAACGAAGAAAAAGCCAGAAAGGAAAATCAATGTCTACCGAAAAATTACAACTATACAAATGCGAGATTTGCGGAAATCTTGTACAAGTCATTTTAAATGGTGCAGGAGAACTAGTTTGCTGCAATCAGCCAATGACATTACAAATACCGCAACACGACAAATCTGAACTTGGTGAAAAGCACGCACCTAAGACCGAATTTAGAGATGATAAAAAGTTTGTTCAGGTAATCAGTCATCCAATGATTCCGGAACATTATATTCAATTTATAGAAGTTTTGGACAAAGACAATAAAGAAGTTCATATAAAATACCTTCATCCGGAAGAAACGCCGGAAATTGATATTAGCTATACAAGCGATAATATTGAAGCAATTGAATACTGTAATATACATGGTTTATGGGGAGAGGACAGAAATGATTAGTGAAACAATTAATAACATAATAAATGAACAAATTAATAAAGAGTTTTACTCCGGTTACTTATATCTTTCTATGTCTGCATATTTAAGAGAATTGGGCTTATTTGGTTTTGCTTCTTGGATGAAAGTTCAAGCAAAAGAAGAAGTTGAACACGGTTTAAAATTATTCGATTATTTAATTGAAAGAAACAGTTTTGTTACATTAAAACAAATTAAAACTCCTGAATTTGAATTTAACGGCATCACTTCCATATTTAATCATATTTATGAACACGAAAAATGCATTACTTCATCAGTTATGAAAATAGCAAAAGCTGCAGAAGAGGAATGCGACAGAACAACTCTAGCATTTATTGATTGGTTTATTACAGAGCAAATTCAAGAAGAACAGACTGTAAAAGATATTATCAAACGCCTTGAACTTTTTGGCGATGATAAAACATCTCTATTCCTTATGGATAAAGAATTAGGCGAACGAACGGAATAAGCTAGTTAAAAGATTTTGATATCTTCTCCTAGAGAAACAGGAGAGGATATTTACCAAAAATAAGTCTACTTTTCAAAAAACGGTTTCAAATATCTTCCGGTATGCGAATTTGGATTTTTTGAAACTTCTCTAGGTGTTCCGCAAGCAACAATTTCTCCGCCTGCGTTTCCGCCTTCCGGCCCGAGGTCGATAATATAATCGGCAACTTTAATTAAGTCTAAATTGTGTTCAATAATTAAAATTGTGTTACCGTTGTCGGCAAGTTGTTGGAGAATTTTAATTAACTTATCCAAATCATGCCAGTGCAAACCGACAGACGGTTCATCGAGCAAATACAAGGTTTTGCCTGTTGCGCGTTTATTAAGTTCTGCTGCAAGCTTAATTCTTTGTGCTTCACCGCCTGATAGTGTTGTAGCGCTTTGCCCAAGTTTTATATAATCCAAACCTACATCATTAAGTGTTTTTAGCTTGTTTGCAATTTGCGGAATATTTTCAAAGAATTCATACGCTTCTTTAACGCTCATTTCTAAAACATCTGCAATCGTTTTGCCTTTGTACTTAACTTCCAGAGTTTCGTTATTATAGCGCTTTCCTTTACAAACATCGCATTTTACATAAACATCAGACAAAAAGTTCATTTCGATTTTTAAAACACCATCGCCTGAGCATGCTTCACATCTTCCGCCTTTTACGTTAAAGCTAAATCTTCCGGGTTTGTAACCGCGCATTTTTGCTTCGTTAGTTTTTGCATAAAGCTCTCTAATTGGTGTAAATACATCCGTATAAGTTGCAGGATTTGAACGCGGAGTTCTGCCTATTGGTGACTGGTCAATATCAATAATCTTATCAAGGTTTTCAAATCCCAAAATTTCGTCTACACCTTGAGGTTTTGGTTTGTTTTTTCTAAGTTTATGTACTGCATATTCATAAATCAACTCTTGCATCAAAGTTGATTTCCCAGAACCTGAAACACCTGTAAGTACAACTATTTTGCCCAATGGAATATCTAAATCAATATTTTTTAAATTATTTTTAAATGCGTTTCTGATTTGTAAATATTGACCGTTACCCTCTCTGATTTTTTCAGGGATAGGGATTTTATATTCACCGCTCAAATATTTGCCAGTAATGGACTCTGGTGCTTTTATAATATCTTCAACACCACCTTGAGCAATAACATTTCCGCCGAAAACACCAGCGTTTGGACCTATATCAACAATATAATCTGCATTTCTGATTGTGTCCTCATCATGCTCAACAACAATAAGTGAATTGCCCATGTTTCTGAGTTTAATCAAGGTTTTAATCAATCTATCGTTATCGCGTTGGTGCAAGCCGATTGAAGGTTCGTCCAAAACGTATAATACGCCTGAAAGTCCACTTCCGATTTGGGTTGCAAGTCTGATTCTTTGCGCTTCACCGCCGGAAAGTGTTCCGGATGTACGTGCAAGGTTCAAATAGTTCAAACCTACGTCACACAAGAATTTTAATCTTGCGCGAACTTCGTCTAAAATTTGTTTACCGATTTTCATTTGAAAATCGCTGAGTGTTAAATAAAGCTCACTTACAAATTCATAAGCTTTATCAATCGGCATCAAGCAAAATTCATAGATATTAACTCCGTTTATTTTAACTGCAAGTGGAAACGGCTTAAGTCTTGAACCACCGCATTTTTCGCAAGGAGTTGTTATCATATATTTTTCAATTTCAGCTTTCCAATATTCGCTCTCAAGATTGTAATGTTTCATCAAAAACGGAATTACACCGATAAATTTTTGTAAAGTTGTACGATAGCGTTTAGTTCCAAATTCTCTGATTCGCATTGGAATACGTTCTTCTGAACCATATAAAATAATTGTTTGATGTTCAGCAGGTAAATCCTTAAACGGGATATTCAAATCAATTTTGTATTCAGCTGAGACCGCATTTATTACGTCGTCATAATATCCTGTTGATGATTTACTCCAAGGATAAATTGCACCTTCTTTTATGGATTTGTTTTTATCAGGCACAACTAAATCCGGATCAATTTTAAAATCAACACCAAGCCCGCCACACTTATCGCAAGCGCCGTAAGGCGCGTTAAAAGAGAATATACGCGGAGTTAATTCTTCAAAACTCAAATTACAATCAGGACAAGCTAGTTTTTCGCTGTAAATTATTTCTTCACCGCCGATAACATCAATTGTTGCAACGCCGTCCGCCTTTTTTAACGCGATTTGAACGCTGTCTGCAATTCTAGATTTTGCTTCCGGCTTTATAACAACTCTGTCTACTACAACATAAATTGTATGAGTTTTAGTCTTAGCAAGCTTAATTTCGTCTTCATCAAGGTTATAAATTTCGCCATCTACTTTTACACGAACAAAACCTTCTTGTCTTAATTCTTCAAATAAAGATAAAAATTCTCCTTTTTTACCTTTTACAATTGGCGCAAGAATTTGGATTTTTGTTCCTGTTTCAAGTTTTAAAATACTGTTTACTATTTCATCAATCGTTTGCGGTTTAATCGGTTTTCCGCATTTAGGACAAAAAGGCGTCCCAACACGAGCGTACAAAAGACGTAGATAATCATAAATTTCTGTAACTGTTCCAACGGTAGAGCGCGGATTATTGCTTGTAGATTTTTGGTCAATAGAAATTGCCGGAGTAAGTCCGTCAATATAATCCACATCAGGCTTATCCATTTGTCCTAAAAACTGGCGTGCATAAGTTGAAAGGCTTTCTATATAACGTCTTTGACCTTCCGCAAAAATTGTATCAAAAGCCAGCGAGCTTTTTCCTGAACCCGAAACTCCCGTAAAAACGACCAATTCGTTTTTAGGAATTTCTAACGATACATTTTTTAAATTATGCTCTCTCGCACCCTTAATTGTAATTTTGTCTGCCATAACAAAATTATAGCACAGGGAAATTTTAAGGACGAATAAAATAAGAGGATGGCATAAAGTCATCCTCAAAATTTTTATTTCCCATTTCCCATTTTAAGTTAAGAATTCTCATCATCACTCAAATAGCGATAATCTAACATACTTCCTTCATACTCAGTTAAGTCATCACCATAATACAATGACATATTGTTGATAACTCTATTAGTATCTGCAATTTTTTGTTTTTGAATATCAGAATTTACACCATAAGCACTTATTTCTTGATTAGTAACTTTGCCGTCATGGTTTGCATCAATATCATCAAAATGGCTTAAAACAGTTTCTTGCAAAGATGTACTCATACCTGATGATGCGCCTAAAGACATAATTTGTTCTCGAGTAAGACCTTGCGTTGCCATATTATTCATCAAAGTTTGAATTTCATCAGCTGAAATTGTACCATCACCATTTTTATCAATACCATTGAAATTTGAACTCAAATATGATGCAAAAGTAGAACCATAAGTTGTATTTGTTACATTTGTATTAGTAAGTGCTTTATTAATGTTTTCCAGCGTCAGCCCATCACTATACTGACTTGATAATAAAGAAAACGAATTTGTCAATCCTGAATTAATACCGGAAAATAATGAAGACCCGTCTAGTCGTTTACTCATAATATATCTCCTTGTGTTTAGTTATAATT